>DATCNE010000207.1:0-18404 GCA_036565395.1 Dermatophilaceae bacterium
GCATCTCGGCGCGCAGGCGCAGCAGGTGCAAGTCTTCGATGTCCTCGACCCGCCACCAGTCGAGGGCGTCCCCGACGGCCAGGTCGAAGGGGTCTCGGCGACCACGGCGCAGTCCCGGTCCGCCGAAGAGGCGGTCGACCAGCCCACGGGTCCACCATCCGAGACGCCAGGAGTACCAACCATGCCCGCCGCCGATGCCTTCTATGACGGACCACAGCTGCTCCGGGGTGGCGTTGACAACGCACACGCGTTCGTCGACGTAGAGCGAGCCTCCTGCCCAGTCGGGGTCGCCGGGCAACGGGTCACTTGGTGCGCCCACGGTGGCGGCGGAGGACCAGGACGTGGTGACGCGGCGGTCGTGGATGCGTTGGAGGGCCAGCTCGACGGCCCGGTGGAAGTCCGTGAACCCCCCGTCGGGGTCAGGAATGTACGTCGCGATGTCGTGTTCCTTACAGACGACTTCGTTGACCAGACTCTCCATCAGAGGCCGGGCGATGCTATTGGGAACGGGCGTGACCAGGCCCACCCAGTGGCCCGACAAGGAGGGGGTCAGCAGCGGGAGCGCGATGATGCGGCGCGGTTTCAGACCAGCGGTCCTGGCGTAGGCGGCCATCATCTGCCTGTAGCTCATGACGTCCGGTCCCCCGATGTCGAAGCTGCGGTTCACCTCCGGTGGCATGGTGGCCGATCCCACGAGGTAACGCAGGACGTCCCTGACCGAGATGGGCTGGATTCGGGACTCGACCCAGCGGGGCGTGACCATCACTGGCAGACGTTCGGTGAGGTAGCGAAGCATCTCGAACGACGCAGATCCCGAACCGATGATGGCGGCCGCGCGCAGCACCGTCGTGGGGACTCCGCTGGCCAGCAGGATCTCTCCGACCTCCTTGCGGGACTCCAGATGGGGACTCAGCTTCTCCGCCTCGGAGTACAGGCCGCCGAGGTAGACGATCCGGCTGACGTCGCAATCGCGAGCCGCGGCCGCGAAATTTTGCGCGCTCGTGCGGTCGAGGGACTGGAACTCAGCCCCGGTTCCGAGGGAGTGGATGAGGTAGTAGGCGACGTCGACCCCGCGCAGGGCCTCAGCGAGGCTGTCGGCGTCGGCGGCGTCGCCCAGGACGATCTCCACCCGGTCGTGCCACTCACGGGCGGCCAGGTGCCGGGGCCGACGGGCCATGACCCGAACGCGGAAGTCGGCCGCGAGCAGCTCCGGGACCAGGCGACCGCCGATGTATCCGGTGGCGCCCGTCACCAGCACGAGTGGGCGGGCGTACAGGGCACTTTCCGTCGTCACGGGCCACACCTCACAGTCGGGCCAGGGCCTGAACCAGACAGCGTCGTCAACTGTGGTCCGGACAGTCCTGACCGTGCCCGGTCCCACGAGGCCGTCGTGGTGAAGTCTGACAGGTGGGCGAAGACCTCGTCCAGATGGAGAGTTGGCTTCGTCAATGATGAGGACCACCGTCGGGCCATCGTGCCTCGATCGTCGACCACGCCCACGAACGCCGGGAGTCGTCGCGACGTCTCGAGATGCTGCGGAAGGCGTGACACCACAGTGAACCCCGGCGTCGAAGTGAACCGACGCGTTGCCCGGCTCGTATAGGGAGAGAGACAACGGATTGGAGGTCCCCGATGGACACCTTCTCGCACGACCACACCTCGCGCACCTTTGGAGCTCGCCTCGTGGCCGCGGCCACGCTGGTCCTTCTGCTTGGCGCCTGCAGCAGCACGACCGCTGACAATGGCACTACCAACCCCCCGGCCGCCTACGGTGCCGGCGCCGCGGCATCCCCCTCGGTCGCGCCCGTGGGCACGAGCGTCGGCGTGGTTGAGAAGGAGTTCTCGATCACCCTCGACAAGGCGAGCTTCACGCCGGGGGACTACACCTTCAAGATCCAGAACCAGGGCTCGTTCCCGCACAACTTGACCATCAAGGGTCCCGGCGTCGACTCCAAGGCGTCGCCGACCCTGGGGGCCGGGGAGTCCGGCTCGCTCACCGTCGCCCTGCAGAAGGGGTCCTACGAGCTGTGGTGCTCCGTGCCCGGCCACAAGGACAAGGGCATGGACATCAAGATCACGGTCGGGTGACCTGTTTCCCACCTGCAGCCGGTCGGTTGTGGTGGGATCAGGCTCATGAATGGGATTGCCGCGGAGATGTCGCTGCAGGGGTTGCTCGACGCCGTGGCGGCCAGGACGACTGCGCCCGGCGGGGGTGTCGTGGTGGGGATCGTGGCCGCGCTCGCGGGGGCCCTCGACGGGATGTGCGCCCGCTTCACTGACGGTGACCAGGGCAAACTCGCCGGGCGGGCCGACGAGCTGCGGGCGCGGGCGGCTTCGCTCGCGCAGTCCGATCCGGCCGTCTACGCGCACTACGTCCGGGTGCGACGGTCTGGACGTCGCGACGACGTCGCTGCCGCCCTCGACGAGGCCATCAGGATCCCGCTCGAGGTTGCTGAGGTGGCCGCCGAGCTTGCTGACCTCGCCCTGGGCCTGGCCCGCTCGGGCAACCCCAACCTCCGTGGAGACGCCGCCGTGGCTGTGCTCATGGGCGCCGCGGCAGCGAGAGCTGGCGCAGCACTCGTCTGCGAGAACCTGGCCGGCGCCGGCAGCGATCCCCGGCTCGCACGCGCTGCAGCTATCGTCGCCTCAGTCGGTGCTGTCGAGCGCGACGTTCTCCTGCTCTATCCGGCTCTGGCTGGTCCGTGATCAAACCGCACCACGATTGACCGGCCCCGCGATTGACCGGCGCCACAATTGACCGCCCCGCAATTGACCGGCCCCGCGATCAGTTCCGGCGAACGCCGATGATGACTGGATCCTCAGCCGGCGAGCGCTCGAACGACTGCAGGCATTGACCCAGCGGCCTGTTGTGCCATGGTGACGAACACGTCGTCCTCGCGCCGGAACGGGTCGACGATGTCGGCCTGCCCGAGCTCCAGCGGTGGGTTGAGTCCACGTCTCGCTGCGGCCTGTTCGGTGATCTGGCGGGCGCATGCCCGCGAGTCACCTTGCGCGACAAGGGTACTGAGCCCGTTGACCCCACCGACGAGGTCGGCGAAGTCGCAGAAGGTGAACACCTGGCGCAGGGCCTTTGGGTACATCACTGCGACTCGTCCGCGGTGATCGCGGGTCGCGGTCAGTATCAGATCGGACTCGGCGATGAGGTCTGGAGTGAGATCTCTCGCCCTGAATCCGGTGGGGTCGCCGCCGTGCGTCAGCAGCTGCACGCTTGTCCATGGCCGACCCGGTGACGGCGCCGGTGCCGGCGCTGTGCACGAGGATGCGCTGTGCGAAGCTCGCCCGATGCTCGTCCAGCTGGAGCTGCAGGAGTCGCTCGATGAACGGTGAACGGCAGATGTTGCCGGTGCACACGATCAGGATCCGCGCTTCGTCGCCCAAGATCACGACCAGGTCAGCCGGTCGCGATGAGCAGGGAGGTGACGTGCCGTTCCACGGGCCGGATTCTATCTGCTGGCGTGCTGGGGCGTTGTGCCCGACAAGTCAGTGGACGCCGACATGCAACGAGCTACCCGCTCAGTGCCTAGGCCGCCCGTGGCGTTGATGCGGGGGCGGCCTTGGGTGGCGCCGGAGCAACCGTGACAGGGTCGGACAGCTCGTCTTCGTGGAGTGCCCCTTCACCGCAGGTGGTGCAGCGCCACCCGGTGTGGTGGGCACGATAGCGGTGGCCTTTGATACCGCAAGGCGTGACGACGTGGACTGGCTCAGCGGCAGGCTTGCCGGTAGCGATGAACTTGCTGATGCCGATGCCGATCAGGATCACGATCCCGGTGGCCGCGGTGACAACGAGGAGCGACCACAAGAACGTCGAAGCGACGGAACTGGTCTCGCTACTCAGACCACGAAGAACGTCCATGCTGCCGAACCCCTGTCTCTCGGGAGGCTGTTCCTGGATCTGTACCTCAATGAACGTACACGAGAAGGTAAAGATTCGGTCAGCATTTGGTCATTTTCACGGCATGTCTACAACAATCCGGACATCGGGCCTATAACGGCACGGTGGATTGTTGATCCACGCTCCGCCCTGACCGGGCGCGATTGAACGTCAGCCCTGACCCTCCGCGTCCAGGTTGTTCCGAGCGCTGGCTGTCATCACCTTCCGTCGGCTACGCTTGCTAAGTTACCGGCGGGTAGAAGGAGGCGCCGTGGCGAGGGAGTACCAACGCATGGCGATGGCCAACGGGCACGACCTCTCGTACCTCGACAGCGGCGACGGCCCGGCCGTCCTCTTCATTCATGGGCTGACCAGCTCGAGCAGGAGCTGGGGCCACCTGGTCGACACGCTGAACACGGATCACCGCATCCTGGCTCCCGACCTGCACGGCCACGGCTTGTCCGCAAAACCGATGGGTGACTACTCGCTGAGCGCACACGCCGCCACCATGCGAGATCTGCTCGATCGGCTCGGCATCGATCGCGTGACGCTGGTGGGACATTCGCTCGGTGGCGGCATCGCGATGCAGTTCTGCTACCTGTTTCCGGAACGTGTCGAGCGGCTGGTCCTGGTCGCCAGCGGGGGCTTCGGACGGTCAGTGAGCCCGCTGCTCCGATCGGCCACCCTGCCCGGCGCCGAATGGGTCCTGCCGTTGATCGCTTCCAGATGGGTGCTCCACCAGGTTGAAGCCGTGGGAGGGGGCCTCGCCCGGTTTGGCTGGAAGCCGAGCAGGGATGTGACCGAGGCCTGGCGAGGGTTCACGTCGCTCGCCGACGCTGAGAGTCGACGTGCGTTTCTTGCCACGACGCGCTCCGTCATCGACCCGGGCGGACAGAGCGTGAGCGTGCACGATCACCTACCGCTTCCCGTCCAGATCCCCACCCTCGTCGTATGGGGGACGCGGGACCGGATGATCCCAGCCGGCCACGCGGCCGCCGCTCAACAGGCACTGCCCGGCAGCAGGGTGGAGCTGTTCGAGGGCGCGGGACACTACCCGCACCTCGAGCAGCCGGAGCGGTTTGCCAAGGTCCTGGGCGACTTCATGGCGGCCTGAGCTCATTCGTCGGGCGGATCTCGGGACCATGGTCCCAGCCGGAATTAGCCAACAATCGTTAACCTACGGTAACGTAAGTTACGTTCCCGTAAGTTGGTTAGTTGGAGGTTTCGAGAATGCCCTTGTCGACCAGCGATCGCCCTGCCCGGCCGTCCTCGGCCACGGACGGCCCATGGCCGGTCGTCATCCAAGGCGGCATGGGTGTCGCCGTTTCGTCCTGGCAGATGGCTCGGGCCGTGTCGCAGGCCGGACAGCTCGGCGTCGTCTCCGGGACCGCGTTGGACGTGGTCATCGCCCGGCGGCTTCAGGATGGCGACGCGGATGGCGACGTCAGACGCGCCCTCGAACAGTTCCCGGTGCCTGCCATGGCCAAACGAGTGTTGGACCGGCACTTCCGCGAGGGCGGCAGGACCCCGGGTCAGTCGTACGCGCCCGTCCACAAGCTCCACATGAATCCGAGTGGCACCGACCTGGATCTGTCCATCGTCGCCAACTTCGCCGAGGTGTGGCTGTCCAAGGAGGGTCACGACGGCGTCGTGGGGATCAACTTCCTCGAGAAGGTCCAGATGGCCACGCCGAGTGCCGCCTATGGCGCGATGCTCGCGGGGGTTGACTACGTTCTGATGGGTGCCGGGATCCCCAGTGAGATTCCTCGCCTCCTCAACCACCTGGCTCGTCATGAGAAGTGCTCGCTGGACCTGCACGTCGACGGGGCGACGACGGCATACAGCGTCGGCATCGACCCGGAGGCCCTCACCGGAGGTGGCTTGGCGCCCTTGCATCGCCCGCTCTTCCTGGCGATCGTCTCCGCGCACGTTCTTGCCGCCTATCTGGCGCGTGAGGACTCGACCCGACCCGACGGTTTCGTCGTCGAGGGGCCGCGAGCGGGCGGGCACAACGCACCTCCGCGCGGTCGCCTTGTCCTGGACGACGACGGGCAGCCGGTCTTCGGTCCACGTGACGACGCGGATCTGGCCAAGGTCGCCGCGGTCGGGCTGCCCTTCTGGCTGGCCGGCGGCTACTCCACCGCCGTGCAGGTCAAACAAGCTCTCGCGGAGGGTGCCGCCGGGGTGCAGGTGGGCACGCTGTTCGCCCTCTGTGAGGAGTCCGGGATCGAGACCTCTGTGCGCAAGGAGATGCTGAGCGAGCTGGCTGCAGGACGGCTCGAGGTGCGCACGGATGCGCTCGCCTCGCCGACCGGGTTCCCGTTCAAGGTCGCGTCCGTGCCCGGATCCCTTTCGGAGCCGGAGACGTATGACGCCCGGCCGCGTCTGTGCGACCTGAGCTACCTTCGCGTGCCCTACGAGAAGGAGCCCGGGACGGTGGGATACCGGTGCCCGGCCGAGCCCGTCCACATGTACGTCCGCAAGGGCGGCGACCTTGCCGACACGGTGGGACGCAAATGTCTGTGCAACGGGCTCACGGCCAACGTGGGGCTGGGGCAGACCCGCCGCGACGGCTATCAGGAGGCCGCCATCGCCACCCTGGGCGCGGACCTGGACGGCGTCAGCAAGATGCTCGCGGAGCTTCCCGGAGGCTGGACTGCCGCGCAAGCCGTCGACTTCCTCCTGCAATAGTGGGCTGATGCTGAAACGTCGATATGGACCTGCCTTTGTTGTTCCCGTACTGATTCTGAGCGTCGCCGGACTGACCGGCTGCAGCACGTCCGGGGATGCTGCCGGAGGCGGCCTGTCGCTTGTCGACAAGGCCAAGACGGCCAAGGTCTGCGTCGATGTCGCCGGCTCGGCGCAGGGTGCCGCAGATGTGGGCACGAAGGTTGCGCAGGGCACCATGACCCAGGCGGAGGCCGCCGCGCAGCTGGAGCCGATCGCCGCTGAGATGGCGTCTCTCGCCGAGCAGAACGCAGGACTGCCGATCGGCAAGAACCTGCGGAAGCTGTCGGATAGTGTCGGCTCGCTCCAGAAGGTCAGCGCTGACGCCCCTACCGACTTCCAGGCAGCGGCGGAATCGCTGGGATCTCAGGCCAACCTGGTCGTCGCCGACTGCGCCGCCATCGGTCAGTGAACGACGGCGGATCGCTGACGACGAGCGGTATGGCGAGCGGTTGGGTGCGTGTGCCGCGTTTGGCCGGAAGACGTGCCCGGTGAGGCGGGCGGTTGGGTGCGTGTGCCGCGTTTGGCCGGAAGACGTGCCCGGTGAAACTGGGTCAGAGGTCGTTGCCGGCGTACGACAGGTTGAAGCTCTTGTTGGTGAGCGGGAAGTCGGGCACGATCGTGTCCGCCAGCGCGACAGGTATCGCTGGCCAGTTGAACCAGGACGGGTCCACGATCTTGGCTCGCGTCAGGCGCCCATCCGGGTCGACCTCCACGCGGTGGACGATGGTGCCGCGCCATCCCTCCACGATGCCGACCCCACTTCGCACGGCGGTTGGCTGGGCCTCAGCGCCGGTGGCTCCCTCGGCCCCCTCCGCTGGGGAAACCCGGAAGGAAAGCTGGTCAGCAGTGCTGATGAGATGAACGGCGAGGCGGGTGGAGGCGGCGTACTCCTCGAGGCGGACGGTGAAGCGGGCGAGGACGTCTCCATGGGGGTTCGAGACAGGGCTGACGGGGAGCTCCACGGTGGGGTGATCCAGTCGTGCGTCGGTAGCGAGACCGCTGGCGCGGGCGACGTAGCCCAGGCATCCCAGGTCCCGGACCTGGTCGCGGGTGAGGACTGAGGTACCGGTGAAGCGATCCCGGACGACGGTGTTGCCGAGGGTGAGCTGGGCGACCTCTGCGAGGTCGGCGGCGAGGTCGGCGAGCTGCAACGGGTCCGGAAGGCTGAGCAGCTCGACAGCGCCGGGAGTGATGGCACCGCGGAGCAGTCGGTGTCCGGTGGTGGCGTTGTTGATCCGGAGCAGCTGTTCGCGGATCCGTTGCGCGTGGGCGTTGGCGAGGGAGAAGCCGGCGTCGTTGGCCAGCGCGCCGAGGTCGGCGGCGTGGTTGTAGAGGCGCTCGAGCTCGAGGACCAGGGCCCGCAACCGGTGGGCTGGTTCGGGCATGACAATGCCGAGGGCGTCTTCCACAGCGAGGCTGTGGGCCAGACCGTGGGCGGCGGAGCTGTCACCGCTGATGCGTTCGGCGAGATGGATCGCGCCGGTCGCATCCAGCCCTTCGAACAGCTTCTCGATGCCACGGTGGGTGAACCAGAGTCGGGCCTTGAGCTTGAGGATGCTCTCTCCGACGACGGACAAGCGGAAGTGCCCAGGCTCGATGACGCCGGCATGGACGGGGCCGACCGGGATCTCATAGACGCCGTCACCGGTCACCTCGAGGAAGGGATAGGCCTCGGTGTCGGTGAACGGGGGCGGAGGTCCAGCCTCGTTGCGCATCGGATACCAGCCGGCCGGCCAGTGTGCGTGTCGGACCAGTCGGTGGGGCAGCGGGTGGTTGATGGGCACGATCCCGTACAGGTCATGCATCTCGCGTTCGAAGCGCGAGGCCGGGAAGGACAGCGATGCCAGCGTGGGCAGCTGCGGGTCGTCGGCCGGGAGCGTGATCTCCAGCTCGACGCGGCGGTCGGGGGCGCCGGCGAGAAACAGGTACACCACGCGCAGGGTGTCGCCGTCGTCGTGCGCTGCGACCAGACCAAGGCGGAAGCCCTCCTCGAACAAGGACGCGGCCTGTGCCGGAAGCCTGACCGGTGCCAGGGATCGGGCCACCCGGTGTGCTCCGACAGGTGTGCCATTCATGGGCGGGTCGACAGTCATGGGGTGGCTCCGAGCATGGTGGCAGCAGTTCGGAAAAGCTGGGTGAGCGGTCCGGCGGTCAGACCCAGAGCAACGCTGAGGGTGACACCGGTGACGAGCGCGCCGGCGACGGAACGCGGCACGGCGATCGTCGGTGCGCTCGGGTCTGGTGGGCCCAGCAGCATCCGGCTGCCGTTGCGGACCAGAGCGGCGAACGCGATGACGACGAGCAGCAACGCGGCGCCGAGCGCCCACTCCAGGTGGGCGCTCGCCAGCGCTCGAGAGATGGACAGCTCACTGGCGAACATGGCGAATGGTGGCAGACCGAGCAGGACAGCCAGCCCGACGGCGAGGGCCCCGCCTACGAGGCGGGATCGGGCGAGGACACCCGTGATGTCACTGATCGCGGTGGAGTCGTGAGCGGCCTGCAGCTGTCCGGCGGCGAGGAACACCAGCGTCTTTCCGATCCCGTGGGCCAGAACGTGCAGCAGCAGCGCGGCGATTGCCAGCTTGGTGCCGGCGGCTGCCGCGACCGCGACCAGGCCCATGTTCTCCATGGAGGAGTAGGCCAGCATCCGTTTGAAGTCGGTCTGGACCACGAGTAGTGACGCGGCGATCAGCAGGGTCAGGAGACCGACGATGAGCAGCCCGGCGCGCAGGAAGCCCGTGCCGAGCGCCACGTCAACAACGGACTTGACCCGGAGGAGCGCCGAGAATGCCACGGACAGCAGCACTCCACTCATCAACGCAGACACCGGTGCCGGGGACTGGCTGTGCGCGTCAGCCAGCCAGGTGTGGAACGGGACGAGTCCGGCCTTGGCGCCATAGCCGAGCAGCAACAACCCGGCGGCCAGGTGGGTCACATTGGGGTCTAGCTGGTCGGCATGGGCGAGCAGGACGTCGATGTTCAGGGCGGTGCCGCTCGAGGCGCCGGCGTGCAGGCTGGCGAAGTAGAGCAGGACGGTGCCCAGGAACGCCAACGCGATGCCGACCGAGCAGATCACCACGTATTTCCAGGTGGCTTCCAGAGCGGCGCGGGTCCGGCGGTGTCCGACGAGGAAGGCGGTTGCCACGGTGGTGGCTTCGATGGCCACCCACATCAGGCCGATGTTGTTGGCCAGGACTGCGAGCGACATCGCGGCCAGGAAGATGGGCACCAGGACGCCATAGAGGTTCGCGCCTCTTGAATCGGTGTGCCCGTGTGCGAGCTCCGCGTCGATGTAGCCGACGCTGGCCCAGGTGGCCAGGGTGCCCACCGTGCCGATGACAATGAGCATGGTGACGGTGAGGGCGTCGGCTCGCAGCTGATGCCCGACAGCGAATCGCGCCCCGGACTCGATGTGAGAGCCGAGAGCGGCCGCGGTCATCAACACCGACAGCGCTGAGAGGACGGTCACGAAGGCGCTCAGCCGTCGCCACCCGACGGCGGCAGCGAACGCGGCCGCGGCGAGCGGAGCGAGGATCGGCAGGAGCAGCAGGGTGTTCATCAGTCGCGAAGCTCCCGTAGCTGATCGAGGTCGGTGCCGCCAAAGGTGCGGCGCATGTGCCCGGTGAGCAGGCCCAGCACCAGCACGGCGAACAGCACGTCGAGGGACGCGCCGAGCTCGACGATGAGGGGGACGCCGGAGGTGATGAGGAACGCGGTGGCTGCGATTCCGTTGTCCAGCATCATGAAGCCGACTGCCTGGGACAGGGCACGGCGCCGGCTGACCATGATGAAGACAGCGATCAGGATCACGGCGAACGCGGCTGGCACGGCGCGGGTTGCCGGGGAAGGGTCAAGGGCGATGATCGGCCGGGTCACCGCGTAGGCCAGGACGGTCAGACCTGCGGTGATCAGCAGAGACGTCGTCGTGTTGACGAGTGGCGTGCTTTCCCGGCGTTCGTGATCCTCGGTGCCGACGGCCCGCGCGAGAAGGAGAGGCAGGACGACAGCCCGCAGCAGTAGCACGATGACTCCGACAGTGATGAGGGCCGCGTCCGCTTGGTAGATGCCAACAGTGAGGGGGATCGTGGCGAGGGCTGCGCCTTGCCAGGCCAGCATCCGGACCATCGCGCGCAGCTCGCGGCGCCACACGACGAGGACGGCGGCCAGCAGGAACGCTCCCGCGGCAAGATCGAGCACGCCGGTGTAGGTGGCTTGGGTCATCGGCGCTCTATCTGTGCATTTCGTGGCGTTGGTGTCATGGCGGTCAGCTCGTGGGGGTGCCGAGGAAGTAGGACGCGGTCACCGCGAGCAGTGCGAGCAGGAACGAGCCGGCCAGCAGCTCGGGCACCCGGAACAGCCGAAGCTTGGCGATGAAGACTTCACCGGCGGCGAGCAGACCGGCCAGAACGACGACCTTGACGGTGATCGCGACGAGACCGATCAGTACTGCGAGCAACGATGGGTCAGCCCCGGCGATACCCCACGGCATGAACAGGTTCGCCACCAGCCCCAGCAGGACCGTGAGCCGCATACCGCTGGCCCACTCGACAAGTGCCAGCTTGGGACCGGCGTACTCCAGAATCATCGCCTCATGAATCATGGTCAGCTCGAGGTGGGTCGAGGGGTTGTCCACCGGCAGCCGCCCGGTCTCGGCGATGATCACGATGGCCAGGGCAACGAAGGCCAGCAGACTCCCAGGCGACACCAGCTGTTCAGGGTTGTTCGCGGTGGCAGAGACGATGGCCGCCAGGTTGGCGGACTCTCCCGGGACGGACAGGGCGAACACGGCGAGCAGGATGGTGGGCTCGACGAGGGCGGCGATGGTGATCTCGCGGCTCGACCCCATGCCGCCGAACGCGGTGCCGGTGTCGATACCGGCCAAGGTCAGGGCGACCGTTCCCAGGAACAGCAGGCCGACGACCCCAAAGAGGTCCGCGACCGAGTCCAGCGGTGAACCGAGGGCGATGAGCGGCACGATCGCGGCGATCAACAGCGTGCTGCCAGCCACGACCGCTGGTGCGAGAGCGAATACCACAGTGGTTCCACGCGGGGTGATCTGCTGCTTGCGCAACTGCTTTCGCAGGTCTCGCCACGGCTGACCGATACCGCCTCCGGCCCTGCCCTCAAGACGTGCGCGGACCTGCCGCATTCCGCCGACGACCAACGGTGCGCCGGCCAGGACGCCCACAACCTGCAGGGCTGCGGCCGCGACTGCCAGGGTGCTCATCGTGCGACCAGAAGAACGATGAGTAGACCCGCCGCGCCGTAGGCCAGGTAGAGGTGCACGCTGCCGGTATGAGCGCGGCGCACCAGCTGGGCCCAGGTCGTCACAGCGCGGACCACCGGGGTGTAGAAGCGTTGTTCCACCGGGTCGGCCATGAGAGTTCGGTAGGTGACTCTTTCGACCAAGTACTGCGACTCGGCGAAGTGGGTGACCTCCACGTTGGTGTCGGGTCGCAGGATGTCGTCAAAGACGCGCTGGAGGGGTTCGGCGAAAGACGTTGCGGTGTATTGCATCCGGGGGCTGAGCGAATCTGCGCCGCACGCCCACAGCGGGGTAACGGCCAAGGGGGGGCGGTGCTGCCTTCCCCAGCGGGCCAGCGCAAGCGCAAGCAGAATCGCGAAGATCAGCGCGACCGCGAGCAACCCTGGCGAGATCGATCCGGCGACGCCGGGCAAGCGCAGGATCGTGTCGATCTGTGGACCTGCGGAGTCGCCCCCGACTGTGGGCAGCACGGCCAGGACCCGCTGCAGGGTGGGGCTGAAGAAGACCGGGGCGACGGCGAATACCACGCAGGCAGCTGCGGCCAGTGTCATTCCGGCGAGCATGCTCTTGGGCGCTTCCCGGGCGGCTTCGGCGGCCGCCGAACGGGGGCGAGCCAGGAACCCGACCCCGAACGCCTTGACCATGGCGGCGATCCCGAGCCCGGTGGTGAGTGCGACCGCACCCACCGACAAGGGCATCGCCAGCGCCACGAGGGTGATGCTGTCATGGGGGGCGTGGATGAGGCTCTGTAACAGGAGCCATTCGCTCACGAAACCGGCGCCCAGCGGCAAGCCGGAGGCGCCGAGCGCGGCGATGCCGAACATCACGGTGGTGACCGGCATCCGGCGGGCCAGGCCGCCGAGCTTGTCCAGGTCGCGCAGCCCGGTCGCGGCAAGCACCGATCCGGCTGCCAGGAAGCCGAGCGTCTTGAAGGCTGCGTGGCTGAGCAGGTGCAGGAGCGCGGCGGTCAACGCGATGGCAGCCACCGTCGGCGCACCTGAAGACGTGAGGAGCGTTGCGGCACCCAGAGCTAGCGTGATCAGTCCCATGTTCTCGGTGGTCGAGTAGGCCAACAACTGCTTCAGATCGGTGGACACAGAGGCCTGGAGCACCCCAAAGACTGCGGACACGGCGCCGAAGATCATGAGCGTCAGGCCCCACCAGTGCGGGCCGGGGCCGAGCAGCTGTAGGTCGATCCGGATGATGCCGTAGATGCCCATGTTGACCATCGCTGCACTCATCAACGCCGAGACCGGGCTTGGTGCCTCGGGATGGGCCTTGGGCAACCACGCGTGCAGCGGAAGCAGTCCGGCCTTGGACCCGAATCCCAGGACCGTGAGCATGAACACCGCGTTGCGGGTGCCGGGTGTCAGGCTGTCCGCGTTGGCCGCGATGGTGGTGAACGCGTCGCCGCCGCCGGAAGCGGACAACACCACCAGGGCGACCAGGATGGCCACGAAGCCCAGCTGGGTCATGATCGCGTAGAAGACCCCCGCCGTCCTGACCGCATCGCGTCGGTGCTCGGAAAGCACCAGGATGAGCGACGTCGCCGCCATGAGCTCCCAAGCCAACAGGAACGTTGTGACAGATCCGGCTGCCGGCACGAGGAGCATGCCCGCAACGAACAGCGGAAGCGTGATGAGGGGGAAACGCGCCCAATGTTCCCGCTTCGCGTATCCGATGGCATAGATACCGACCGCTATTGCGACCGCACCGGTCGCTGCGACGAAGACTCCCCCCAGCGCGTCGAGATCGAGACGAACACCGACGAGGGGCAGTAGCCAACCGATCCGCAGCTGCCGTGGCTCGCCGAAGATCACGCTCAGCCCGAGTGCCAGGCCGATCGCTCCGAGGACCGCGGTGAGGCTGCCGGACAGCACCGGCCCATCAATCGACCGTCGTGCGGCCAGGGGGCCCTCACCCAGCGCCGGAACGGCAGGGGAGGCGTCGATGGTGGTGGTCACCGGCCGGTCACACTGCGCAGCGCGGTGATGATCTGCTGGGGGGTGGGCGGGCAGCCAGGGATCTCTACATCCACCGGCACCACGTCGCCGACCGTACCCACGACGCCGTAACCCTTGGTGAACACGCCGCCGTTGACCGCGCAGTCGCCTACAGCGATGACAACCCGCGGCTCCGGAATGGCTCTCAGGGTGTTGAGCAACGGCTGGCGCATGTTGTGGGTCACGACACCGGTCGCGAGCAATGCATCGGCGTGGCGGGGTGAGGCGACCAATCGCGCACCGAATCGCTCCGCGTCATACACGGGAGAGAAGGCGCTGGTGATCTCGAGCTCGCAACCATTGCAGGAACCGCAGTCCACGTGCCGCAGCTGAAGCGAGCCGGTCACTCCGGTGGGAGGGGCAATGGCCGCCTCGGGCGCATCGCGTGCTGGCTCGACGATGCGACCGACTCGAGCGATCTTGCCGATCCAGCTCACTGGTCCATCTCCTGGCACGTCGGGTTGGTCGCATTCATCGGGTTGGAGGTATTCATCAGTGGCCCGCTCGTGCCGCGGCGCGGGCGCTGGCTTGCAGATCCTTCAGCAGACCCATCTGGTCCTTCAGCAGTCCGGTCAGCACTTTGCGGGCGAGCAGGAGCAGTTCGGCCATGTCGTCGGAGGCTATGGAATAGATCACATTGTTGCCTTGCTTCCGGGCCACGACCATGCCGGCCCTGCGCAGCACGGCGAGCTGTTGAGACAGGTTCGAGGGTTCCAGGCCGAGCTCGGGCATCAGCTCGGTCACCGATTGCTCGCCTTGGGCCAACAGCTCCAGGATTCGGATCCGTGCAGGGTGCCCGAGGGTCTTGAAGAACTCGGCCTTCAGCGTGTAGATCGGCTCTTGCATTGCGCGTTGTCCTCCTTCGGGCTGATCGTGACCGGCTCGTGGCGTTTGTTCGTTGCGTTTGCGGGGTCCCGCTGTCGGCGCGGCGCGACTGAGGGCGCCACTGTGCGAGTCAACACTTTACCAACTATCTAGACCAACACTTGACAAAGTTATCATATAGATGACCGCGCGCATGTCGCCAGACACTGGAGCGCTCGCCCGCGACTGGCTAGTTTGTGGTGATGGCGGTCAAGGGCAGCACCTCCCCAGCAGTGGAGCTGGAGGTGGGTGACCGCCTGGTGCGGATCTCCAATCCTGACCGGGTCTACTTCCCGGCCCGCGGGGAGACCAAACTCGACCTGGCCAGCTACTACCTGAGCGTCGGAGAGGGCATCGTTCGCGCACTTCGTGAGCGACCGTGCATGATGCACCGCTTCCCCGAAGGGGTCAGCGGCGAGAAGGTCCACCAGAAGCGGTTGCCGCACGGCGCGCCACCGTGGCTCGAGACCGTGCGGGTGAGCTTTCCGCGATACAACCGGCACGCCGACGAGCTGTGTGTCACCGAGCTGGCCAGCGTCATCTGGGCGGTCCAGATGTCCACCGTCGAGTTTCACCCCTGGAACTCCCGGCGCTCCGACACCGAGCGGCCCGATGAGTGGCGCATCGATCTGGATCCCATGCCGGAGTGCGGTTTTGACACTGTTCGCCGGGTTGCCGACGTTGCCCATGAGGTGCTCGACGAGCTTGGTGCCGAGGGTTGGCCCAAGACCTCAGGCGGTTCTGGCCTGCACATCTACGTGCGGATCGAACCACGGTGGGGCTTCGCAGATGTACGCCGGGCTGCGCTCGCCTTCGCGCGAGAGGTGGAGCGCAGAGCGCCGCGGGACGTGACCACCACCTGGTGGAGGAAGGATCGCGACCGCAGTGCGGTCTTCGTCGACTACAACCAGAACTCCCGGGACCACACGATCGCCAGCGCATACTCGGTGCGCGGAGTGCCCGAGGCCACGGTGTCGACGCCGATCACCTGGGATGAAGTCAAGAGCGTCATGCCGCAGGACTGCACCATTGCCACGGTTCCTGGGCGATTCGCAGCGCTGGGTGACCTGCACGAGGGGATTGATGACGCCGCGTTTGCCCTGGACACGCTACTGGAGTGGGCAGAGCGTGACGAGCGCGACGAGCGCGACGAGCGCGACGAGGGCGAAGAGCGCGAAGAGCGCGAAGAGCGCGACGAGGGGACCGTGCCGACCTGATGGCCCGAGGATGGTGAAAATGGGAGTTGCGGCGCAGACTTGAGGACTCAAAGGTCCCGGACGTTCGGGAGGACGCCATGACCCAAGCGGTCACAACGCCAGAGCTCTTGCCGGTCCTGTCTCGCGGTAAGCACCGCAACCCACGCCGAGGCGCCTGCTTCATGGAGATGGCCTCATTCCTGGCGGGCGAGCGCTGGAGCGATCACCCGGCGTGCACGCATCCGCTCCTCGCACACCTGGCCCGGCTCGTCAACGACGTCGTCTCCGATCCGCTGCGCAGCCGGCTGGTTCCCTTGATCCCGTCGGTCATCGGCCTGGCCAGCGACAACGTCCGGGTGGACGCGACAATCGCCCTGCGCTCGGCGCAGGCGGCCCTGCCGATCGCCGCGGCACCGCGGCAGAACGTCCTGGCCACCGCCATTCTTCGATGTGAGTGCCTTCTTGCCGAGCTCGACGGCCGAGACCTGATCTCTTTGAGCAAGGAGAGTCGTGAGGCGCTGGACCAAGTCCCCGAGGCGGCAGCATGGGCCGAGTCCTTCTCGCGCGGAATCCGTGGATCGCATCGCACCTTCCGTACGCAGACTGCGCCGCACATCCTGGACCTCGCCGTTGAGGGCATTGCGCATGCCTGCGCACCCGACGTCGAGCCGCGGCTGGTCGACCTGCTCGCCGCCACGATCGCCGACTGCGAGGCATTGATCCTCAATGAAAAGGCCACGAGGCGGTCGCAAGCCGGCGTGCTCGCGTAGCTTCCTGGCTTTGTGCGCCCGGCTTCAGCCCGGGCGGACTCAGATTCGGCAACTCGGACACCGCGCGCCCAGCCACCGCGTAAAGTCGGTATTGCCGGCATAGATCGTCGGCCGACGTCGGTCCGGGACCGACAGAGACCGAGTCATCGCATGCATGCCAACACCGCGGCGGACCCATCGTTCGGCTGCGATCCCCTGTCGGCACTCTTCCAAGAGGTCGCCAGCGCGCGGGCCGCGATGACGGTCGCGCGTCGGGCGCCGCTCGGCACGTCAAGCGTGGTCGACGTGGCACGAACTCGACTGCTCGTCGCACTTGAGGCGTTCACCGCCGAGCTGGACGCGCGCAATCTGCCGGTGCCCTACGGCATCCGAGACGACCTTCGGATCCAGCGCCGAACCCTTGGCAAGTTCTCCGGCTCATCCAGCTGACTTCTGGTTGGCCGCTGCTGCTGGTTCGATGGGTGCATGGTTCAGGCAAAGGACGGGTCGGGGCGGCTAGCCGTCGGTCGTCCGCAGCTGCGGCCATGGCATTTCGTCCTCTGCTTCGGGTTGGTCAGCCTCTTCGCGGACATGGTCTACGAGGGCGCGCGCAGCATCATCGGGCCGTACCTCGCGACGCTCGGAGCATCGGCGACAGTCGTCGGGGCCGTTGCCGGCGCAGGGGAGTTCATCGGTTACGGCCTGCGAGTGGTCTCGGGATACCTGGTCCAGCGCCGGGGGCATTACTGGGCATGGACGATCACCGGTTACGCGCTGACGGTGCTCAGTGTTCCCTTGATCGGCTCGACCAACGTGATCGCCCCGGCGCTGGTTCTGTACGGCACCGAGCGGCTGGGCAAGGCGGTGCGTTCACCGGCCAAGGACACGCTGTTGTCCTATGCATCCACGCAGACCGGCCGAGGGACCGCGTTCGGGGTCCATCAGGCGATGGACCAGGCCGGCGCCATGGCTGGGCCGCTCCTTCTGGCGGCAGTCCTGTCGCAGCACGAGGGCAACTACCGCCTGGCCTTCGGTGTCCTCATCGTGCCTGGGGTCGTGGTTCTTGGGCTGCTGTTCTGGCTGCGCCATCGCGTCCCCGACCCACTGGCATACGAGGTTGGGGGCTCGGTGCCGCACGATCAGGCACTGCACGATCCGACTCCGAATGGTGAGGCACCGCACGATCCTGGCGATGGTTCAGAGCGGCACGCTGACAGGAGCGCTCGGGTCCGCCTGCCACCACTGCTCTGGCAGTACATCGGCACCATTGGCTTGCTGTCGTTGGGGATTGCCTCGTTCCCATTGTTGGCCTTTCATGCCCAGACACAGCACCTGCTCACGCCTGCGCAGGTGCCGTTGTTGTTCGCCCTGGCGATGCTGGTCGACGGCCTGAGCGGGTTGCTGATGGGCCGGTTCTATGACCGGCTTGGCCCCCAGGTCCTTCTCGTCGTGCCGGTTGCCGCCGGAGTGGCAGCTATTGCCTTCACCCAGAACGCAACCCTGGTCTGGGTGGGCGTCGCGGTCTGGGGGCTTGTCCACGGCGTGATGGACTCAACCGTCAAGGCCGTGGTCACCGAGCTCGTCGTCCCCGCTGCCCGCTCGATCGCGTTCGGCTGGTTAGCCTTGGTTCGTGGCTTCGGGCTGCTGGCGGCGGGTGCCTCGCTCGGGTTCGCGTACGACCAGAGCATCACCGTGGTGGTCTGG
>DATCNE010000208.1:0-8539 GCA_036565395.1 Dermatophilaceae bacterium
TTCGTCGACGTCCTGCATCGGGTGACGCTGCGGATCATCACGATGCCGATCCAGTCCCAGGGCATCATCACCCGCGACAACGTCAGCGTCGATGTATCCGCGGTCGCCTACTTCCGCGTCGTCGACGCGGTGAAGTCGGTCGTCGCGATCGAGAATGTCCGCGCCGCCATCGACCAGATCGCCCAGACCACGCTGCGCAAGGTCGTCGGTCAACACACCCTTGATGAGACGCTGTCCGAAACCGACCGGATCAACCTGGACATCCGCGAGATCCTCGACGTCACCACCGTCGCCTGGGGTGTGGAAGTAACCCTGGTGGAGCTCAAAGACATCCAGCTGCCCGAGAGTATGAAACGGGCCATGGCCAAACAGGCCGAGGCCGAACGGGAGAAGCGGGCGAAGATCATCAACGCCGAGGGAGAGTCACTGGCCGCAGCCGCCCTCGGCGACGCCTCAGACACCATGATGGCCCACCCGTTGGCGCTGCAGCTACGTAACCTGCAGAGCCTGGTCGAGATCGGCGTGGACAAGAACACCACCGTCGCGTTCCCGGCCCCAATCATGACCACCATCGCGGAACTCGGTGCCTTCCTCGCTCGCGAGGCAGCCGCCGCAACCCCTGCGGCACCGCCCAATCGGGATGGGGCCATCCCGGATGGGGCCTCGAAGGGAGCCGCCGACACTGCTAGCGGGAGTTTCCCCGCCAGCTCTTGACCGGTTCAGCGTGACCGGCCGGTCCGTGCGGACACGGTCTCCGGGAAGGAGAATCAAAGTCCCATGATCGGAACTGCGAAGGTGACCCGTGGGCATGGCGACATCCCACGCCCAAGGTGCCGTTGAGGTGATGATGTGTCTAGGTCCAAGAGTGCCGCCCGAGGCCGGGAGTCCCGGCCTGTCCTCCACTCAGCGTCATCGGGTGCTGCGACCGATGTGCTCTCCATCTTGCAGGCTGCGGTTGGGGGACCATTGCCGATCCGGGTCAGGTGCTGGGACGGGTCGGTAGCAGGTGACCCTGATGCAGCAGCCACGGTGGTGTTCGTCCGCAGACGCGGGCTGCGTCGACTGCTGTGGGCTCCGGGCGAGCTGGGCCTGGTTCGCGCCTATGTATCTGGGGACATGCAGATCGAGGGCGACATCTTCGCCCTGCTCGATCTGCCCGAGGTGATCGACCGGGTCGCCCATCATCAGCTGATCGGATTGAGTTGGCGGCAGCGCCTCGCAGCCGCGCTGACCACTGCCCGGATCGGTGCGGTCGGACTACCACCGCGACCGCCCGCGGAGGAGATACGTCGACGCCGCGGGCGGCTGCACAGCATCAGTCGGGATGCCCGGTCGGTCTCCCACCATTACGACGTCGGCAGTGAGTTCTACCGGCTGATCCTGGGTCCGAGCATGGTCTACTCCTGCGCCTACTGGGCGCAGGAGAGCGGCCCGGCCTACGGCCTGGATGAGGCCCAGCGGGACAAGTGCGAACTGGTGTGTACCAAGCTCGGCCTGCGCCCGGGGATGCGACTGCTGGACGTGGGCTGCGGCTGGGGCTCGCTGGCGATTCACGCCGCAACCCGGCACGGCGTGAGCGTCGTCGGAGTCACAGTGAGCCAGGGGCAGGCGACGGTGGCCCGCGAGCGGGTCGACGCGGCAGGCCTAGGCGACCTCGTGCAGATCCGGTTGCAGGACTACCGCGACGTGCACGATGGACCCTACGACGCAATCTCGAGCGTGGGGATGTCCGAGCACGTGGGAGGCGCCCAGCTACGGGCGTACTGCCAAACCCTGATGGACCTGCTGCGACCCGGCGGACGGCTGCTGAACCACGCCATCGCATCTGTTCGACCACTGCCGACGGACTCGAAAGACCAGCCTGGCTTCATCGACCGGTACATCTTCCCCGACGGGGAAGTCCTCACGCTCAGCACCACACTCGACGCGCTAGAGCAGGTCGGTTTCGAAGTGCGTGACGTCGAGGCGCTACGGGAGCACTACGCGCTGACGCTGCGCGCCTGGGTGAACAACCTACGCGACTCATGGCAGGACGCGCAGCAACTCGTCCCCCCATCCCGAGCACGCACGTGGCTGCTCTACCTCGGAGCGAGCGCGCTCGCTTTCGAGCACGGAAACCTCACCATCCACCAAGTTGTCGCAGTCCGGCAAGGCGAGCACGGAGCCAGCAACCTCCCGCTCACCCGAGAGCAATGGCTCACCACAGCCCCCTAACGAAGTCGCCCCGGGTCGGCCTCAGCCACATTTGGGTCCGCCCCGAGTCTTGGCCTGACGAGTTCTTCCCGGTCCGCGTGTGCGATCTCGTCGGCAGCGAGTATTTCGATCGTCTGGTCCTTGTCGGTCCGGCCGTTCACCATCCTGACTCGCCGCCACCATTTCAGAACGGCATGGTCGGACTGTCACGAGCGGGCGCGATGGGGCACAAGGCACTGACGGAGAAACCTCCGGGCTGGCGGAGGAATTCGGTGACCAACCAACTCCGATAGAGGAACGGTCAGCGGAGCACGTAACCGCTCCTCACATCCCTTGATCTCGTCCCGTACTCGCCGATCCCCCTGCGGGACCCTTGCCTAGCCAAGTTGGCGTACCTGGCGCATAATGTAGGCATGAGCACAGACTCGACCGAACTTTCCGTCAGCCAGGCGCGGAATCACTTCTCCGACGCCGTGAACCGGGCTGCCTTCGGTGGTGAGATCACCTACGTCACCCGTGGCCGCAATCAACAGCGCGCCGCTGCGATCGTGCCAGCCGAGCTCGTCGAGCAATACGAAGCGATGATCGACCTCGAAGACGGTCGGATCGCTCACGAGCGGCTGGCCGACCTCGACGCCGGTCGTACAACGGCTGTCCCGGCAGATGAGGCGGCTCGGGCACTCGGGCTGTGAGTGCAACTGGGCCCTACACCGTCCAATATGACCCCAAGGCTCTCAAAGAGCTGACCAAGCTCGAAAAGCCGGCAGCGCGCCGCATCCTCAAAGCCATCGATGCCTTGAGCGTCGACCCGCGACCGAGCAGCGCAAGACCTCTCGGCGGATATCCCGATCTATGGCGGATCCGGGTCGGCGACTACCGGGTCGTCTACACGGTCAAGGACGCGGAACTCGTGGTTCTCGCACTGCGGGTCGCCCATCGCAGCACGGTCTATCGCAATCTCTGACCGCGGGCTGCGGGGTGCGCCCGTCGCCGACCTGCGAATCCCGCAGGGGATCCGCTTGCGACGTTGCAGGTTCAGGCTTGCGGGACGTAGGACCGGGGGAAGGTCTCGGGCTACGGCTCCGGCTCGGGCTCGGGCGGCAGCTGCGGCGGTTCAGGTAGCGGGTTTCCCTCGTCGACCTGTTCGTCGACGGTCTCCTGTGTGCTCTGCTCGGTCACGGCCTTGTCCTCTCTTATGCGGGTACGGGGACGCAGGTGCATCCCTTGTGGGTTGGCATTTCGTGGTCGTCGGAGGGACCCACCCTGCCGCCCTTGCAGCCGACTGGTTGGTCAGCGCATGGGACCAGAACAGCGGTCTGCGCCGGGTGACCCCGGCGCACAGCGCGGTCGAAGATGTCACCAGCGCCTGGTTGTTGGACCTCCTCGGGCTGCCCGGCGAGAGCGCCGTCGGGTTCGTGACGGGCGGCACCATGGCCAACTTCACCGGGCTGGCCGCTGGTCGGGACGCCGTTCTCCGGCAGGCCGGCTGGGACGTGGCCCAGCGCGGTCTCACCGGCGGACCACGAGTACGAGTCATCGTGGGCGCCGAGCGTCACGACACCGTCGACCTGGCGCTTCGTTATCTCGGGCTGGGATCGCCCGAGCAGGTCCCGGTCGACGAGCAGGGCGGCTGCGTGCTGACGCGCTGCAGTCGGCGCTCGACGAAGGCAGCGACGAGCCGACGATCGTCGTACTCCAGGCGGGCAACGTTCACTCCGGCGCGTTCGACCCGTTCACCCAGGCGATCACGGCGGCGCACGCACACGGCGCATGGGTGCACGTCGATGGTGCGTTCGGGCTGTGGGCGGCGGCCTCACCGTCATACCGGCACCTGGTCCTGGGATGCGAGGCGGCGGACTCCTGGGCCACGGATGCGCACAAGACGTTCCCTACGACACCGGCCTCGCCATCGTCCGCGATGCCGCGGCTCTGCGCGCGTCGATGGGTATGCACGGCGCATACCTGATCCACGACGAGCTGGGCGAGCCGTTCGACAAGGTTCCCGAGCTCTCACGGCGCGGACGCGCGTTTCCGGTGTGGGCGGTGCTGCGGTCGCTGGGGCGCTCCGGGGTGGCCGAGCTCGTGGAGCGTCTCTGCCGGCACGCCTCCACCTTCGCCGCGGGCCTGGGCGAGATCGAGGGGGCGACCGTGCTCAACGACGTCGTGTTCACCCAGGTGTGTGCGACGTTCGGCTCCGACGAGCGCACCGAGGAGGTCGTACGCCGGATGCTCGAGGACGGCGCGGCCTGGATGACCGGCTCGACGTGGCACGACCAGAGCGTGCTCCGGATCTCGGTGAGCAACTGGTCGACCAACGAGAACGACGTCGAGCGGAGTCTGGATGCCGTTCGCAAAGCCGTCGTCGGGCTCTGAGCCACCGGGCTCTGATCCGGCGTCGTCGCCGACCGTGAAGGCAGGACCTTCGGCACTGATCGGTTGGTCAGGCGTGGTGCTCTGCTGGAATCAGTGGCAGGCACAACCCACAACCCAGATCCTGCCCAGTGGCCTGCGTCATAAGAAGGAGACGGACGATGAAGGCACAAAAGGGAGATCGCATCATCCTCACGTCGAGACACACCGACCAGCTCACGAGGGACGGGGAGGTGCTGGAGGTCAGGGGTAGGGACGGCGGCCCGCCATACCTCGTCCGATGGACCGACGGGCACACCGGGCTTTTGTACCCGGGACCGGGATCGGTCCTGCGCGTCGAGGCCGAGCACGCGACCATCGAGCCAGTGGAAACCTCTCAGACCAGCTCCGAGCCAGTGGCCGCGGGTGCAGTCGAGCCGACGGTGCCTCACGTCAAGGAGTGGCATGTGCGTGTGTCGATCTTCGAGTCCGGGGACGACACCAGCGCCAACGTCGTCCTGCTCACCGAGGCGCCCACCCACCTGAGCGCCCATGGCCAGAGTCACCGCGAGATCGGGGACACGTCCGCGCGCATCCCCGAGATCGGGGACGAGGTCGCGGTCGCCCGGGCCCTGCGACACCTGGCTGATCAGCTGCTCGAGACCGCGGCCAAGGATATTGAGGCCGTGACCGGCAAGGAGGCTCACCTCCTGCCCAGCTAGGAGAACCGACCTCGTTTGGGGCTTGAGGAGCGCAGCTTGCGTGAGGGCGAGTGTCTTCGTCGCGGCATACGGAAGATCTTTGGGACGCCCAGACCCAAAGGTGGCTGTCTCTGCGGCGCTCTCTGACATGAATGGGAGTCGCGGTAATCTGCCGTCGGCAGCGAACACCGAACCGGAAGGGCCCCGTGAGCCGGCAGCGAGTGGGGATCGTCGGTGCGGGGGTGCTGGGTCTGGCCGTCGCCTACCGCCTGCAACAGAGGCACCCCGGCATCAACGTCGAGGTCGTCGAGAAGGAACACGCCGTCGCCATGCACCAGACCGGCCGCAACAGTGGCGTGGTGCACGCCGGCATCTACTACGCACCCGGCTCGCAGAAGGCGCAGCTGTGCGTGAGCGGTGGCCGCCAGCTGCGCGAGTACTGCGCAGCGCGGGGCCTGGTCTACGAGGAGTGCGGCAAGCTGGTCGTGGCCCGAGGGCCGGACGAGGTGCCACGGCTGCGGGACCTGCTCGAGCGCGGGCGGGCCAACGGCGTGCGTGATCTGCGCTGGCTTGACGGCGACGCCCTGGGCGAGGTCGAGCCGCACGCGCAGGGCGTTGCGGCCGTGCACTCCCCGCACACCGCGATCGTCGACTTCACGGCGATCTCCCACCAGCTGGCCCGCGACGTGAGCGAGGCCGGCGGCGCCGTCCGGCTCGACGAGCAGGTGCACGCCATCGCCCAAGACTCCCGGTCGGTCACCCTGGACACCTCGCGCGAGTCCCGGACCTATGACCTGGTCGTCTCCTGCGCAGGGCTGCAGGCCGACCGGGTGGCCAAGCTGGTCGGCGACGCCGCGGACCCGGCCATCCTCCCGTTCCGCGGCGAGTACCTCGCGCTGCGCCCTGAGCGCACCCACCTGGTGCGAGGGCTGATCTATCCCGTCCCCGACCCCCGTTACCCCTTCCTCGGCGTGCACCTGACCCGACGTGTCGACGGCGGAGTCACCCTCGGACCGAACGCAGTGCTGGCGCTCTCGCGGGAGGGATACCGGCGGCGCGATGTCAACTGGGCCGACCTGGCCGAGACGCTGCGCTGGCCCGGCTTCGCCCCCCTGGCCCGCCAGCACTGGCGCACCGGGGCCGCGGAGCTGGCGTCCTCGCTCAACCGCAGGCGGTTCGTCGCACTGGCCCGACGCTATGTGCCCGAGCTCGAGCTGGCAGACGTCGTCCCGGCGCCCGCGGGGGTGCGAGCGCAGGCCGTCGACGCCCACGGCCGGCTGGTTGACGACTTCCGGATCACCCGCAGCGGCCGGGTGGTCAACGTGCGCAACGCCCCGTCACCGGCGGCGACCTCGTCCCTGGCGATCGCCGACCACATCATCGACAGTCTCGAGCTGGGCTGAGAGCGCCCGGTCAAGAAGGCGAGCGGGCCAGCGTCACGACCTCAGCCGATGCCGAGGTAGCTCTCCTGGACCCTCGGGTCTGCACCCAAAGATGGCCGCGGGTGGGTGGTCCACCCCAGCTGTGAACTTGGCGCGAAGGGTGCGCCCAGCGGCGTTCAGGCCGTGCGCGTGTTCTGGCTGCGCGAGGTCAGTAAGCCGCAGGGTGCGGAAGTGATGACCGGGTACGTCGAGGTTGACGGCCACCTTCGTGTAGCCCGTGCCCATCAGGTTTACCTCGCGGCTGTGCCCGGACACGAGAAGCTCGGAGAGCGCATGTTCGCTGATCTGCGGCGGAGCGTTCGCATCCCCGTCGAACATCTCCAGGCCGCGGGGCGGGTGGGCGCCATGTCTCACGACGCTCGCGTTGCCGTCCTTCGTCGGGACGCGTATTTCCGATACCGCTGGCCGCTGAGCCTCGATGACGTACTGAATCTTGAGAGGTTCCGCGGACTCGCATAGGTGCCGGCTGTCAGCGGCGGACGAATCGCCTTTCCCAGAGGCCTGTGACGATGTCGACCTTGCGATGCCCATCGAAGAGGAACCCGTGCTTGGCGTAGAAGGCCTGGGCCCGCGGGTTCTTCTCGAACACCCACAGGTAAGCGGGAGCTGCGCCGATGGCCAGATCCATCAGCGCGGCGGCCACACCGGAGCCGCGATGCCCGGCGGCCACGTACAGGCTCATGAGCTCAAGGGCAGGAGCGTCAGATGTATTGGGCTCCCCCCAACTGACGACGCCGATTACCGCGTTGCCGGACTCGGCGAGGGCGATCTTGCGAGAGCCCGACACCAGCCGGTCACGCCAGCGGACCTCACGGTCCTCGACGCTGACGCGGTCGACGTACCCCTGCGGAACCAGGTCGCGGTAGGCCTCCCGCCAACACTCGGCCTGGAACTTGGTGATGGCACCCACATCGGACAGCGAAGCCGGCCGCAGTCGGGCAGCTGAGCTGCTCTGGGAACAGGTGTGGCTGGTCGTCACACGGACATTTTCGCACGCAGGTGCCCTGCGGCCCATGTGCAGGGCCCGGCGTGGTGCCGGGGACTGCGTACGCTGGCACGTGCCCACGACGACGGCTTGACGAAGGAGTGTCCATGGACTACGAATGCATCCGGCTCACCCGCGACGCGGACGTCACGACGATCACCATGGATAGGCCGGAGCGCCGCAACGCCCTGTCGCTGCTGCACATGCAGGAGCTGACCGACGCGTTCGCACGGGTGGGAGAGAGCGATGCCCGAGGGGTCGTTCTGGCGGCCAACGGACCGGTCTTCTGTGCGGGGCACGACTTCGCCGACGTGGCCGGGAGCGACCTGGAACAGGTGCGGCACCTGTTGTGGACGTGCACCGAGCTGATGACGCTCATGCAGCGCATCCCCCAGCCCGTGGTGGCGCGCGTGCACGGGCTGGCGACGGCCGCGGGGTGCCAGCTCGTCGCCGCGGCAGACCTCGCCGTTGCCGCCGACACCGCCGGTTTTGCCGCGCCCGGCGGCAAGGGAGGCTGGTTCTGCCACACGCCGATGGTGGCGATCGCCCGCGCCGTGGGCCGAAAGCGGGCGGTCGAGCTGGCGCTGTCCGGCGACGTCATCGACGCGTCGACCGCACGCGAGTGGGGCCTGGTCAACCAGGTCGTGCCTGCCGAAGAGCTGGACGGCGCCGTGGCCGCGCTGGTCTCGCGGGTGACGCGCGGGAGCGCCCAGAGCAAGGGCATGGGTAAGCAGGCGTTGTATGCGCAGCTCGATCTCGCCCAGCCCCAGGCGTACGCCTACGCGGTCGAGGTGATGGCCGCGACCAGCCAGACCCCGGACGCCGCCGAGGGCATCGCAGCCTTCCTGGAGAAGCGGGCCCCCGTCTGG
>DATCNE010000209.1:0-1993 GCA_036565395.1 Dermatophilaceae bacterium
CTTGCCAGCACCACCGATGGCGGCAGCACCTGGGGTGACGCCAAGGCGCCCCTGCGCAGGATCGTGCGGGTGCGGCCCACTGACAGCCAGGCCGCCTTCGTCGTCGGCGCCGGCTCACGCTGCGCGGCCGAGCTCCAGAGCACCACAGACGGTGGCGCCACCTGGGGATCGACCAGCGCCGTGGGAAACGCATGGTTCCGCGACCCCAAGGACCCCAGGGTCCTGGGAGCCCCGGGCCCGTCCACCTCGCAGCCCTGCGGCAAGCGTGCTGTCGTGGACCTGGCCGTCCTCTCGGCCGGTACGGCTCGGGTGCTGTGCGCCGACGGCCTGGTCCGTTCGACGACGGACTCCGGCTCGTCCTGGACCGACTCGGGCAAGATCACCGGCGCGGTGGCCCTGGCTCTGCTGCCGGCCAATCCGGCTCAGACGTATGTCGCACGGCTGGATGCCCCGGGCTGCGCCGGCGTTCAGGTCCTGCGGGTCGATCAGAGGGTCGCGACCTCGTGCATCAAGACGGCGGTGCCCAAGGACCCCGGCCAGATCGCGCTGTCGCTGGTCAACGGTGGCGGTTGGCTGGCGATCGGCGACAAGACCATGCGATCCACCGACAACCTGGTCACCTGGAGCCTGGCCTGAGGGACCCCAGCCTGAAGGATCTGCCTGCCTAAGGGATCTGCGGACCCAATGAGATGTTGCTCATGTCGTCGCTCTTGAGGGCACGCGACAGCTGGGCCATCTTTGCGACGTCCACGATGTCGATCGAGCCACCGATGGGGCTGGTGCCGAAGCCAGTGATGGGCGCGGTGATGAACGCGATGTCCCTGCTGCGGATGTTCCTCATCGCCAGTGCCTCCGAGCGCATGTCGGCGATGGAGAACGCGTCGTCCACGGTGAGGTTGCTGGTGCCGGCACTCACGAGCTCGGCAAAGCGGACCGGGTTGGTCAAGGTGTCGAAGCTCAGCGACTGGAGCATCAGCGCCTTGATGAAGGCCTGCTGGCGACGACCCCTGGAGATGTCACCCTCGCTGAGCTGGTGCCGTTCGCGGACGAACGCCAGCGCGGCCGCACCGTCGAGGTGGTTCACGCCCACGTGCACAGTGCCGGCGCCAGGTTCGGTGCTGGCCTCCTCGGCGTAGACGTCCACCCCACCAACCGCATCGGTCATCGCCTTGAACCCGTCGAAACCGATGACGGCCACATGGTCGAGCGGCACGTCGACGAGCTTCTGCAGCGTGAGGACGAGCAGCTGCGGCCCGCCATACGCGTAGGCAGCGTTGATCTTGTCCTTGCCATGCCCCGGCACCTCGACATACATGTCGCGCGGGAAGTGCACGAGGTAGACCTTCTTGCGGTCACTGCTGATGTGCACCAGGACGATGACGTCGGAACGTCCGTTGGCCACGTTGCCGCGGCTGTCCGAGCCGATCAGCAAGATGTTCTGGGCGTCCTTGGCCGCTGGGTCCTTGGCGGGCGCGGGCTCGCCCGCGCCCGGTGTCGGCAGCAGAGCCTCGTGCTTGACGTTGGTCGTGACCGTGTGGTTCAGGAACGCCAGGTATGCCGCGCCGGTCCCGACCGTGAGCAGCAGCAGGATCGCGACCACGCTCACGATGATCCGACGGATGAGGTGCGTCTTGGGGGCGGCGGCGGCCGCCGGCTCTGTGGTGGTGAACTCGTCCAGCATGTTGCCCCTTCCAGGTTGAGCCAGCCGCGGGTATCGCCACGAGCGCCAGCCAGGAGGAGATCGTTCCAGCGCTAGCACTGATGTCCAGGTCAGCGAGCGACCCGTTCGCGCTCCTTGGCGCGTTTGCGCGGGGACTCCGGGGCGTAGTCGCGGTAGTAGTAGTAGGCGTCGGCGCCTTTGGTCGGCATCCGATTAAGGACAAGTCCCAGGACCCGACCCTTGACGGCGTCCAGGGACTGCAGCGATCGGGTCAGGTGGTCGCGGTCGACCCCTCCTGAGCCGACCACCACGACGGTCCCGCCGGCGATGGCG
>DATCNE010000210.1:0-6405 GCA_036565395.1 Dermatophilaceae bacterium
CTGCCCGGCATACATGCGGCGCAGTCGGATCCGCGAACCCAGGGCCGTCTGTTCCACGGCGCGGACCGCGGCCGGAAGCTTGGCCGGATCGGCCACGGTCGCCGTAACGATCATGGACAGACGGGTCACCCCGGCACCGGCAGCCTCTTCGCTGGCCATCCGTTTGGCCTGCGCCAGGTCCTGAGTGTCGGCGGCGTAGGCCAGTCCTCGGCGGCGACCGGTGCGGGAGATGGCTGTGCGCAAAGACCTGTCGACCACGGTGGCGGACTCCGCCGGATCCAGGGGGCGGTAGGTGAGCGCCACGCGCTTCCTGGCCACATCGGGGTGAGGTGCCAGCAGCGCCTTGAGGACGTCGGCGGTCACCGCGGACTTGGGTACATCGACCATCTCCCAGACCACGGACAGCCCGGAGTCATGCCGATACGAGCTCCACGACTCGACCGCAGCGGTCGGTCCGGCATCACTCCAGGCCACGTCGGGCTCCCCTCCCCCGGCACGCAGCACAGCGATCTTCTCCGCCGACTCGGGGTCGTACGCGCCACGGACGAACTCCGCGGCGTCGTCGACCGTCATGAGCCTGGTCCACCGCGCGCCGGAGGCACGCAGCTCGGCGCGCAGCTCCCCCAGGCGGCGGCCGATCTCGACCGCCATCTCCCCCGGCTCGCGGGAGACTGTCGCCTCGTCAACGGATCGGCGCCGGCCAAGCAGGCCTTCACCCTCGCTGCTGACCTTGGCCTGACCGGAGTAGGTCAAGGCCACATGCGCGTGCGTCTGCGCACCGCCAACCGGGTACGTCGCGGCCGCCTCGGCCATCATCGCCTTGGCGAACTCCGGCGCATCATCGCGGGTGATCCGGGCGACCTCGGCACCCAAGCGCGTGCCCGGATCCGGAGAGATGTCGAACACCGCGGTCGCACCGACCAAGCCAGGCTCGTATCCCAGGTTGGTGAGGAAGCGTGCCCACTCATCGACACGGGTGTCGACCGTGGCCCGGTCGACCAGCTGTACCCCTTCGGGCTCCAGGGCGATACACACGGAGAAGTGCGAACGCCGCTTGATGTGCAACATGGCCGCCCTCTCCCCCATGGCCGACGCAATATCCACGGCCTGGGTGGAGGCCAAGAGGCCGGGCAGCCGGTGCTCGCCGCGGACGACCGACCCGGCCAGTCCCGAGCGGTAGACGTTCGACCCGCCCCACTTGCCGAACGTCCAGGCGAAGCGGCTTCCCAAAATCTGCCACCCGGTGCGACCGGCCCGGTTCTTGAAGACCATCGGTGACCCGAGCGCCGCGAGCACCAAGAACAGGACGGCAGCTGCCGTCCATCCCGCGCGGACCCCCAGGAACAGTGTTGTGGGCAGGCCGGCGAACAGCAGAAGCGATGGGGCGAGCCCCATGCCCATCAGGCCCGGCGAGACGGGCTTTCGCCAGCCACCGTAGGTACGCACGCTTGTGTTGTTGTTGCTCACTGTTCGTCTCCCGTCGCGTCCCTGGCGCTCTGCTGCGCGGCTTGCGCCCCAGACCCGATCGCGTGCATGGCACCTGTCAGCACCAGGGTCGTGCCAGCCGTCGCGCCAGCAGCGGCGGCGGACCCGGCCGTCGCCGCACCGCTGCCAGCGGCACTAGCTGATCCACTCGTCCCCGCTGCCGTCCCGGCACCGCCGGGTGTGCTCGAAGACCCAGACGGTCCGGGTCCGCCACTAGAGCCTTCACCGCCCCCAGACAGCGCCTTCGGGCCGGTCTCGGCCATCGAGGCACCCTGCGGTGCGGGCGCGGAGCTGCTGGCGGTGCCGCCGCCCACGTGGCCAGTGAGCACGTTGGCCCCCTGCGCTGCGACTGCGGCCGCGCCAATGCCGGCACCAAACATCCCGCTCGCGCCGGAGGAAACCGCGCCCATGGCGGGTACGAACAGCCGCATCATCGACGGAAGGGCGAGAATGGCCAGCACCACCATGGCCAGACCCTCAAGCACGCCGAGGGGGCCCGAGGAACCGTCCATGAGCATGAACGCGGCGGCGTAGATCAGCGCCGCGACAGGTTTGTATGCGATCGCCGCCAGCGTGTACCCGGCTAGCCGGTTGAACCACTCGACGCCCGACGATGTCACCGAGGCCGCTGCCGCCAGCGGAAGAATCCCTGCCATGACGGTCACAAAGGCGGCTCGGAACACGAGGAGCATCAACTGTGCCAGTGACGCGATGATCCCGAAGAGCCCCACCAGGAACAGGATGCCGGCCTCAAGTTGAATGAAGGCACCGCTGTTGCCCAACAGGTATGAGAATCCTTCACTGGTGTGGCCCGCCATCGCCTTGTCGATGATCCAGGACGAGGTCCCATCCGAGGCGGAGGACAAGATGTTGATGACGCCCACCCCCGCGCCGGCCACCAGAACCGTTCGTAGCAGACCCTTCATGATCAGCTGGCCCTCGCGGGCATCCTGGTTGACCGCAAGCTTGGCGCCGCCGATCACCGCGCCAACGAACGCGATGACCAGGAGCCACCACCACGTCAAGTCGCGCAGAACGGTGATGACGCCGCCAGGGGCGGAGTCCAGGGCGGGAACGTCGATCTTGACCCAGAAAGTCGTAACCAACTTGAGCATCTGGATGTAACCCTCGCCGAGGGACTTGGCCATCGACTCGAAACCCGACGCGGCGATCGTGCCCGGAACCTTCGCGATCACGCATCCAGGAAAGATGGGGTGCGCGTCGCACCAGCCCATCGGCAAGACTGCCGGCATCATCAGCTGACTCCCGACCATGGGACGAAGCCGGACAGGTCTGGGATGGGGTGGACGTTGGTGGAGGTCAGCCCGTCGGGCCCCTGCTGAACCCTCCAGTCGCCACCTCGCCATGCCAAGGTGACTGTGGATGCCCGGTAGCCACGTGTCGCGTCACCGTTGACCAAGGTGATCACCGCCAGGTCTGGTGAGTAGCCGGTGAACTGGAACCCGGCGAGCTGCGCGGCTTGGCCCGGTTCAACGCCGACGAACTTGCCGATGAGCAGCTCGCGATCCTTGACCCACGTGTCGCGTCCTGGGCCCGGGACCGTCCCTGCCTCGACTGTCCGTCGCCAGTCGGTGTCGGGCGCGAGCACGACACGCATCGACAGTTGCGCGGCAGCGATGAGCGCACCCGTGGGTGAGTGGCTGTACCTCGAGGCCACGGATCATTGAACGTTGGCGGGGCCGGCGTCGGCGGAGACCGGCAGGCCGAATCCCTCCCAAAGCGTCCAGGTCACGTTTGCCGGGGCAGATGCTGGCAGTGACTGATCTTGGGCGCTACCCGGATTTGCGTGAACGGTCGCTGTTGGGGCCGTGGCCGGCTGGGGCTGCTGCCCGCTCCCCTTGTCGGAGAACAGCACGACGCCGCCAGCGGCGACCAGGAGGACGCCGAGGATGAGGACGGCGGCCAGGCCGGTCCACTTGCGCCCGCCAAGCCATTTCTCGTCCCCTGGCGAGGCGGGCAAAGTGTCGACCGGCTGAGTCATCTCAGCATTGCCCGTTCAGCAGCAAGTTCACGAAGCCGCTGGCGCCGGTGATGATGATGATGCCGGCGATGACCTTCGCGATACCGGTGGCGTGCTCGAGGCCTTCCCCCCGGCGGTGCGCCATGGCGACCTGCGCACCGACCATGATCAGCGACACCAGGCACGCGAAAAGAGCAATCCAGAACACCCAGTTCAAGACTGTCCCGAGGGCTTCGGTGCCGGGCGGTCGTGTGGCGCACGGGGTGGGCAGGGCCGCGGCGGACAGCCCGGCGAGCAGATGGTTCATGGGGTGGTGCTCCTCAGGGTCGAGCGGATGGATTTCATGACCGATTCCAAGGCCGGAACGACCAGGTCCTCGCCCCGGCCGGTCACTCGGCACGCTTCGTGCCAATCGACCGACCAGGTCTGGGGGTAGGCCGAGGCCACCAAACGGCGAAGCAGTGCCAACGGCTTGGGCAGACGTCCAGGGGCGTCGGCGACGAAGACCAGGCCCAGCAGGTCCGTGCCTTCTGGGACGCGGCCGGTGTGGAACTGCCTGGTCGCGTCTTGGGCGGCCTCCATCCCCCAGGCGGTTGTCCGGGTCACCACGACGACGCCGCGGGCGGTCTCGATGGATGGCTGAGGCCAGAGGCGTTCGGCGTCCCCTCCGTAAACCTCGCTGCCGCCTTGAGAACACAGGGCCAGGGTCGTGGCGCCAGCGCCGCCGTGGGCGCCCATGAACCACCACGACGGACAGCGGGGTGCGTCTGGCCAGCTTGAGCGCACGGCACCGGTCCAGCTCCCGAGCTGGCGTGAGGCTTCGAGGGGCTCGTACAGGCCCGCTGGGGCACTGTGGCGACCGCTCTTGCGTATACCGCTCATGCTGCTACGGTAACAGCAATGAGTAGTAATGGCTGTATGAACAATAGTAATGACGCCGTATAGAATGGGTAAGGAAGGCGTAAAGACGTGCGTTCCCTGACTGTGAATCGGTGGCGCCGTGGTGTTCTGTGCGCGCATACGCCCGCGGTACGGTGTCTGGACTTGGGAGAAGTCGAGGACAAGGGAGCAGGAAATGGCCAAGCCTCGCAGCCTGGCGCGGGAGCACTTGGTGCCGCCGGACAAGGACGTCCTGGACGTCGACGACGTCGCGGCCCTGATGGACCTCAACACCGAGACCGTTCGCCGGCTGGCCCGCGAGGGAAAGCTGCCCGGCCGCAAGGTAGGCGGCGCGTGGCGCTTCTCCCGTCCGGCATTGCTTGCGTGGCTCGCGGGCGGGGCGGACGGCTAGGTCCGTGCTCGTGCTGCGCATCTGATCGACCCCTCCCCCAGCTGATTGCGTGCACTAAGCCCCACCGGACACGTTCCATCATGTCGCAAACAACCGACATGTCGGGTTTGTCGTCCACAGGTCCTAGGCTGATGCCCTCTCAGGGGGTCTGAAGCATGAGTGGGAAAGCAGCCGGCGGCCTCGTGGCCGCGGTCGGTCTCGGTGGGGTCGTCCTGATCGTTGCGCTCGGCGCAGTCGTCGGCGCCCCCAAGGACGCCTTCGCCGGTGGGGTCGGCGGCGACCTCAAGCCCGGAACCGTCCCCGACCAGTACTCGGCAATGATCACTGCCGCCGGATCACAGTGCCCAGCAGCGCCGCCGGCCATCATCGCAGCGCAGCTGAACGCCGAGTCCGGCTTCAACCCCCAGGCGGTCAGTCCTGTTGGCGCACAAGGCATCTCCCAGTTCATGCCCGGCACGTGGGCGCTCTACGGGCGCGACGAGAACGGCGACGGGACCGCTGACCCGTTCGACCCGGCCGACGCGATCCCAGCCCAGGGCCGGTACGACTGCCAGCTCGCGGCCGACCTCACCCCGGCTCTTACTGCCGGAAAGGTCAGTGGTGACCTCACGCAGCTGATGCTCGCCGCATACAACGCCGGCCCCGGTGCGGTCCTGGCGGCAGCGGGCATCCCGGCGAACGGCGAGAGCGAGGTCTACGTCACCAAGATCATGGCTGACGCTGGGCGCTACGCAGGCAACACCGGACCGCGGGGAACCACCTTCGGCGCTACAACGGTCGCCGCAGCCAAGCAGTACCTCGGCACCCCCTACGTCTGGGGAGGTGGTGGGCCCACAGGACCCACTGGCGGCGGATTCGACTGCTCAGGCCTAACTCAGTTCGCCATCTACCAAGCATCCGGCGGCCGGATCAGCCTGGCGCACTTCACCGACTTCCAGCTGACCGATCCTCGCGCTACCCCCGTGGCGCTCTCCCCGGCGACGTTCGAGTCTCAGCTCGCTCCCGGTGATCTCATCTTCTTCGACAGCGGCGACCACAGCGCCGGGCTCTACCACCACGAAGGCATCTACATCGGCGGCGGCCAGATGATCCACGCACCCCAAACCGGCGACGTCGTGAAGATCGCAGACCTACGCGGTTCGTACTGGCAGTCACAGTCCTGGAAAGCCGTCCGATTCGGCTGAATGCCCTTGCTAACCAAGGAGTTTGTCTATGCGCACCAAGGCAGTCGTGCTACTCGGGCTCTGCCTGACCCTCGCCTCCTGCTCGACGAGTGCACCCGTCGTCAACACCGGCAGACCCAGTGCCCCGGACTCCAGCGCGGTCGCCTCGGCGCCGAGCTCGAGCCCAGCAGCATCGGGGCCGGCGCCCCTGCCCCGAAAGACACCCACCCGCGCGGCAACAGCCGGGTTTCCCATGCCCGCGCCCGGGTCGGTCGACCAACACCGCGCCGACCAGGTCGCGGTCTCTGCTGCCATTGCTTTGTCGGCATCCGATACCACCCTTGATGCCAGCCCCAACCAAACCGCGCGACGCGCGATCGCCTGGCTCGCACCCTCCATGGCCGCACAGGTCACGAAGTTCCCGCCCATCGCCGCACCCGGCGCGCAGTGGTCGACATGGGCCGCCCACCGTGCCTACGTGATCC
>DATCNE010000211.1:0-2277 GCA_036565395.1 Dermatophilaceae bacterium
GACCAGGACGTCGTCCAGGAGCACCCGGGTCTGTTTGGCCGCGGCCGCGGCGGCGGTCGTCCCGGACGCAGTCACCGGCGGGACATACGTGTCATAGATGACGATGTGGGACCCCGGGCTCACAAAAGCGCCCACCCTGGCCGGATCAGACAACGCAAGCGAAATCGCAACCTGCCCATCCGGCACCTGAATCGCCTTCTGTCCCAATGGAGTCGTGCCAAAACGGCCCGCCGTCACGAACTCACCAGGCGCGATATCCGTCAGCGCCAAGAGCTTGCCCGTCGCCTCGTCGACAGTGCTCAGTGCACCCAACGGCAGGCCCTTGGCCGCGACCTGGGTCGGCACCATCAGACCCGTGGCCACCGCCTCCGCGGCAGTGGTGCCCGCCGGCACCAGCGCCTTGGCGATATACACCGTCTGTGGCTGCTGATCAGCCACAGCCCGGGCATCGGCACCCTGGGCATAGACCACCACCGCGACCACACCAATCAACGCCACCACCACGGCAGCCAACACCACGAGAACACGACGACCCATCAGCACATCCCCTTGATAAAGAAGCCCATCTTAGGTTTCCGTTCGTTAGCCAACTGGCATAATGCCCTTAACGCCGAAGTTGGAGTCAGGGGTGGTTATCTTGATGGGCGCATCGACCAGGCCCTGAAGGAACCAGCCAGAGATGCACCGGTCACTACCACTACACGGCAAACTGCCGCTCGCAGGGGAGACCTTGTCGTCGCTAGGTAGGTGGAAACCGCTCAAGTAGAAGCGTGCCCAACCTTTTAGGTGGTAGTACGTCGTATTTCCGTTGCCCGTTTCGCACCATGTAGGGTCGGGAAGTGGGTCGGGAACGGGCCCTGAGATTGGTCCAATATGCGTGCAATCAAACACGGGCAAGAAAGTGACGGTCTTCCAGGCGCCGTCCATGACAGTCTTGCAGTCGTTTGGGGTGTCGCCCCCGGTGTCGGTCCTAATCCAGTTGTCCGTGGTGACCGTCGAAATGCAACTTGCCGAATCGACCCATCCAAATGATCCTGGGGCGTCGTGTCCGCCCGAGGAACCAACGTAGCAACTGGAGACGTAACCGCTTGGCTCATGACTCTGGAGGTAGATGACAACTTCTTGGCCGTTGGCCGGAAGGGGTGTAGGTAGCATGGACAGCGGCCATGTCCTTGCCGCGTTGGGCCAATCCGCTTGGGGCGAGCCGCCCCCATAGAACGGTGAGGCGCCCGAGGGCTGCGGTGCGTAGTACGTGCCATTGGCTGTCGCTCGTTCCCATTCACAGGCGGAGAGCGTCAGTGGCACAGAGGCGGTGATGGATGCCTGACCCCACGCAACAGAGGCGCACGCTTGCTGGTTGGCCCCGCTGCCAGCGCCAGTGATCGCCGCACCGAACGTATAGGGCAAGAGCGTTTGAGTCTTTGACGCATTAAGAGTCTGAGTGAATACACGGACGTAGGGAGTATCAGCAGATGGCAGTTTTGGCGTCGGACATTCCTGGAGATTCGATGTGTCTGCCAGCTGTTGGCAGTCGGTCAGACCCGTTGCGACGCCGTTCACCGTAGGGGTCCCACACAATGCGAACTTGCCGTCCACCCGGGCGACGGCGGACGCTTGGTCTGCTCCCGCGTTGCCGTCGGCCAGCGCCCTCAGCCGATCCATGTCCGCAGTCACGTCCTTGTTTGGACACTTACCCAAGACGCAGTCCGCAGCCGCGGACAACGCGGCGGCGTCGGCACCGTTCTGGAGCTGGCGACGGTCCAGGTTGATACGCCCCACGTCGATCGTCAAGGCTGCGGCGCCGATCATGACACCAAAACCGAACAACATCGCGACGATCATCGCAACTGCGCCTCGATCGTCCCGCAGGTGCCTACTCAAGCGCCACATCGCATCTTCGCTTCCTGTGAGAGCGTCGTTCCGTTCATCCAGTAGATGCCGTTGAACACGTAGTTCACCCGAACCCATGCGACGGCGGTCGTAGAGGAGCTGCTGGTGCAGTAAGGCTGCAAAACCACGACGCCTGACAGAGGCAGGGGCGCACCAAAAGCCGGATTGGGTGCCGCGTTTCTGGCCCGGGTCTGAATATCCAACAGGTCGTTGGGGTCCATCGTGTTTGTCCCGGCTTGGGGACGCAAAGAAGCCAGTCGTGCGCCCTCGCGAGCCGCCTGACTGAGCTGGATCTCGGCGTTGAAGATCCGGCTGAAGTCGATGATGCCGATGATCATGGCTACTAAGAGCGGCGTCACAAGGGCCATTTCGACCGCGGCTGCGCCG
>DATCNE010000212.1:0-10671 GCA_036565395.1 Dermatophilaceae bacterium
CATACAGACCAAGGAGAAGTGAGCCAACACCATTGCCGGACTTGTGAATTCGGTAGCCCAAGACCACTGCTTCGGCTGTTCTGGAGTGCTTGATCTTGAGCATGACGCGCTTGCCCTGCTGGTACGGCGCAGCCAGGTCCTTGGCAACGACGCCGTCGAGGCCGGCACCCTCGAACCGTTCGAACCAGTCGCGGGCGGTGGCGGCATCGATGGTGGACCGGGTCAGGTGCACGGGCGCGTCGGCAGGCAGCGCGGAGAGTACGGACTCCAGCCGCTGGCGGCGTGCGCCGAAGGGCATTGCGGTGAGGTCGTCGTCGCCGAGCGCAAGGATGTCGAAGCAGATCAGCTCGGCGGGAGTCTCGCGGGAGAGACGCTGGACTCGGCTGTCGGCGGGATGGATCCGCTGGGACAGGCTCTCCCAGTCGAGTCGTTCTGCGCCCGGGCGGCCCGCGCGGACGACGATCTCGGCGTCAATCGCACAGCGCTGAGGCAGATGCTCACGGACCGCGTCGACGAGCTCAGGGAAATACCGGGTCAACGGTTTGGAGCCTCGGCTGGCGAGCTGCACGTCGTCGCCATCGCGGAGCACGATGCAGCGGAAGCCGTCCCACTTGGGTTCATAGGACAGGCCTCCCGCGACCGAGTCGTGCGCCGGCACGCCATCGACGGCCTTGGCCAGCATGGGAGTCACCGGAAGGGCGATGGGAAGGTCCACCAATGCATTGTGAACCTGCGACGATGCTCGTGTGTCCCCATATCGTCAGCTTCGCCGAAAGAGCCTGGTGGTGGCCTCAGCAGCCGGCGCTACGGTTGCCGCCGTATCGGCGGCCGGAGCGGTCAGCGCGGCAACGTATCTCGCCCGCAGGGTGCTGACGCCCGACCGGCTCAAACCCGACGACAGCCAGATTCTGGCGGTCGAGGACGACTGTGTGACGTTGCTGCTCACGCCGGAGTCCCGGCAGCCCGGCAGGTACGGTCTCTGGCTTGACGGCGGTCGGGGCCACGCGAGGGTGGGCGCAGTGCTCGAGGTTGACGAAGAGTCGGGACGCGTCCGGCGGGTGTTGGAGGGCATTGACTCCGGTGAGCTTCGCATCGGCCCTGCGCGTTGGAACCAGTACTACTTCGCGGGTAACCCCCGTGAAGCGTTGGGACTGCCGTCGCGCGACGTCGAGATAGCCGCAGAGATCGGGACGCTCGCTGCCTGGGAGGTGCCGCCGGCGGAGAGCTCCGACGGTCGTTGGGCGATTCTCGTGCATGGCAGGGGAGCGCGGCGGGACGAGTGCCTGCGTGCGGCTCCAGTGCTTCACGATCTCGGATATACCGCCCTGATACCCATGTACCGCAACGACATCGGCGCTCCCGCAAGCTCGGACGGCAGATACAGCCTTGGGCTTTCGGAGTGGCGTGACATCGAGGCGGCACTGCTGTATGCCGTCGGCGAGGGCGCCCGGGAGATCGTCCTGTTCGGCTGGTCCATGGGCGGTGCCATCGTCCTGCAGACCCTGGACCGTTCGTGGCTCTCGGATCGCGTCCGGGCTGTGGTGCTCGACGCGCCCGTCATCGACTGGGCAGACGTGCTGCGTCACCACGGTGCCTTGAACAAGATCCCCGGACCGATCGAGAAGCTGAGTCGTTCGCTGATCGGCCACAGGTGGGCGCGCCGTCTGGTCGGCGTGCATGAGCCCATCGATGTGGCCCTGACCAACTGGGAGCACCGAGCCGACGAGCTCAACCACCGCACCCTGATCATTCACTCGCTCGACGACGAGTTCGTTCCCGTCGGGCCGTCGGTCTCACTGGCCGCCAAACGTCCTGACCTGGTTCGCTTCGAGCCGTGGCGCGAGGCACGGCATACCAAAGAATGGAATGTGGATCCCGAACGATGGGATGCCGTCGTACGTGCTTTCCTTACGGATCAACCAGCCTGATGGCTGGCTTTCAGGGTCGGGACCAGCGCCCGAGGATCGTTCCCTGCGACTCGATCAGCAGCCGGGGCAACAGGTTTGCGGTGACGGACGCTCCGGCAGTGATACGTGGGTGGTCACCGGCGACCAACGTGGGAGCGAGGGTCAGGCAGAGCTCGTCGAGCCGTCCCGAGGCGGTCAGGTCGCGCATGAGATGAGGGCCGCCCTCGCAGAGGATGCGGCGCAGCCCACGAGCAGCCAACGCATCCAGCGCCGATGCCAGGTCCACGCTCGCATCTCCCTCGACGATCACGTTGCCCTCACCCAGTGTTCGCCGAGCGAGATCGACCGCCTCATTCCCGGCTCGCTCGCAGGTGACCAACAAGACCTCGCCGGAGTTCTCGCGGGCCTGGCTCAGCTGCGGCGGGATGTCGCCCGAGCGGCTGACGACCGCCATCGTGGGATGCGCAGGTCGGCCGGCTCGATGTTCCAGCCAAGGGGCCCGGACAGTCGCCCGTCGGTACCCCTCGACGCGTGCCGTTCCCGCGCCCACGAGGATCACGTCGGACAGCGCTCGCAGGAGTCCGAAGACGTCGCGGTCGGCACCGGTGTTGAGGGAGGCAGACCGCCCGTCGTCGCCGGTTGCCGCACCGTCCAGCGACGAGATGAAGTTGGCCCTGACCCAGGACTGAGCATCGGTGAGCTCGGGGTAGGCGTAGGCGAGTGCCAGCGCCTCCGGGTCCATCGTCCCGTCGTGGCCGGGGGCCCAACGGCCAAGGTCGTCGTGGCACAGAAGCACGCGCATGAGCGCCATCCTTCCATTGAGCGACCGTCTTCGGTGGGATGAGGGTCGCGCCTCGGGCGCGATGATGCCACCATCGTGCTCATGGCCAAGAACGAGAAACAGACGAAGAGAGTGTCCGGGCAGGTCGACTGGAAAGGGTCCTTCACGCAAGCTCTGGCGACGAGCCAAGGGTTTCTGCTGGCCGACCGCGACCCGCGTTCGACGCCGGGCTACGACGGGGACAAAGCTGCCGGTGTCGAGCTCATGGCCGCAACTGCCCCGGAGCTCGCTGACCTGCAGGAGCAGCTCTATGCCGAGTCCAAGGTCGGCGGGAAGGCGGCAGTGCTGCTGGTGGTGCAGGGCATGGACACCTCGGGCAAGGGCGGCATCATGCGCCATGTCGTTGGTTCGGTCGACCCCCAAGGCGTTCGCTACACCGCGTTCAAGGCACCGACCAAGGAAGAGCAGGAGCACCCCTTTCTGTGGCGCATCCGCAATGCGCTGCCGCAGCCGGGCGAGATCGGTGTCTTCGACCGCTCGCACTACGAGGACGTACTGATCGCGCGGGTCCACAACCTGGTTCCGACCGCGACGTGGGGTCGTCGATATGGCCAGATCAACGCCCTCGAGCAGACGGTGACCAAGGCGGGCACCACCATCGTCAAGGTCATGCTGCACATCTCCAGCGAAGAGCAGAAGGCCCGCCTGACCGCAAGACTGGATCGTCCCAATAAGCACTGGAAGTACAAGCCCTCTGACGTGGACGAGCGCGAGTGGTGGTCGGCGTACCAGGAGGCATACCAAGTTGCCATCGAGAAGTGCTCGACGGAGCATGCCCCGTGGTTCGTCGTTCCGGCTGACCGCAAGTGGTATGCCCGGCTGGCCGTCCAGCAGCTGGTGCTTGAGCACCTGAGGGTGATGGCGCCCCAGTGGCCTGCCGCAACCTTTGATGTCGAGGCTGAGAAGGCGCGGTTGGCTGCGACCTAGGTTTTGTGTCTCCGGGTCTTGGCGATCGGCACCTCGGCAGCAGGGACTGACTCGAGCACGACGATGGACCTGCCGGTGACCGGGTGCGTTGTTGCGGCCAGCCAGTCCGGCTGGTCGTCGCGTGGTCGCTCAGCCTCGGTGGTATCCAGTCGGGTCCGCCACGTGGTGCCGTACGGCACCGGGGGGAGCACGAAGTCGACGGGGGCGCTGTGGGCGTTGAACAGCAACAGGAAGTCGGAGTCCACGATGCGCTGTCCATGGAGGTCCGGCTCACGGATGGCCTGGCCGTTCAGGAAGACCATGAGGGTGCGGGCATAACCGTTGCGCCAGTCGAGCTCGTCCATCTCGGTGCCGTCCGAGGAGAACCACTCGATGTCTCCGAGCTCGCTCTTGCCGCCATGGGCCGCGTCGCCGGCGAAGAAGCGGCGACGACGAAATACGTCGTGCTCCTTGCGCAGTGAGACCACGGCGCTGGTGAAGGCAAGCAGATGGCTCTCGTCCTCGGCAAGGTCCCAGTCGATCCAGGCGAGCTCGTTGTCCTGGCAGTAGACGTTGTTGTTGCCGCGTTGGGTTCGACCGACCTCGTCGCCGTGAGCGATCATCGGGACACCCTCGCTGAGCAGGAGCGTGGTCAGGAAGTTGCGCTGCTGCTGCCGACGCAAGGCGTTGACGGCCGCGTCGTCGGTCTCCCCCTCGACCCCGCAGTTCCAGGACCGGTTGTGGCTCTCGCCGTCCTTGTTGGTCTCTCCATTGGCGTCGTTGTGCTTGTCGTTGTAGGACACGAGGTCGCGCAAGGTGAATCCGTCGTGTGCGACGACGAAGTTGATCGAGGCGATCGGGCGCCTGGCCGAGTGCGCGTAGAGATCGCTGGAACCCGTGATGCGAGAGGCGAACTCGCCCAACGAGGCCGCCTCGCCGCGCCAAAAATCGCGCACCGTGTCGCGGAACTTGCCGTTCCACTCGGTCCACAGCGGGGGGAAGTTGCCGACCTGATAGCCACCATCACCGAGGTCCCACGGCTCAGCGATGAGCTTGACCTGCGAGATCACCGGATCCTGCTGGATAATGTCGAAGAACGCCGAGAGCCGGTCCACCTCATGGAACTGGCGGGCCAGGGTTGCCGCAAGGTCGAACCGGAACCCGTCGACATGCATCTCCAGGACCCAGTAGCGCAGCGAGTCCATGATCAGCTGAAGGACGTGGGGGTTACGCATCAACAGGCTGTTGCCGGTGCCCGTGGTGTCGTAGTAGCGCGACTTGTCGTCGTCGACGAGGCGGTAGTAGGCGGCGTTGTCGATGCCACGGAAGGCGATGGTCGGGCCCTTCTCGCTGCCTTCGGCGGTGTGGTTGTAGACCACGTCGAGAATGACCTCGATGTGGGCCTCGTGCAGCGCCTTCACCATGGTCTTGAACTCGGCGACCTGCTGACCGCGCGATCCGGTGGCGGCGTAGGCCGCGTGCGGAGCCAGGAACCCGATGGTGTTGTAGCCCCAGTAGTTCGTCAGGCCCTGGTCCGCCAGCGTGGAGTCCTGGACGAACTGGTGCACCGGCATCAGCTCGATGGCGGTCACGCCGAGGCCGACCAGGTGGTCGATGATCGCGTGGTGGCCGATAGCGGCGTAGGTCCCGCGAATGGCTTCGGGGACGTCGGGGTGGGTCATGGTCAGGCCCTTGACGTGAGCCTCGTAGATGACCGTGTTGTGGTACTCGTGGCGTGGCGGTCGGTCGTGGCCCCAGTCAAAGAACGGGTTGACGACCACGGACAGCATGGTGTGACCCAGCGAGTCCGTGTCGTTGGGCTTCGTGGGATCGCTGAGCTCGTAGGAGTACAGGGATGCGTCGCCGTCGATCTGGCCGTCGATGGCTTTGGCGTACGGGTCCAGCAACAGCTTTGAGGGGTCGCAGCGATGACCGTTGGCCAGGTCAAACGGACCGTGGACCCGGAAGCCGTAGCGCTGGCCCGGCTCGATCGCGGGGACGAAGCCGTGCCATACATATCCGTCGACCTCGGTGAGCTCGACCCGGGTCTCACTGCCGTCGTCGGCGATGAAACAGACCTCGACCTTGTCGGCGACCTCGGAGAAGAGCGCGAAGTTGACGCCGCTGCCGGTGAACGTGGCTCCCAAGGGGTAGGGATGGCCCGGCCAGATGTTCATGTAGTCCTTAAGCAGTCGCGGATCGTGCCGTTGAGGCCACTCATTGTGACCTGCCGCCCGCTCAACGGCACAATCATCCGTTCAGCCGGGGAAAGACCGCTCGATCACCTTGCCTGCCGATACTTCGACCAGATCGCTCGGCAACGTGCCGAAGGTGTGTCCATGGGCACCGCCGAGACGGCTCGCCACGAACGCCTCAGCGACAAATGCCGGTGCGAAGCGGGTCAGGAGCGAGGCCTGCAGCGTGGTCGCGAGCTGCTCGATCAGCGCGCGTGCGCCAGCCTGTGCGGCTGAGATGTCGGAGGTAGCAGAGGCGGACTGCAAGGCCACGACCGTCCTCGTAATGGCTGCATCGAGCTGGCGGTCAGCACCGCGCGACAGCTCGAGCTCCGTGGTGAAGGCAGCAACCGAGGCGGGCTCGCGAGCTAGTGCCCGCAAGACGTCAAGAGCCACGACGTTGCCGGAACCCTCCCAGACGGAGTTCACCGGGGCTTCGCGATACAGCCGCGCAAGGCCGTTCTCCTCAACAACGCCGTTTCCACCCAGGCATTCCAGCGCTTCGGCCACCATGGGTGCGGTGCGCTTGCAGACCCAGTACTTGCCGACCGCGACCGCCAGACGGGAGAACGCCGTGTCGCCTTCGTCGACGGCCGCGGCCAACCGCAGGCCAAGCGTGGTGGCTGCCTCGGACTCGAGTGCCAGGTCCATGAGGCCGTTGCGCATCAGCGGCTGGTCGACGAGCGGGCTGCCAAACGCCGCGCGATGGCGTGTGTGGTGGAGCGCCCTCACGAAAGCCTGGCGCATGGTGGCGGAGGAGCCCAGGACGCAGTCGAGCCGCGTGGCCGCGACCATGTCCAGGATGGTCCTGATTCCGCGCCCCTCCTCGCCGAGGCGCACACCCCAGGTTTCGTCCAGTTCGATCTCCGCTGAGGCGTTGGAACGGTTGCCCAGCTTGTCCTTGAGCCGCTGCAGCACAAAGGTGTTGCGGGCTCCGTCATCCAGGATGCGCGGAACCAGGAAACAAGTCGGCCCGGCCGGGGCCTGTCCGAGAATCAGGAACATGTCACTCATCGGTGCGGAGCAGAACCACTTGTGTCCGGTGAGCCGGTAGGTCTGCCCTCCGGTGAGCGGGCCGGAAGCCACGGCCACAGCTGAGGTCGTGTTGGTACGCAAGTCCGAGCCGCCCTGTTTCTCGGTCATGCCCATCCCGGCGATGGCGCCGCTCTTCGTTGCGCTGGGTCGCAGCCCGAAGTCGTATTCGCGGGAGGCCAGCAGGGGAGCCCAGATGGCGACCAGGTCGGGACTCGACTGGAGGGCGGGCACTGCGGCATACGTCATGGAGATAGGGCACATGTGTCCGGCCTCGACCTGCGACCACGCTACGAAGCCGGCGGCCCGGCGGACGTGAGCTCCGGTGCGCGCCGGTTTGGTCCACGGTTCGGCTGTGAGGCCGTGGGAGACGGCGGTGTTCATCAGCTGGTGCCATGCGGGGTGGAAGTCGACCTCGTCGATCCGGACCCCTTGCGGCGAATATGGATGCAGGACAGGGGGATTGCTGTCCGCTTGATCGCCCCACGTTTGCGCCTCGACCCCTCCGGCCAGGCTGCCCAAGGCTTCCAGCTCGGTCCGATCCTTCGCATCGCCCCAGCGCTGGATCCCTTCGAGCAGCGCCGGATCGGCCGAGATGACGTTGTATCCGGACAGCGGTGGGACTTGGTTGGTGACCTCATGGGTGCTCACCCCATCACCGTAGACGGGTGAAATCTGGCTCGGACCTGAATCGGCATGGACCAGCCGGGCCGAAGCGTCGGTAGGCGTTGGGGCCCGGTCAAGAAGGCCGGTCAAGGAGGCCGGTGGTCGACCCCTCATTACGAGGCCGGTTGGACTCTGATCCCTCGGATCGGTTAATGTCTGCACGCACGCACAGCGGGCCTTTCGGCGCTGGCGTCCCGCGGACATAGCTCAGTTGGTAGAGCGCAACCTTGCCAAGGTTGAGGTCGCCGGTTCGAGCCCGGTTGTCCGCTCGAAGGCTTCATGCCTTCACCGAAGGCCTCAGCGCCCTCGGTGAAGGCATGAGACCGTCACGGTGGAGTGGCCGAGAGGCGAGGCAACGGCCTGCAAAGCCGTCTACACGGGTTCAAATCCCGTCTCCACCTCGATCAACCCACACAAAATGGGCGGTTGGCGCAGCGGTAGCGCGCTTCCCTGACACGGAAGAGGTCGCTGGTTCGATCCCAGTACCGCCCACCAGTACGAAATGGCCCCTGACCTGCGGAAACGCGGATCGGGGGTCTTCGTTATCTCCCCAGCGTGCAGGATACGTGCAGGATGGTTCTACGCTTGAAACCGAATCAGGGAGGTCAGGTCCCGGTAACTTTTAGGAGTGCTATAAGAAACTCCAGCATACGGCTGGATTTGCTTATAGTATGTGTGGCATGTGGAGCGCGCTGCTTGAGGAGAACGGGATCGCGGTGGTTCCGGTCGATGGTGCGCAGGTGACCCTCCGGCGTGGCTCGCAGCGTGCCACGTACACGGTCGTCACAACGTCGTCGCGCGTTCACCCCTCTGATGTGACGGAGCCTCCGGCCGGTAACGCGCTGCTGATCGTGCCGGCGCTCTCGGAAGCAGCCGCGCAGCGTGCGCGATCGCGCGGTTGGTCCGCGATCCCAGATGACGGCCCAGCGTGGGTGCTGTTCCATGGTCGGGAGATCAAACTCAAGAGACCGGAGCTGGCGACCGGCTCCCAACAGCAGAGCAGACGCGGGCGCCCAGGGTGGGGGATCTTCTCTGTGCTCCGGGCGCTCTTGGCGCTCGAGGGTGGCGCTCGCCAGAGCGAGCTGGTCGAATTTGCGAACGTGAGCCAGCCGCGAATCTCCCAGGCGCTGAGCGAGTTGGCGACACTTGATCTGGTCGAACGCGTCCCTGCCGGTTGGACCGTGACGGACAAGGCCAAGGCGATCAAATGGTGGGTGGATCACTACCCGGGACCTGGCGGCCTTGCTTCACATTGGTACGGGCTCGACCCAATCGTCGAGCAGGCCTTCCGCGTGCATGAACTGCTCGAGGCGAAGCGATCGCGGCCGGCGGTCTCCGGCGATGTTGCCGCCGACCTCGTCGCGCCTTGGCGGACGCCAGCCCACGCCCTGGTCTACGCGGAAAAGGGTGCCGACCTTGCTGCCGCCGGCCTGACACCCGCGGCTGCTCAGGACGCGACGCTCACCCTCGTGCTGCCCGGGGACCGCGCGGTGTGGCCGATCGGTCGCACGCCCTGGACCGTGGGCCTCACCGGGTACGGCAACGTTGCGCGCGTGGGCGCGCTGCAGGTCCTCTACGACCTCAGCCACGCCTCGGGACCGGACGCGGGCGACGCGGCACATGCATGGCTGGACTGGATGCTCTTGACGGACCCGGTCGTATGAGCAGGCTCGAGCTCGTCGCGGAGTCGCAAGCGCAGGAATCAGGATTCCTCGCGCTGGCCGATATCGCGAGCCTTGCGAAGGAAACCGGCATCGAGTAGCGCGTCGTCGGCGGCCTCATGGTCACCCTTCACCTCGCCGTCTCTGGCGCTGATGACCCGACCTCTCGCCAGACGCTCGATGCTGATTTGGGCGTAACGCAACAGGTTGCCGCCGACCCTGCGTTTGTCGCTGGGCTGGAAGGTCTGGGATATGAGCGCCCGGAATCGGCCAACCGGTTCATCCGCCAGAGCGAGGAGGGGCGACGCATGGTGATCGATGTGCTGATGCCCTCGTATACCTCGCGCATGAAGACCAACCAGCGTGCAGGTGAGATGATCTTGGACGCGATTCCCGGTCTGAACCTCGCTCTCTCCGCTCCGGGTGAGTCGCTCGAGATCGCCGCGCAGCTGCTCGATGGGACGGTGATCGAGTTCGTGACCGTCGTCCCGAACCTCATGGTCGCGCTATGTGTGAAGACCGTCGGATACGCCGACCGCCGAGCCCAAAAAGACGCGCTCGATGTCTGGCGGCTACTCGAGGCTTACCGCCTGGCGTTTCCGTCGCCACCTCAGTGGCCCCAGTCAGGATCGGCGGGCGACGCCGCCGAGATCCTCCGGCGCGACTTCGGACAAGCTTCGGGGACTGGGGTCCGCGCAGCATCCAGTTCCCGGGCAGACCGGACTCGAATTCGCGCATTAGTACTGCATGCGGTGGGAACGTGAGCTGCGATCGTGCGGCTTTGGTCGGCAAGCACAGGGACGCCCCGACGTCGTCGCCTTCCGAGTTGCTCAGATGGCTCTGGCTGTGGGGATGAGCGTCAACATCCTGTCGAGGTCATCGGGATCGACCCGTAGCAAGCGGGGACCCATGCGGTAACCGGCCAGTTGACCCGACGCGATCCAGCGGCGGACAGTCTTGGTGCTCACGCCGACGCGCGCGGCCGCGTCGCCAACGGTTCATCCTCGGGGAGCGAGCCCGCCCCACTCCCACCCTCGGGCGCCAAGGGAGTAGCAGTCGCGAGACACCGGGTCGCGGCGTGGCTCCAGTGCATAGACTCGCCGCGGGTGCACGACGAGCACAAAGTCCAGGAGGGCGACACATGGCTGAACAAGGCAGTACGCGGCAGATGTCCAGGCGGAAGAGCGTCCCTGACGAGAACGGGTTCTTCGGGGAGTACGGCGGGCAGTTCCTGCCGCCGCAGCTTGAGGGGCCCTTCGCCGAGATCACGAAGGCCTACCACGAGATCGAGAACGACGCTGCCTTCATTGCGGAACTGCGCTACCTCCGCAAGCACTTCCAGGGCCGGCCCACACCCGTCTACCACGCGCGCACCCTGTCGCTGGAGAACGGCGGGGCGCAGATCTACCTGAAGCGTGAGGACC
>DATCNE010000213.1:0-10425 GCA_036565395.1 Dermatophilaceae bacterium
GCGCTCGTGATGGCCGGTGTCAGCTCTCGACAGGCGCCGCCGCCTGGTCCTCGGAAGCCTGGGCCGCCTCGTTGCCAGAGGTCTGCGCAGCGTCCTGCATCTCCTGCGGGTCCATGTCGGGGTCTCCAGCCGCGTCGCCGCTGTGCGCTCCCGCCTGGGCGTGATGGCTGAGGTCTTCCAGCTCACCCAGGACCGTCGCATGCTTGTCGACGCACAGGATGACGAGGTCGCCGGGGTTGGCACGGGACATGCAATGACGTACGGCTGCCAGCTCCTCCAGCACGATCTCCACCTGACGACAGCGCGCCGAGCCCTCCGCCATACGGGCGCGAACTCCTTGCGCCACGAGCTCGGCGGTGACCCCGGGTGCACGTCCGCGCAAACGGTCGTCCTCGCGGACGACGACGACGTCGAAATGGTCGGCCGCAATGGCCCCGAGCTCGCGAATGTCGTCGTCGCGGCGGTCGCCGGCGGCACCGATCATGCCGATGCGTGACGCCTTGCCCAGCTCGGACTGGCCGGCCTTCTGGGCGGAGTACGACTCGACAAAGTCACCCAGCATGCGCATGCCGGGAGGGTTGTGGCAGTAGTCGACCACGACCTCGATGTTGTTGACGTCGAGCAGGTTCATCCGCCCAGGGGAGAGGTAGTAGGACGTCGTGAAGGTCCGCAGGCCCTGGCGGATGTCGTGCAGTGGGGCACCCGCCGCGAAGGCAGCGCCGGCTGCGGCCATGGCGTTGGCGACGTTCATCTTGGCCGCACCGCCGAACGTCGAGGGCAACAGGTGGGTCCAGGCGAGCTGCATCCTGCGCTTGCCGTGCTGGATGACGATCATGTCGCCCTTGTCCGTGGGCTCGAGCACGACCGCGCGTCCTCCGCGGCGGCAACGCTCCTCGATGAAGTCGCGGACCTTCGTGCCGGGTGGCTGCAGCGAGAACCACACGATGTCACCCGAGCAACGACGGCGCATGGCACGGACCAGCTCGTCGTCGGCGTTGAGAACCGCGAAACCGTCGCGCGGAACAGCTTCAACGACAACGGCTTTGACGTCGGCAAGCTGTTTGAGGGTGTTGATCCCACGCATCCCGAGGTGGTCGGGCGCGACATTGGTCACGACTGCGACATCGTTGCGGTCATAGCCCAGCCCCTCGCGCAGGATGCCCCCTCGGGCGACCTCCATGACCGCGAAGTCGACGCGGGGGTTCATCAGCACCATGCGGGCCGACTTCGGTCCGGACGCGTCGGCCTTGATCACAAGGCGTTCGTCGATGACGACACCGTCGGTCGACGTCATCCCGACCTTGCGACCCAAACCCTTGAAGATGTGGGCGATCATGCGAGCAGTTGTCGTCTTGCCGTTGGTACCGGTCACCGCGATGATCGGCACGCGAGAGGGAGCGCCCGGCGGGAACAGCAGGTCGATGACCGGCTTGGCGATGAACTGCGGCTCGCCAACGGTCGGGTGGGTGTGCATCCGGAAGCCCGGAGCCGCGTTGACCTCGCAGATGGCACCGCCGGTCTCACGTACAGGGGAGGCGATATCAGGGCAGATGAAGTCGATCCCGGCCACGTCGAGCCCGATCATGCGCGCGGCCTCTTCGGCGATCTCGACGTTGTCGGGGTGAGCGTCGAACGTGCGGTCCACCGAGATGCCGCCGGTGGACATGTTGCCGGTCAGGGCGAGCTTGACCATGGTGCCCTTGGGAGCGACACCGTCGAGCTCAAACCCTTGTTTGGCAAGCAGGTCCATCGCCGCGGCGTCCAGCTTGATCTTGGTCAGAACCTTTTCGTGGCCCACGCCTCGACGGGGGTCGGAGTTCGTGATCTCGAGGAGCTCGGTGATGGTGTGCTTGCCATCCCCGACCACGTGGGCAGGCACCCGTTCGGCAATGGCCGCCATCTTGCCGCCGACGATGAGGCATCGATAGTCGCGCCCGACCAGGAGCGACTCGACGATGCAGACACCACGGCGTGACTCAGCTTCGGCGACCACCCAGGCGGCCCGAACGGCGTCGGCGTCCGGCAGGTTCAGGCACACGCCGCGGCCATGGTTGCCGTCCAGTGGCTTGACCACGCACGGGTAGCCGATCCTGTCAGCAGCAGACACCGCAGCCTCGACGCTGCGTACCGACTCGCTGTGCGGGACCGGCAGCCCGGCAGAGGCCAACAGTCTGCCCGTCAGCGCCTTGTCGCTGGCGATGTCGACGGCCAGTGCGCCGGTCATCGAGGTCATGGTGGCTCGGATCCGCTGGGCATGAACGCCCTGGCCGAGCTGGATCAGCGAGTGCTCGTTGAGGCGGATCCAAGGGATGTCACGTGAGACCGCCTCCTCGAGAATCGCCGAGGTCGAGGGGCCGAACGCGGTGCGCTCTGCGCGAGCCAGGAACTGCTCGAGCTCGGTCGCGAAGTCGAAGCCCGGCTCGGGTTGCACCAGGTGGTTGACCAGGCGGACGGCCAGCTGTCCCGCGGCGACGCCGACACGCTCGTCGATGTACCCGTAGACGACGTTGTAGACGCCCCTCTTGCCCTCCACCTGACGGGTCTTGCCCCTGCGCAGGTCATGGCCCGCCTCCTTCTGCAGCTGCAGGGAGACGTGCTCGGCCACGTGCCCCATCCAGGTGCCCTCGCGCAGCCGTTCCACAAAGCCGCCAGGGACACCGCGGGAGCAGGTGTGTCCCGCCAGGCCGGGCAGGAAGGTGAGGAGCTGGTCGGTGAAGCCGTCGATGGCGTTGGTGGGGTAGTCCTCGAGACTGCCCAGGTCGACGATCAGGTGGATGGCCTGCTCGTAGGACCAGATGTTGGGTCCGCGGTAGACCCGCGACTCGAGGATGGCCAGGTCCGGTGAGGCAGCTCCGGTGGGGGTCGGGCGTTCGGTGGCCATGTACTGCTCCTCAGTGGGTACGGCGTGGTGCGGTCCTGCCGACGTCTGTCGCGACCCCAGAGTCTTTGGAGTCGCCACGCGCCTTTGCCGCAGCCTTGACGATCGCATCTGGATGCTTTTCCACAAAACCGGTCAAGGATGCCGTCTGCAGGTCGAACGTGGCGCCGGTCGGGAGCGAGTGAACCACCGCGCCGGAAACCAGAAGAGGGGCGTGCTGACGGGCCTCGGAAACGTCACTGACTGCCGCGCGGGCATCGATGACGAAGATGGCGCCCGAGCCGAGAACCGTCAGGGTGCGGCCGTCGCGGATCTCGGCTGCGGTGTCCTCGTCGATGCCGATTCCGAGCAGGTCGGGAGAGCCGGCCACCAAAGCCATCAGGCGGCCGTAGCGGGCTCGTTGGTCGAAGTGCTGGTCCACGATCACCCCGGGCAGCAGGCCCAGCCCGGACGTGAGCTGGCCTGCCCGCTGGCGGGGGGTTACTCCGTCGGCACCCAGGGAGATCATGAACCGGCTCATGATCGAGGCTCCCGCCGATGTCCCCGCCACGACGGCACCGCGCGTGTGCGCTCGGGAGATCGCGTCGGCAAGTGGCGTGCCGACGAACAGCTGCGCGAGCTTGAGCTGGTTGCCGCCGGTCATGAAGATGCCTGTGGCGTCGTCGATGGCCTGAACGAACGCTTCGTCCTCGGCTGCCGGCCGCGCCGGCGGGTCGACGGTGACAATGTCAGGCGCGCCCAGCCGCGTGAAGATGGCTCTGTATGTCGCGACCGCCTCATCGGGCAGGGACGACGCGGTGGGAATGACCACGATCCGGGCCTTGCTCCCACCAGCCAGCCGAACGAATCGGCGCAGGACAGTGGTGCGCCCGACTTTGTCCTCTGCCCCGCCGATGATGAGCAACGACGTGTGCACGAGTCTGGCCATGGCGACAGCCTAGGAGCCGGTGGGTCAGCGAGCGGGCAGGTGGGGAGCAGGCGTCGGCGTGCCGTCCGCTTCGTCCGCATCCTCGATCTCCTCGCGGCTGATCCCCAGGAGATACAGCACGGCGTCGAGATACGGCACGTTGACGGCGGTGTCGGCCTGTTCGCGCACGATCGGCTTGGCGTTGAACGCAATCCCGAGACCGGCGGCCGCCAGCATGTCCAGGTCGTTCGCTCCATCGCCGATCGCCACCGTGCGGGAGAGCGGGAGGCCTTCCTCTGCCGCGAAACGGCGCAGGGCCGTGGCCTTGCCCTGACGATCGACGATGTCGCCGACCAGGCCGCCGGTGAGGAAGCCGGCCCGCACCTCGAGCCGGTTGGCATGGGCGTGGTCGATCCCCAGCTCTGCCGCGAGCGGTCCGACGATCTCGATGAAACCGCCTGAGACGACGGCGAGCGTGAAGCCGAGTCGCTTCATCGTGCGGACGAGCGTGCGTGCACCAGCCGTGAGCCGAATGTCGGCCCGCACCTCGTCCAGGACGCCCACCGGCAGTCCGGCGAGGGTGGCCACCCTTGCGCGTAGGCTCTCGGCGAAGTCGATCTCGCCGCGCATTGCGGCAGACGTGACGGCAGCGACCTCGGACTGTCGTCCGGCACGCGCTGCCAGGAGCTCGATGACCTCGTCCTGGATCAGGGTGGAGTCCACATCCATGACCACCAGGCGGCGACCGCGGCGGGCCAGTCCGGACGGAGCGACCGCGATGTCGACGCCTCGCACGGCCGCTTCGAGCGAGAGCTCGCTGCGCAGCACCGCGACGTCAGCGCCGGAGATGTCGAACTCGACCGTCGTGACCGGGTAGCGCGACAGTCGCCGGATCCGGTCGATGTTGGCGCCGTGGGCTGCGATTCGTGTGGTGACAGCGGCAACGGCGCTGGCGAGCAAGGGTGCGCCGATGACGACTACGGCCGCCCGCCCCCCACGTCGCGGTGCGTTGTCGCCGCTGCCGGACTCGACCGTGACGTGCATGCCCAGCGATGTGGCAACGCTCGTGACGACGCCGCGCAAGCGAAGGTCCTGCGGTCCGGCAGCGAGCAGCAGGGCCAGGGTGAGATGCCCGCGCACGACGACCTGCTCGAGATCCAGGACCTCTGCCCCAACGTCAGCGATGGCATCGAACAGCGTGCTGGTGACGCCGGGACGGTCGTCGCCGGAGACGGTGACCAACAGGGTCTGGGTTGCGGGATCGGGCACGCCGCAAGGCTATCGTCGCGCTCAGGGCTGGTTGCGCTCGTCCCGCCAGGCGAGCAGGTCCCGCATCCGGCCGAAGTCGTATGTCGGCCCACCCAGGCCGACGGTGAAGAGCCGGGTCCCGACGTCATACAGGCTCTCGGCGCTCCTGACGGGGTCCTTGGGTGAGACTCCCGCGGACCGTTCGATCTCGAGCGGCTCGCGCCCCACCTTCGCGCACCAGTCGTCGAGAACGCGGTGCTTGTGCGCGATGGTATTGGCGTCGCCAAAGCCGTGCCAGATGTCGGCGTGTTCGGCCACGATCCTCAGGGTCTTGCGTTCGCCGCCGCCACCGATCAGCACCGGGATGTGGCGAGTCGGAGCCGGGTTCAGCTTGGCCAGGCGGCTCTTGATCAGTGGCAGGTTCCGGTCGAGGGCATCGAGTCGTCCGCCCGCAGTCCCGAACTCGTAGCCATACTCGTCGTAGTCCTTCTCGAACCAGCCGGAGCCGATGCCCAGGATCAGCCGCCCGTCGCTGATGTGGTCGACCGTCCGCGCCATGTCTGCGAGCAGCTGAGGGTTGCGGTAGGAGTTGCACGTTACCAGGGCGCCGATCTCCACGCGCTCGGTCGCCTCGGCGAAGGCAGCCAACATCGTCCAGCATTCGAAGTGCTGGCCCTCGGGCTCGCCGTAGAGCGGGTAGAAATGGTCCCAGGTAAAGACAATGTCGACGCCCATGTCCTCGGCCTGGGCGCAGGCGCGCCTGATGTCGCGGTATGCCGCGTGCTGGGGTTGGAGCTGCACTCCCACCCTCGCCGGACGGGGGTCGGGCGAGGTCAAGGGCGGACTTCCTGGCCCTTGCCGACCACGGTGATTCCGGAGTCGGTCACAAGGAAGCCACGGTCCAGGTCGTTCTGGCGATCGACTCCGATGTTGACCCCGGCCGGCACGACGACGTTCTTGTCGATGATGGCGCGATGGATCGTGGCATTGCGGCCGATATCGACGAAGTCGAGCAGAACGCTGTCCGTGATCTTCGCGTAGCTGTGGACCTGAACGCCGGGGGAGAGCACCGAGTGCGACACCTGCGCACCGCTGATCACAACGCCGGGCGAGACCGCGGAGTCGATCGCCTCGCCGACCCGGCCCTTCGACCCGAAGACGAACTTGGCCGGCGGATAGTTGCCGTGGTCCGTGTAGATCGGCCATTCGTAGTTGTAGAGGTTGAACACGGGATGGATCGAGATCAGGTCCATCTGGGCGTCGTAGTAGGAGTCGATCGTGCCGACGTCGCGCCAGTAGCCGTGGTCGCGATCGGTGGAGCCGGGGATCGGGTTGTCCTTGACGTCGTAGACATAGGCCAGACCACGTTGTACGAAGTCCGGGACGATGTCGCCGCCCATGTCCCGCCCGCTCCCCGAGTGTTCCGCATCACGGGTGACGGCGTCGATGAGGACGTCGGCATCGAAGACGTAGATGCCCATCGAGGCCAGGATCTCGTCGGGGGAGTCGGCCAGGCCGATCGCATTCTTGGGCTTCTCGAGGAAGGCCGAGATCTTGCGCGGGTTGGCCGCCTCGACCTCGATGACACCGAACTGGTCGGCCAGGGCGATGGGCTGCCGGATGGCGGCGACAGTCACGCCGGTGCCGTTCTTGACGTGCTGCTCGACCATGTGGCTGAAGTCCATGCGATAGACGTGGTCCGCGCCCACGACCACGACGATGTCGGGGTTCTCGTCGTACACCAGGTTCAGGCTCTGGTAGATCGCGTCGGCGCTGCCCCGGAACCAGCTCTTGTCGATGCGCTGCTGAGCCGGCACCGGGGTCACGTAGTTACCGAGCATGGTCGACATTCGCCAGGTCTTGCTGATGTGCCGGTCGAGGCTGTGCGACTTGTACTGGGTGAGAACGACGATCTTCAGGTACCCCGAGTTCACGACATTGCTGAGCGCGAAGTCGACCAGCCGGTAGATGCCACCGAACGGCACCGCCGGCTTGGCGCGGTCCGCGGTCAGGGGCAGGAGCCGCTTGCCCTCGCCGCCAGCCAGCACGATTGCCAGGACCTTGGGGTCGCCCGTCTTCTTCCTCATGGACTGACCTTACGGGTGGAACCATGTCGCTGCGACCCCCTCACGGGATAGCGTTCACGTCGTGAGAGTCGACATCCTGAGCAAGGAGTACCCGCCGCTGGTCTACGGCGGGGCTGGCGTCCACGTCGCTGAGCTGGTGCGCGCGCTGCGTTCCAGAGGCGACATCGATGTGCGCGTTCGCTGTTTCGGGGGGCCACGGGACGAGGCTGGCACGACCGGGTATGACGATCTGCCGCAGCTCGCGTCCGACAATGCGGCCATCCAGACACTGGGCGTCGACGTGACCATGGCGGGCGACTGCATGGGGGCCGATCTGGTCCACTCCCACACCTGGTACGCCAACATGGGCGGTCATGTGGCTTCCCTGCTGGCCGGCGTGCCGCATGTGGTCTCTGCCCACAGCCTGGAGCCGATGCGCCCCTGGAAGGCCGAGCAGCTCGCCGGTGGCTATGCGGTGTCTTCGTGGGCTGAGCGGACGGCATACGAGGCGGCGGCAGCCATCATTGCGGTGAGCGCAGGGATGCGGGTGGACGTTCTGAACAGCTACCCCTCGGTCGACCCGGCCACGGTCCACGTCGTGCACAACGGCATCGACTCCCAGCTGTGGCAACGGGATTCAAGCGCAGAGGCCCTTGATGTGGTGCGTAGGCACGGCGTTGACCCGGATCGCCCGGCAGTCATGTTCGTGGGACGGATCACCCGCCAGAAGGGGCTGCCCTATCTGTTGCGCGCCGCTGCCCAGCTGCCGCCGGAGGTCCAGCTCGTCCTGGTGGCAGGGGCTCCCGACACTCCTGAGATCTATGCCGAGGTCGAGACGCTGATCGCCGAGCTGCGAACCGACCGCCACGGTGTGGTGTGGATCTCCGAGATGTTGCCGAGGGCCGAGGTGGTCGCGTTGCTGAGTGCCGCGACGGTCTTCGCCTGTCCGTCGGTCTATGAACCGCTCGGCATCGTCAACCTCGAGGCCATGGCGTGCGAGCTTGCCGTCGTCGCGACGGCGACTGGCGGTATCCCCGAGGTGGTCGTCCACGGCGAAACCGGGTGGTTGGTGCCCATCGAGCAGGTGACCGACGGCAGCGGAATCCCGGTGGACACGCATCGTTTCGTCTCGGACCTCGCCACCGCGCTCACCGAAGCGCTCTCGGATGTGGCTCGTGCCCGCGCATACGGTCAGGCTGGAAGGAAGCGCGCGGTGGAGAGCTTCTCGTGGTCCTCGATCGGCGACCAGACCATGACGGTCTACCAGTCGGCACTGCGCTAGAAGTCCCGGTCAGGCCTGCTCCAGGTCCGCAAGACCTAGAGGTCGTGGTGGCCGGATCGAAGGCCCGCCATCCACAAGGAGGCCACGGTTGCCGCTGATGCCATCGCCGTGTCGGCGATGGTGGAGAGGTCCGTGAGCAGCCGCCGGCGCTGCTCGGTGAGCTGGCTCGTCAGCACCTGCGACTCGGCGTGGATGCTGAGGCCGAGATCGGTGGCGACACCGATCTGGGCGGCCGTCGCCATGACACTCTGGGCCCGACGAGGGAGTCCGCTCGGCAGGCCCCAAACGCTCGCATCGAGGTCGTCCGCCAAGCAGCGCAGCATCGTGTTCCACGGCTTGATGTCCAGGGCATCGATCCTGGCGGTCGCCTCCAGCAGATCCTGTCGCAACCGCAGCTCGATCTCGTTCAGGGACAACGCTTCCAGGGTGTGCGTGGGGACCGGTTCGCAGTCGTATGCCGTCCACGTCACCTGGGTGCCCCGGTCGCCAGCGGGGCCGAAGTGCCCGAACGTCGGGACAAGCGCACCGCCGAGACTGGGAACGTAGACGCACTCGCCCGCATCCGTGGCCGCGGCGATCAGCTCGGGGGAGCCACGCGGCATACCGGGGAGGTTGCCGGGGCGGGGGAGTGCGACGAGGACGGCGCGCTCACCCAGGTCATGCCACAGGGACAACCGGTCGAGGTCGCCGACCACATGGTCGATGTCAGGGTGTGCCCGGTCGCTCACGTCCTCGACCCGCAGCTGCCCGGCATACGCAGCAGTGGCCCACAGCGCGAGCCGGACGGACACGGGGAGGACGGACACCGCCTCATCGTAGGTGTCCGTTATGGAGGTGTCGTTGACCTGCAGTGGTGGACCGTGGCCTAGGGTCAGGGACCATGAGCGACGTCCTCGAATTCGCCGGCGTCAGCGTGGTCCGTGGAGGCAACACCCTGCTCGACGACATCACGTGGGAGGTCGAGGAAGGCCAGCGATGGGTCATCCTCGGGCCCAACGGGGCCGGCAAGACCACCCTGTTGCAGCTGGCGGCGGGGCGAATCCACCCCACGACGGGCGTCGCAGGGGTGCTGGGCGAGGTCCTCGGCGCGGTCGACGTCTTTGAGCTTCGCCCACGAATCGGCCTGTCCAGCGCGGCAATGGCCGATCGGCTGCCCGCCGATGAGCTGGTCAGGGATGTCGTCGTCACCGCGTCCTACGGCATCGTGGGACGTTGGCATGAGCGCTATGACGAGCTTGACCATGCCCGTGCCGCCGCCTTGCTCGACACACTCGGTGCCGCCCACCTGAGCGACCGGTCCTTTGGCACTCTCAGCGAGGGGGAACGCAAACGGGTTCAGATAGCCAGGGCGCTGATGGCCGACCCTGAGCTGATGTTGCTGGACGAGCCTGCCGCCGGCCTCGACCTCGGCGGCAGGGAGGACCTCGTGGCGCGACTGGCTGCCCTGGCAGCGGATATCGCAGCGCCCGCCTTGGTCCTGGTGACCCACCACGTCGAGGAGATACCGCCCTCCTTCACCGACGTCCTGCTGCTGCGAGAAGGCCGCATCGTCGCCGCTGGTCCGGTCGAGATCACGTTGACCGCGGCAAACCTGTCCGAGACGTTCGGCCTGCCGCTGGTGCTGGAGCGTCACGGTGAGCGATGGTCCGCCCGGGCCGCGGAGAAGATCGATCGGGGAGTGCCATCTCCACCCCTGGCGTCCCAATGACCACTACGGTATGGACATATTGAGCATGGGAGAGGAACGGCATGTCGTGGTTCAGCGACAACAGCTGGCTGTCGTGGGTCGGACTGGCTCTTGTCCTGGGGGCGATCGAGGCAGCCAGTGTCGACTTCGTCTTCTCGATGTTGGCCGGCGGAGCGCTGGCAGGGGCGGTCGCGGCGGCTCTCGGCGCCCCGTTCTCTGTGCAGGTGGTCGCCTCGGTCGTGGTGGCCGGCGCACTGCTGGGCATGGTGCGTCCCCTCGCCAAGCGCTATTTCTCGGTGCCGGAAGGCCATGGTGGCATTGGTGTGGGCGCCCATGTCGGTCGCTCGGCGCTGGTGT
>DATCNE010000214.1:0-3544 GCA_036565395.1 Dermatophilaceae bacterium
GCGCTGACCCCTTGAACCCAAGAGCGGTATCCCTGCAACAAACCCGCTAGCGAGTCGCGATCGGACGCGCTGCGCTGTCAGTGCATGACGAGGCGGGCGCGCGCGGTCTTGACCGTCAGGGGCTGCACAGGCCCGGCGACGGTGACGCTGTCAGGGATGGGAACCCAGGCGCCGCCGGCGATGCTGAACTCGCCGCCGTAGGTGATGTCGACGTGAGTGTCGTAGGTGCCGGCCGCGGGGTAGGCGTGGGTGATGTCGCCGCCAGGGTATGGCCCGCCGGGAGATGTGGTCGCTCCGGAGCTGGCGCCGTCACCGAAGAAGTAGGTGTAGCTCTGGACTGTGGGGCGGATCCGGACGGGGGTGCCGAGCAGGGTGATGGTGTCGATCTCGCCGGGCTGGAACCCGGCGGTCGGCCAGCTCACCTCGAAGTACGTGGCCAGCGTGACGAGGGTGACGTTGCCTTCGGGCTGGATGTGCGCCGTCGGCTTGGCCCAGGGGGTGGTGTGGAATGCGGCCAGGATCTGCCCAAGGCCGAGGACTTGTTTGCCCGGCACCAGGTCCGGGTAGCAGGTGGTGCCGATGAGCCCCCAACCGGCGATGGGGTTGCCCGAGGCATCCAGCTCTCGGCGGTAGAGCCGGACCAGCGGACCCTGTCCCTGCGCCGGCGTGTTCCCCGCGCAGCCCGAGATCGCGCCCATGCACATCACGTCCGCCGCCCCGCCACCTGGCGTGTTGTATTGGCAGGCGTACGTGCTCGTGTACTCATACGAGTGCGTGTCGGCCGCGCCAGTGTTGATGTCCAGGCCTTGGCGTGATCGTTCGAGCTCCTGCTGGGTCATTCCGACACTGGCGCCATTCTTGGTGTTCGCGCCATTGAAGTCCGCGAACGAGTTCGCGGCGCCGACTGTGATCAGGAGGCCAGCCAGGCATGCAGCCATGCCGAGTCGGTACGGGTTCCTCATGCCAGTGACTTAACGGTCGCAAAGGACCAACCATGGTCCGTCCAGTCGAGCATCACAACGAACTTGCCCGGCTCGCGGTTGTCAGTTAGGACGATGTGTCCAGCAACATCCTTGACGTTGCGGTGTTCTTGGATCGACTGAACAACCACCTCCGGATGTCCCGGGCTGCTTTCACCGATGCTTCCGACCGTCACGATGGTGACCGGAGGGCCGTCGTAATGCTGTCTCTTCTTGACCAGGTCAGCAGCCGTGGCCTCAAGCGCATCGCAGCTAAGGCAGCCTGACGATGAGAGAGCCGAGATGAGACCCGCACTCGGCTTCGTCCACGCCGTGTTGACCTGCGAGTAGAAGTAACGAACGAAGGCCTCAGCGCCGGCGGGGGTGTGGGCACGGGCGGCTACGGGAATGTTGGGGTCGGTGGTGGGGGAGGCCGTTGTTGTCGGCACGGCCGTCGTCGTGGGCGTGGAGGTCGGGGTGCTCGACGAAGACGAGTCAGGCTTGGCGTCCCCACCGCAACCGGCAAGCAGCATCGAGGCCGCCAGCGGGACAGCCATCAGTGCAGCCGAAGTTCTCTTCACGGACGCATTATGCCCGATATGAAACGTTCGGGCACCTTTGTCCACAGGCAGGTTCAGGCATCCAGCAAATCCCGACACGCCGAGCCAATGCGGGTTTCGCCGAACTGCTTGTCTCGACGGCCTCATCGTCGTAGCATCCCTACATGTAGTAGTTACACGTACGTAAGTCGTCCACATGTAGTTGCACAGGACGATCCGACTTATCCCCAAGTCATCCCCAAGTCATCCACAAGTTGGTCTCAGGTTGTCCCCAGGTTGTCCCCAGGCGGCCCCGAAACGGCCGCGAAACGACCCCCAAACGGCCTGCAAGCCGCCCCGGAAACGGGGCACACGTCATTCCCCCGCAAGCGGGAGGTGCCCCCAGAACAGGAAGGGCAGGGACCCAAGCGATGCATTGTCCCTTCTGCCGCAATCCCGACAGTCGCGTTGTCGACAGCCGCACGGCCGACGACGGCACAGCGATCCGCCGGCGGCGCCAATGTCAGGCGTGCAACCGACGTTTCACCACGGTCGAGACGGCCAGCCTGTCGGTGGTCAAGCGCAGTGGCGTGACCGAGCCGTTCAGCCGCGGCAAGGTCCTGGTCGGCGTACGCAAGGCCTGTCAGGGACGTCCGGTCACCGAGGACGACCTGGCCCGGCTCGCCCAGCGGGTCGAAGAGGAGATCCGGTCACAGGGGAGCGCGGAGATCGACGCCCACGAGGTCGGGCTGGCCATCCTCGGACCGCTGCGCGAGCTCGACGAGATCGCCTACCTGCGATTTGCCAGCGTGTACCAGGCGTTCGACAGCCTCGAGGACTTCGAGTCCTCGATCACCCTTTTGCGCGCCGAGCGTGAAGTGAGCGGACAGGAGCAGGAGCCAGCCCAAGGGGCACCTCCCGCTAACGGAGGTATGCCGGGCAGCTAGTCCCAGCAGCATGACCTGAGCACGACCCGAGCACGATCCCAGCACGAACCCAGCAGGAACAAGGCACGATCCCAGCACCATCCGAGCACGAACCCACAACGAGCCCGATCACTGACTGTGTTGTCAGTGGGGGCAGCAAGAATTGATTCACCGACCATCACACCCAAGATCCAGGGGCCATGGAGGCCAGCAATGACAGAGACGACCGGCGCACGTGCAGGTGCACGACGCAGCAGCGGCAAGAAGGGCGTGAAGGTCGAGCGCATCTTCACCACCCCCGGCGTGCACCCCTATGACGAGGTCACCTGGGAGCACCGAGACGTCGTCCAGCAGAACTGGAAGTCCGGCGCCACGATCTTCGAGCAGCGCGACGTGGAGTTCCCGGACTTCTGGTCGGCGAATGCCTCGACGATCGTCACCACCAAGTACTTCCGCGGCGCCGTCGGCACCCCCGAGCGTGAGAGAGGGCTCAAGCAGCTCATCGACCGGGTCGTCCTGACCTACGTCAAGGCCGGCAAGGACAACGGCTACTTCGCGACGCCCGAGGACGCCGAGCTGTTCGAGCACGAGCTGACGTGGGCCCTGCTGCACCAGGTGTTCAGCTTCAACTCGCCGGTGTGGTTCAACGTGGGCACCTCCTACCCGCAGCAAGTGAGTGCGTGTTTCATCCTGGCCGTTGACGACTCGATCGACTCGATCCTCAACTGGTACCGCGAAGAGGGCTTCATCTTCAAGGGCGGCTCCGGCGCGGGCGTGAACCTCTCGCGCATCCGCAGCTCCAAGGAGCTGTTGTCCTCGGGCGGTACGGCGAGTGGTCCGGTCAGCTTCATGCGCGGCGCGGATGCGTCGGCTGGCACCATCAAGAGCGGCGGCGCCACCCGTCGTGCGGCCAAGATGGTTGTGCTGGACGTCGACCACCCCGACATCGCGCAGTTCGTCGAGACCAAGGCCCACGAGGAGCGCAAGATCCGCGCCCTGCGCGACGCCGGCTTCGACATGGATCTGGACGGCAAGGACATCATCTCCGTGCAGTACCAGAACGCAAACAACTCGGTGCGCGTCTCCGACGAGTTCATGCGCGCGGTCGAGGAGGGCAAGG
>DATCNE010000215.1:0-4082 GCA_036565395.1 Dermatophilaceae bacterium
GCGCTGACCCAGACAATCACACATCGGCCGTTCGGTCAGGTGGCGTGAACCCGACGGTTGGATTTCCCGACCGGAGCGACAACGCAGGGGAAACTTCGTAGCGGTAGGCATCCGCCTTGTACGGCCCGGCGATGTCGATACCGAGGTATTCGGCCTGGACCTTGGTCAGCTCGGTGAGCCGCACACCCAGAGCGTCCAGGTGCAGGCGGGCGACCTTCTCGTCCAGGTGCTTGGGCAGCACGTAGACCTCGTTCTTGTAGTCGCCGGGCTTGGTCCACAGTTCGATCTGGGCCATCGTCTGGTTGGTGAACGAGTTCGACATGACGAAGCTCGGGTGCCCGGTCGCGTTGCCGAGGTTCAGAAGGCGACCTTCTGAAAGGACGATGACCGAACGGATCTTGCCTGCATCGTCAGCGGGGAACGTCCACTCATGCACCTGCGGCTTGATCTCGGTCTTGGTGATACCCGGGATCTTGGCCAGGCCGGCGATGTCGATCTCGTTGTCGAAGTGACCGATGTTGCCGACGATGGCCTTGTCCTTCATCCGGCGAATCTGGTCAGCAGTCAGGACGTTGAAGCAGCCGGTCGCTGTCACGAAGATGTCGGCGCTGGCGACGACGTCCTCCATCGTGGCGACCTGGTAGCCGTCCATCGCGGCCTGCAGCGCGCAGATCGGGTCGATCTCAGTGACGATGACGCGAGCGCCCTGGCCTCGAAGCGACTCGGCGCAGCCCTTGCCCACGTCGCCGTAGCCGGCCACGACGGCCACCTTGCCGCCGATCAGCACGTCGGTGGCCCGGTTGAGCCCGTCGATCAGCGAGTGGCGAACTCCGTACTTGTTGTCGAACTTGGACTTGGTGACCGAGTCGTTGACGTTGATCGCAGGAAAGAGCAGCCGGCCAGCCTTCTGCATCTCATAGAGACGGTGGACGCCGGTCGTGGTCTCCTCGGTGACGCCCCTGATGCCGTCCGCGATCGTGCTCCACTTCATGGGGTCAGCGGCCATGGTGTTACGGACCATCTCCAGGACGACCTGCCACTCCTCAGGGTCATCCTCCTGCGTCGCTGGGACGGCCCCGGCGGCCTCCCAGTCCTTGCCGTTGTGGATCAGCAGCGTGGCATCGCCGCCGTCGTCAAGGATCATGTTCGGGCCGGTGTTGCCGTCTGCATCGGCCGGCCAGGTGAGGATCTGCTGGGTGCACCACCAGTACTCCGGCAGGGTCTCGCCCTTCCAGGCAAACACGGGAACACCCTGCAAGTCATCCGGAGTGCCGTGCGGCCCCACGACAGCAGCTGCGGCCGCCTCGTCCTGGGTCGAGTAGATGTTGCACGAGGCCCAGCGGACCTGCGCGCCGAGCACCGTCAGTGTCTCGATGAGGACGGCGGTCTGCACGGTCATGTGCAGCGAGCCGGCGATCTTGGCACCTTTGAGGGGCTGGCTGGCGGCAAACTCTGTGCGAAGGGCCATCAGGCCGGGCATCTCGTGCTCGGCCAGTCGAAGCTGGTGACGGCCGGCCTCAGCCAGGCCCAGGTCGCGAACCTTGTAGTCGAAAGGCATAGGGAAACTCTCCATGTTCATTGACTGTGAGTCATTGGTTGGCTGACCCGGCGTAGCCCAGCTGGGCGCATCGTGGGTCATCACCCACGCCGTTGTGGCCCCTAGTCTGGAACGAAACCTCTTCGGTCGCGATGAGTCACCGCGCTCAAGACACCCACAGGTGCGTCGCGAAGAGAAGAGACGTATAGGCGAGCCCCACGATGCTGGCCGCATAGACCCACCTGGCCAACACTCCGTGACCAGTGCGGGCGAGCCAAGCACCGCCGAGCACGAAGGCAGGGAACCAGAGCACCGACAACCGGGGGGATGACAAGAAGCGGTTGGAGAAGAGCAGAACTCCAACACTGAGACTCACATAGACGAACTCCGCCCAACGCCGACGTCGGGCCAACACCACCACCAGAGCCATTCCCGCCAGGACGACGAGCGGCTCAACCACGCCCGCAACACGCAGATCGAGGGATGACTGGTCAATCACCCATCGTTGAGTCCAGGCGAATGCCTCCCAGGGCCAGCCAACGCGGCGATCCCAGGACACGCTCTGCGCCTGCGTCCACGACGGCCAGGACCGACTCTGGACATACCAGAGGTAGGCACCAGCCGATGCAAAAGGCAGCAGGAGAGAGAGCGCCGCCGAACGCGGGGTGGCACGATCCCGTCTCCGTACAGAAAGCCACATCACCGCGAGCGCCACTGCGAGGAAGACTCCGTTAACACGCACGAGAGCAGCTGCTGATGCGGCGACTCCTGCCCACCACCACCGCTGATGCAGAGCGGAATACCACGCCGCCAATGCCAGTGCCAGGAACAGGGACTCGCTGTAGGCGAGCGAGAGAAATACGCCGTACGGCGTCAGCGCCAGCAGCGCGACAGCATGCCAACCAGCTGCCGCCCCCAACTCGTCCACGGTGATGCGCCACAACAGCATCGCCGCCACTGCGCCTGCCACGACAGGGATAGCAAGGGCAGCGATCCGCACGTCGCCGAACAACGGCGTTAGTGCCCTGATGGCTAGGGGGTAACCGGGAAAGAAGGCTTGGTCGCAACACGTTGCCCCGGTCGGGTTGTAGCCGTGCTGGGCGATGCCGATGAAATGCGTGGAGTCCCAGGCGATGAGGCGATCAACGACCCACGCGACCGGGTCGCTGGTGCGTCGCCCTGCGTCCACTCCACTCAACCATGCGGTGCCTAGCATCCAGAGCCAGATCCCGGTCCGGATCCCGGTCCACAAAGCGAGGACTCGGCCGACGTCGCTTGTCCGTGCCCGCCGCCAACGACCGGCCTCCGGTGGCGCCGCCGGTATCGAAACCTCAGCGCTCATGGTCGGCACCATAGTCGCCCTTGCCAACAGATGGACCCCAAACACAACGACTCGGTGGGTTCAGGCGCGCGGGACGCCGCCCGGATGGTTGCCTGGCTGAAGAATTCACGTCCTGCACCATCCAAGTCTGGGCCGAGAACCGCGGGAGGCCGCGCTTTTGGGCGGCAGATCACCGGCTGAGTGGCCACCGAGACCAGCTGACGAACCAATGCGTCCACCGACCCGCTCTACCGATCAAGCACGGCCAATAGCGTCAGGCAGCGCCGAAATGAGCCTGCGCTACGGGCACCTGTTCGACACCACCATCCGCGCCGAGTACGAACGAGCGCTCGACCTGGCCAAGACCCGCATCGGCGCCCTACCAGCACCCCGCACAACACCTCGCGCCGAAGCGGACGCCCTGGACTGGCGGACCACGCCGACCGTCAAGACCGCCCTCGCCGGCGGGTACTGCCTCCGCGCACCGGTACAAGGATCATGCCCGTACGCAAACATCTGCGAACACTGTCCAAGCTTCCACACCACCAGCGACTACATCCCGGTCCTGACCCAACAACGCGACGACGCCACAGCCCTGGCCGATGACGCCACCCACCGCCGCTGGGACTCAGAGACCGAGCGACACCTCAAACTCATCAATCGAATCAACGACCTCATCACCCACGCCGCCGCGCGCGGGCAGGCCATGTAACCGAAGTCACGAAGACCACTGACAGCCAACGAAACTGAGCTCCGATTAGCCGGTTAATGCTGGGACAACGCCATGGCCGAATCCTTCTTCGCGACGTTGAAGACCGAGTTCTACTACCGGCGGGTGTGGCCGACCAAGAAGCGGGCCCGGGTCGAGGTTGGCGCGTGGATCGAGGACCGGTACAACCGGCGTCGCCGGCACGCGTCACTTGGTCAGATCAGCCCCGTGGCCTTCGAACTGCAATACTCACGCCAGATCGCGGAATCTCAAAAAGCCGCATAACCCGTGTCCACGAGACGGGGGCAGGGCCAGTTGCTGGTGTTGCGCCTTCGGACGCGGGTCGATCAGTAGCGGTAGAGGTCCGCCTTGTAGAGGCCGGCGATGTCGATCTCGTTGTCGAAGTGGCCGATGTTGCCGACGATCGCCTTGTCCTTCATCTGGCGCAGGTGCTCTGCGGTGATGACACCGAAGCGGCCGGTCGCAGTAATGAAGATGTCCGCACTGGCAACGAC
>DATCNE010000216.1:0-3272 GCA_036565395.1 Dermatophilaceae bacterium
CCAAGCGCATCTTCTGCACGTACACGGCAATGATGACGCTGCGCCGCGACCTGGCTGCACGATACGGCCTCGCGAAGTTCGGAGAGGACGCGGCGTGAGCACCAGCAGCGCAACCAGCAGCGCAACCAGCGGCGACGCCACCAGCGCAACCAGCAAGGGTCGGATCAAGATCGTTCACATCTACCCACGCGAGATGAGCATCTACGGCGACCTCGGCAACACACGCTGTCTGGCCAGCCGACTGCGTTGGCACGGCTACGAACCCGTGATCCATCAGCACCACCCGGGCAACGACTTCCCGACGGACGCGCACCTCGTTCTCGGCGGTGGCGGCCAGGACAGTGGGCAGGCGCGGGTCGAGGACGACCTGGCTCACAACGCCGACGTCCTGCGCTCCCTGGCGGCTGACGGCACGCCGATGCTGATGATCTGCGGCATGTACCAGCTGTTCGGGAACGCTTTCATCACCGTCGAGGGCGAGCGGCTCCCGGGGATCGGCATCCTCGACGTCACCACCCAGGGCAATGCCAAGCGGATGGTCGGCCCGGTGGTCCTGGAGACGGCATTCGGCGACGTGGTCGGCTACGAGAACCACTCGGGCTCAACGAAGCTGGGGCCGGGACAGAAGCCCTTCGGCAAGGTCAGGTCGGGGATGGGCAACAACGGCATGGACGGGACGGAGGGCGCCGTCACGGGCAACGTGTTCGGGTCCTACCTGCACGGCCCGGTGCTGCCGGCCAACCCCTCCCTGGCCGATGCCCTCATCAAGCTGTCGGTCGAGCGTGCGCTGGGTGAGCCCTTCGTGCCGGGACGTATCGACGATGAGCTTGCCGACCGGGCCCGGACGCGTCAGGTGCGCAGGCTGGTCGGCTGAGCCACCTGCCCGTTCCGGCTGGGCACGGGCCAGAGCTAGACCTCGGGTACCAGGCCCCTAGGGGGAGGGTCGTCGGGGGACGCCTCATCGGGACGGGGCATGCCGTCTGTGGGTGCGGTCTTCTTCGAGACGGCCCAGCCGAGGTACGCGAGCAGGCCCAGTGGGATCTCCATCACGTGCGTATAGAGCGAGAACAGGACAGTGCCGGCGAGCGCCTGCGCGGGGTCGGCGCCGAACGCGATCAGGACGGCCACGGCGCCGCCCTCGGTGACTCCGACGCCGCCCGGCGTGATGCCGATGGCGGAGAGCAGCCGCCCCACGGCGTAGGCGGCGAACATGTGCGAGAAGGTCATCCGCAGCCCGACGACGTGCAGGCTCTGCCAGAAGAGCACGTAGAAGACGGCGAAGTACCCGACCAGCCCGAACGTCAGCCCGACCCACCCGTGCCGGACGACGCGGAAGATATGGACCCGCTGGTCAGTGACGAGCTTGTCGAAGGCCACCTCGCGGGAGGGGTTGACCCGTCGTAGGAGTGGGCGCAGGAGCCGGCCGAGAGCCAGGCCGAGAGATCGGGCGAGCTTTTCGCTGGTCAGCGCCGCGATGAACAGGGTGAGCAGCGCCAGTCCTGCGGCCGCGCCGATGAGTCCGCCCCGGACCACCGCAGCCGGCAGATCGCCGCCGGCGACGAGAAGGGCGATCAGGCCGGTCACAGGCAGGATCATCCGGGCGAGGATGTTCCAGACCCCGGTGACGATGACCGAGGTCGAGATGTCGCGTCGGGAGAACCCCCAGGACCGGAAGGCCGCGTAGGTGACGGCCACTCCAGCGGCACCGCCACCAGGCAGGAAGTTGCCCGCGGACGAGCCGCACAGGTTCACGATGAGCGCCTGCACGTGACGCAGGCCGGGCAGGGACCCTGCGAGGGTGAAGGTGTAGCACCAGAGCCCGAGGCACATGAGCCCGTACAACACCATGACGGCCCCGAGACCAACGTGGCTGAGGGTCTCGAACACCGCAGCCCATGTGGTCTGCGCGATCCGCGGCAGCCACCAGACGACGAGCACGATCGCCAGGAGCATGCCCAGCACGCCCTGGATGATCCGCTTGCGGGACGGGCGCAGGCTGTGAGCAATCGAACCGTCCTCCGTCACGGCGACCTCCCCCCAGCCGTCACGCAAGACCGGCGAAGACGTCCCGGGAGATCGGGGCACCTGGCGGATGGGCTGGATCGACGAACCACTCGCGGCCGAAGATCACGTCAAACAGGGGTCGCGGGATCCGCAGGAAGGCCGCGAGAGTGCGGTCCGCCCCGCCTTCGGCACTGGCTTGGGAGGCGTGGGCCCGCATCGCGGCCCGTTTGGCGGATGCGTAACGCCGGACGTTGACCCGATGGGTGATGTCGGCTCGGGAGCTGTAGGAGCGTTCGAAGGTGGTGGGGTCGAACGTTGCTGGGAAGCGATAGACCTTGCCGGCCAGGGCCACCGCGCGACAGAGCGCGTCGCGGGGCACGGTTGCCTGGAGCACCCGCGGAGTGTTCGCCAGCTCTGCCGCCCGCGCGCCGACCTCGTGGACCTTCACATGATCACGATGCCCGTATCCACCGTTGGCGTCATACGTCAGCAGGACGTCAACGGACTCTTCCCGCAGGATGTCGGCCAGGCGCCCCGCTGCCTCGTCGACATCCGCCCGGACGAACCGGGTCCGCCCTGGCAGGGGCTGTGGCCCCGATCCGCTGTCGGCATAGCCAAGGTGCTCGACCCGGGCCACGCCCAACGCCCGTGCGCTCTCACGCAGCTCGTTCAGCCGGAGCTCGCCCAGCCGGCCGTCAGCGGAGAAGACGTCCGCGGCAAGCCCCTCGTTGCCGTCGGTCGCCACCACCAGGATGACTCGGTGACCCCCTGCTGCCGCGCGCGCCATCGTCCCGGCGGTGAGCAGAGCCTCATCGTCGGGGTGGGCGTGAAAAGCCAACAGGGTGTGCGCCATCAGGCCCCATCTTGTCGCATGCGAGGCTGAGTTACGTGAAGATCGCGCTGCTGTCGGACTGCTACCTGCCGCGCTTGGGCGGCATCGAGGTGCAGGTTCATGACCTGGCTGCCCGCCTGATCGGGCGAGGGCACGAGGTCGTGGTCCTGACGGCCACCCCGGGCATGCATGGTGAACGGGGAGGTTACGTCGACGAGGTTGATGGCGTTGCCGTCCACAGACTGGCCCTCAGGCTGCCGTTCGAGCTGCCCGTCAACCCCCTGGCTCCAAGGCTGCTGCGCCAACGTCTGGCCGAGGGCGAGTTCGACGTCGCGCATATCCATATGGGCGTCGTGAGCCCCTTCGCCGTCGACTGCGCGCGTGTCACCACGGGCATGGGGCTGCCGACCGCCATGACATGGCACTGCATGCTGGG
>DATCNE010000217.1:0-5387 GCA_036565395.1 Dermatophilaceae bacterium
GCAGATCCCCTTAGGGGTGCGTGACGATGAGCATCCACAAGCTGACGGCGGGGTCGGGGTATGACTACCTGACCCGTCAGGTCGCGGCCCAGGACGCAACAGACAAAGGCCACACCGGGCTGGCCAGCTACTACACCGAGCGTGGCGAGACACCGGGCCAATGGCTCGGCTCAGGGATAGCCGGCATCGACGGGCTGGAGGCCGGGGATGAGGTGACCGCCCAGCAAATGCAGGCCCTGTTCGGGTCCGGGCACCACCCGCTGGCTGCCCAGCGGCGCGAGCAGTTGCAGGGGCCGGGGCTGACGGACAGGGACTACCAGGGCGTGTCCCGGCTGGGGGTGCCGTTCAAGGTGTTCTCCGGTGATGTGAGCGCGTTCCGGTTGGAGGTGGCCAGGCGGATTGCCGGGGTCAACGAGGCCGCCGGCCTACCTGGTGACTGGCCCGTGCCGGCCGATCAGCGTGCCCAGGTTCGCACCGAGGTGGCCCGCGAGTTCTTCGTCGCCGAGCACGGCCGGCAGCCGCAGGATGCGCGTGAGCTGGCCGGGCTGATCGCCAGGCACTCCCGACCCAAGACTGCGGCGGTCGCGGGGTTCGATCTGACGTTCTCGCCGGTGAAGTCGGTCTCGACGCTGTGGGCGGTGGCCGACCCGCAGGTGGCTGCCCGGATCGAGTCGGCCCATCAGGGCGCCGTGAAAGATGCCCTGGCCTTCATCGAAGCCCACGCCCTGTTCACCCGGGAGGGCACCAATGGGGTCCGCCAGGTCGACGTCCAGGGGATGGTGGCGACGGCTTTCACCCATCGGGACTCCCGGGCTGGTGACCCCGATCTGCATACCCATGTCGCGGTCGCGAACAAGGTCCAGACCAGGGACGGGCGCTGGCTGAGCATCGACGGGCGCGTGCTCTTCAAGGCCAATGTGCCTGCGTCCGAGACGTACAACACCTCTCTGGAGCGACGCCTTCACGACGGGCTGGGGCTGCGTTTCGCCGAGCGTGCGAACCCAGATCCGCGCAAACGTCCGGTGCGCGAGGTCGTCGACGTCGACCCCGCCCTGAACCAGCGGTGGTCCGCCCGGCGGGCCGCCATCCAGGTTTGCCACAGCGAACTGGCCGCCGACTTCCAAGCCGCCCACGGGCGTCCGCCGACGCCAGTCGAGTCCTTGAAACTGGCCCAGCAGGCCACCCTGGCGACCCGGGAAGCCAAGCACGAGCCGCGCACCCTGGCCGAGCAGCGACAGACCTGGCAGGCACAGGCCGTCGAAGTCCTCGGCGGACCGAAGAACGTCGCGGCAATGATCTCCCGGGCCCTGTCCCCCAGTGTGGCGCCGGGCGCGACAGTGAATGCCGCCTGGGTTGCCGACGCGTCCGCGCGGGTGCTGGCGGCGATGGAAGAGCGCCGGTCGACTTGGCAAACCTGGCACGTACGCGCCGAGGCGCAACGTCAGGTCCGGGGTGCCGAGGTGCCCACCGGGCAGGTCGACTGGCTCGTCGACCTGCTCGTCGGCGAGGTCCTGGACAGTCGCTCGGTGTCACTGGCCCGGCCCGAGCCGGGCATCGTCGAACCCGACCTGCTGCGCCGCGCGGACGGGTCCAGCGTCTACACCATCGCCGGCGCGCAGCTGTTCACCTCGGCCAGGGTCATGGCCGCCGAACAGCACCTGGTGGCCATGGCCGGGCGCGTCGACGGGCACGCCGTCACCGAGTCTGCGGTCGACATGGCTCTGCTGGAGTCCACCGCCAACGGGGTTACCCTCAACGCCGGGCAGGCAGCGCTGGTCCGCACGATGGCCACCTCCGGTGCCCGGCTGCAGCTGGCGATCGCCCCCGCCGGCGCCGGCAAGACCACAGCGATGCGCGCACTGGCCGGCGCGTGGACCGAGGGCGGCGGCACCGTCGTGGGTCTGGCCCCGTCGGCGGCGGCGGCCGCGGCGCTGCGCGAGCAGATCAATACCAGCACCGACACCCTGGCCAAGCTCACCTGGTCGCTGACCCGCGGGGACCTGCCGCAGTGGGCAAGGGAGATCGGCCCCTCGACGCTCGTGGTGATCGACGAGGCCGGGATGGCCGACACCCTCTCCCTGGACGCGGCCGTGGAGTTCGTCGTGGGTCGCGGCGGCAGCGTCCGGCTCATCGGAGATGACCAGCAGCTCGCGGCGATCGGCGCCGGTGGGGTGCTACGCGACATACAGGCCACCCATGGCGCGACCCGCCTCGGTGAGCTGCTGCGGTTCGCCGACCCAGCCGAGGGCGCCGCGTCGCTCGCGCTGCGCGAGGGACAGAGCGAGGCCCTCGGGTTCTACCTGGACTCCGGGCGGGTGCACGTCGGGGACATGGCCACCATGACCGAGGACGTCTTCACCGCGTGGCAGGCCGACCGGGGACAGGGCCTGGACTCGATCATGCTCGCTCCCACCCGCGAGCTGGTCAGCGAGCTGAACCAGCGGGCTCGGGCTCACCGGCTCGACCAAGAACAAGGGCCAGCGGGTATACCGGCCGGGCCGGCGCTGCCCACCGCACGGCTCGCCGACGGGAACCAAGCCAGCATCGGCGAGCTGATCATCACCCGCTCCAACGACCGCGCGCTGCGCACCTCCTCCACGGACTGGGTCAAGAACGGCGACCGTTGGATGGTGCTGGGCATCCACGATGCCGGTGACCTCACCGTCGCGCACACCCAGTCCGGGCGCACGGTGCGCCTGCCCGCCGAATACGTCCAGGCCTTCACCGAGCTCGGGTACGCCACCACAGTGCATACCGCCCAAGGCGTCTCGGTGGACACGATGCACGCACTGGCCAGCGGCCAGGAGACCCGACAGCAGCTCTACACGATGATGACCCGCGGCGCCCTGGGCAACCACATCTACCTGCAGGTCGTCGGCGACGGCGACCCGCACAGCGTCATACGGCCCGAGACGGTCCGCCCGCTGACGCCCACCGACCTGCTCGAGGGGATGCTCGCCCGCGACGACGCGCCCCGATCGGCCACAACGCTCCTGCGCGCGCAGGCCGACCCCGCGACCTGCCTGGGCCAAGCCGCCCAGCGGTACGCCGATGCCCTCTATGTGGCAGCCGAGGACGTCGTCGGCCGCGACGTTGTCCAGACCCTGGACGCCTCCGCGGACCAGGTCGTCCCCGGCCTGTCGCAAGAGCCCGCGTGGCCCGCACTGCGCGCGCACCTACTGCTGCTCGGCGCCCATGGGGCCAACCCGGTCGAGCATCTGCGCGCCGCCACGAACGAGCGGCAGCTGGACACTGCCGGCGACAAGGCCGCAGTCCTGGACTGGCGACTGGACGACACCGGGCTACGCAACGCCGGCCGAGGACCCCTGCCATGGCTACCCGGCGTCCCCGAAGCCCTGGCCGCCCACGAGCAGTGGGGGCAGTATCTGGCCGCCCGCTCGGCACGGGTCGTCGGTCTCGCCCAACAAGTGCGCGCCGCGGCCGAAGCCGGATCCGGGCAGTCCCCGTCGTGGGCGCACCAAGGTGGTGGCCGGCTGGCCGCCGGCGTTTTAGGTGACGCGGCTGTGTGGCGGTCCGCGATGCAGGTCGACCCGGCCGACCGCCGCCCAACCGGTGCGCCTGCGATGCAGAAGGCCGCAGCCATCTGGCAGCGCAGCCTCGACCGACGCCTTTCCGGCGCAGTCACCCCGGCCCTGCAGGAGTGGGGCGAGCTCATCGAGCGGGCCGCTCCGGACGTGCATGCCGACGCCTTCGCTCCCATACTCGCCGAGCGGCTTGCCGCGATGTCGCGAGCTGGGGTCGACGCGCGCGGACTGCTGGCCGCCGCGGTCGCCGGTGGCACGCTTCCCGACGACCACGCTGCCGCCGCGCTGTGGTGGCGGATCAGCCGGCACCTGTCGCCGGCAGTGGCCGAACAGATCGACGCCGACCATGCCCTGACCACGTCGTGGACGCGCCGGCTGGTCGAGCTCGTCGGGGCCGACCGGGCCGACGCGGTCCAGTCCAGCCCGTGGTGGCCGACGCTGGTGAGCACAGTCGACCACGGCATTGCCCGCGGGTGGCGGCTCGAAGATCTGCTCAGCTCCAACACGGCCTCGACAGCCGGCGACGTCGACGACGAGTGCCTGGCGATGGTGTGGCGCATGTCGGTGCGGATGGACCCCGTCCCGGAAGAGGATCCGCACGACCCGTCTCAGCAGGAGCCGCCCGAGGATATGTGGGATGGCGTCGTGCCTCCAGCAGACGCGGCCGGCTTCGCGCAGTGGGACGAACCCGCCAGCCGCGACCGCGCACGGCAACCGGTCGATGTCGTCGACGGGTCACCCGCACCGGATGTCGACCACCTTGATGTCTACGAGCTCGTTGGGGTCGAGTCCGACCTCACGCTGGCGGGGATGCTGCGCGACGTCCTGGGCGCACCTGAGCAGACTGACGCCGACGTCGACGTGATGCTCGCGCGCGCTATGGAGTGGGACTACTGCTCGGTCAGCCGGGAGCGGATGCTTCAGATCAACGACCTGTCGCTGCGGTTCTTCCAGGATCAGTTCCCCGATTCCTGGGGCCGGCCCTACCTGGCCGAGCGGTTGGGCGTCGACCTGATCGAACACCCGCACTTCCGTCCGGGGCAGGCCCCAGCCGGCTGGACGGGACTGGTCAACCACCTGCGCCGCCGCGGTGTTACCGACGAGGAGATGCTCGCAACGGGCGTGGCCACCACAGCCAGCACCGGCAGGCTCATCGACCGATTCCGTAACCGGGTCATGTTCCCGATCGCCCACAACGGCGAGGTCCTCGGCTTCGTCGGCCGCCGACACCCCGACCTCACCGAGGCCGACAAGGGCGGACCGAAGTACCTCAACACCGCCGACACCCCGCTGTTCCACAAGGGCGCGCAGCTATTAGGCGCCGTCGGGCCGCACCTGGCAGCCGGAGCCGTCCCAGTCATCGTCGAAGGCCCGATGGACGCGATCGCGGTGACCATCGGGGCCGCGGGCAGCCACTTCGGCGTCGCGCCACTCGGAACCTCGCTGACCAAAGAGCAGGCCGCACAGCTGGGCCGGCTCGGCGTCGACCCGATCGTGGCCACCGACGCTGACCTGCCCGGGCAGGTGGCCGCCGAGCGCGACTTCTGGATGCTCACCCCCTATGGGCTCGACCCGGGCTACGCCCAGTTCCCCGAAGGCCTCGACCCGTCCGACATGCTCGAACTGCGCGGCCCCGCCCGGCTACGCGAAGCTCTCCTCGGCGCCCGGCCGCTGGCCGAGGTCCTGGTCGAGGAGCGCCTGACGAACCTGCCCCCGGCCCAGGCCATACCCGAGGCGGCACGGATCGTCGCCGCCCGGCCCTCGGCCCGGTGGGCCGACGGCACCGACCGGATCAGCTCCCGGCTCCCGGCGAGCCTGGCCACACTCCGGCCCGACCTGCTC
>DATCNE010000218.1:0-8816 GCA_036565395.1 Dermatophilaceae bacterium
CACCAGGCCCACGATCGACATGGCCCAGGTGTAACCGGCTTCGGGTGGCAGACCCATCCAGGTGAAGATCTCGTGGAAGCCGACCATCAACCAGGCCACGACCCATTCCAGCGGGGCGAGCACGGTGTCAAACATCGAGTACATCGAGTCCTCTGTCATGGTGTGAGCCGAGTGCTCACCGGTTGGTCATAGGGATCCACCCGGCATGCCGGTCGGTCGCCATCGCGGTCCAGTCTGGTGGGTATGGTGTCCGGACATTTGTTCGGGATCATCCCGATGGGGAACAAGGCTATGGCCGGCTCCCACTGGCCCCGCCCTACCTGAAAACACACTCAATGCCGCATTTCGCGCGGTCGTCACGCAGGACCCTGACCGGTGTCCGTTGCAAGGGCACCGGCGGCCAGGTGCTCCGTAACGGGATCGTGTTGCGGAACAGGCGACCTGCCAAATAGTCCTGTTACAACCTTGCCGTTTGCCGCTGCGAGTCACACGTGGGACCGCCGCCGTGTGTCACATATTCGGTCGTCACTGAGTCGCTGTCCGGCGCTGGTCAGCGGTAGACGTCGCGGCGGTGACCAACCCGCACGACGAGGACCCGTAGGACGTCGTCCTCGATCGTGTAGATGATCCGGTAGTCCCCGACCCGCACACGCAGGTAACCGGGGCGATTCTTCAACGCGCGAGCACCAGGCGGGCGCGGGTCCGCGGCCAGTTTCAGGACCGCGCCACGAATCCGGGCACGCATCTGCGGATGGACCTTGCGCAGGTCCCGCTCGGCCGCCGGTAGGACCTCGATCGCATAGCTCACGTCCAGCCCAGGTCCTTCATCACCTGCTCCCAGGGGATGGGCGTACCGCCCTCGGCCAGCGCGGCGTCGACCGCAGCTGCGTCCTCGAGTTCTTCCATGGCCTCCATCATCTGGTCGTATCGCTCTGGGCTGACCACGACAGCGGTCGGGTGTCCGTTGCGCTCGAGGATCACGGCCTCGGTCTGCGCGGTCTCGATTGCATGGGTGAGGTTGGCCCTGAAGTCGGTGATCTTGAGCGTGGTCATTCTCAAAGTGTACAGTTCACACCTGAAACTGTACAGGGTGTCTACTCATGTCCCTGTTCGGCGAGATATCGGTGCACGACTCCCAGGCCGTCTACCTCGGCACACCCAAGCAGGTGGTCGTGCTCACCACCTGTGGTGGACGGACCAGGGCCACTGGAAGACCCGTATGCACCCGTCCCCGACTTCCTGCGCGCGCAGCGCGAGCGGGTTCTGGCACTAGCAGACCTGGTTGTCCTGGACACGGCCCAGCCTTCACTCCCGGCCCGAGCACGCCCCGCAAGCGAACTGCGGCTGCGCGACGGAGCTCGATTGGGGATCTACGGGCGCGTGTTGGTCGCCGTCCTCAGTTCCGACTGGCGCTGACCGGATCTTCGTTTGGGGACTACGGGTCTACGGGCAAGAACGCAAACCCATCGCGGCTACGACTGGATGGTGGTCGCCGAGGAGAGACTGCATGACTATGCGGGTTGAGACTCGCTCTACGGGCCCAGGATTGCGCCTGTGGGCGCGTCGGTGTCAGAGGGGTCATCGACCTTGGGCGTTATCGGATCAGGCGGTATCGCGTTCGCTAGTTTGAATAGACTCGACCACGTCCTTGCGGGGGTCGAAACAGAGATTGACGCGATTGCGGCCGCCGGCCTTGGCCGAATACAACGCGCCGTCGGCGGCGGCGATCAACTCGTCGGTGGTCCGGCCATGGGACGGGAACGTGGCAACGCCGAACGAGGCGGTAACCGTGACCTGCGATGCGCCGTAGCTGACAGGCGTGGCCGCCACCGCACAGCGCAACTGTTCAGCGCGCTCGACGGCTCCTTCTTCTGTCAAACCGGGAAGGACCAGCAGGAACTCCTCGCCACCGTAGCGGCAGACGATGTCGCTTGCACGTGAGTTGTTCGTCAACAGGGCGCCGAAGACCCGCAGTACCTCGTCACCGGCAAGATGCCCGTAACGATCGTTGACCGCCTTGAAGTGATCAAGATCGCCCATGATCACGCTGACCGGATGCCCCCCGCGCTCCGCCAGGAGCAGCTCGCGTCCAAAGGACTCCTCGAGGAAGTGGCGGTTGTAGAGGCCCGTCAGCGCGTCGTGTATCGACTGTTCACGCAGCTCTTCCTGCAATACCTGCACCGCACGCTCGGCCCGGGTGCGTTCGGAGATATCCATGATCAAGCTGATGAGGAGCAACCGGTTGCCGACGTGCATGACGCTGCTGTGACACTCGATATCGATGACGGCGCCATTCTTGCGTAACCCGTGGAAGACGTAGTGGAGCTGGCTGACTTCGCCTCTCAGGCGCTTGTCAATGTTTTCCGCGACGAGGCCGCGATCGCTTTCGACGGCCGTTTGGAGCGGTCCCATTCCTCGGACCTCCTCAGCGCTGTAGCCGAAGATCTCATCGAACTTGGCATTGGAGTAGCTGAACCTGCCATCCTCGATGAGGACAATGCCGACCAAGGACTGGCTGACCAGCCCGCGGAACTTCGCCTCGGACTCGCGCAAGGCGCGAGTGATCTTCTCGTTCTCACGCAGCGCCACTTCCAACTCTGTCGTGCGGCGACGCACCTGCTCCTCCAGCATGATCGTTGCCTGGAACATGCCGAAGTCGGAGACCTGAGCACTGGTGTTGCGTTCGGCGCGATCCATCAGCGCCTGGATGATCTTGTTCAGGCGCACGACCTCGGCCGGCCCGTCGGGCTCATCCTGGACCGAAGGGGGCGCGGGCTCAGCCATTGGGGATATCGCCTATGGCGATGCCGGTGAGAGTCTGGTTGACATGCACGCCGAGATACTGCTCGCCGTAGCTGCTGAAACCAATCGTGTTGTTGTCGCGGAACACCTCTTCAACGCGATCCACGAGTCCACGCTCGGTCATCTCCAGCTTGCGCAGGATGCAGTCGCAGCCAACGACCAGCTGTGGCTGGCCGATTGCCGCCTGTATCCCGGCAAACGCCTCTTCCAGATTCCCCACAAGATCGACCCCGCGGGCCCCCCGCAGGACCACACCCTCCTCGATCGCACAGAAGAAAGTCAGGCTACCGTCGAGGTTGGCCTTCTGGATCGAGCGAACGTAGTTCGTACCATCGATCAGGACCACTATCGGCTGCTCCGCAAAGCGCATGGGGTCCAGACTCTGCACATCCGTCCCAACGAATCGAGCGTAGCTCTCAGCGGCCGGCAGGCCGTCGATCTCCATGACGACTCGATGTTCGGCATCCGCGGCCGTGACCACGAGCCGCTGGTTCGTGGGGACGAAATGCTGGGTCTTGAATATCCTGAAGGGCACGTGCGTGGTGACCAGGGCCAGGACAGCGCTATCGGTATGGAAGCTCCCGTCAGAATATACTTGTGTTCTGCCAAAACTGAGGCCGTCACCAGCCGAGCCTCCCACCAACGGGAGTTTTCCGAAGGCATTCTGCAGGGCGCGCGTGACCGGTTCTTCGCGCACGGACAAGCCGTCGATCAGCAGAAGTGCGAAGCTGTTGCTTGTGTCAGCTCGAGGTTCCAGGCTTTCCAGCCTTTGCATCAGATCCTGAGCCAGAGACTGCGCCTGGATAGATTCGAACTGCTGCAATCGATCGATGCGACCGCACGTGACAGCAAAGCTGTCGGAAGGAAAGCTCGCGCCCGAAATACTGTGGTCTCGGTAGCCGCGCGGGCCGATCTCACCCGCAGTAGTGCAGCCGATGACTTGAACGCCGGCAAAAAGACGCGATAACTCCGAAGCCAAGATTTCGAGATCGTATTGGACCGAACAAAAGAAGACCACCAGCGCCATATCCGGTTGCGCGACCGCGGCGTGAAACTCGCGTGCGGCATCACCTGCGTCAGGAGCGCACGACTGAGCCCTGCGGATGCGGCTCCTGCCATCCATGTCGATCCCTTCGTTCTCTCGCGCGGTGGATTCGTTCCAGCGTCTCCACGACCGTTACGCAGTGCTGGCCTCCTGTCGGGAGATCGAAGGCTGCGACGTGCCCGCCCGCACCGTCAGTTCGACGTGAGCCACGTGCGCGCGCCACCGTGCGCCCCCGGATCAGCGATTCCACATCCTCGTTTTCAATCTACCGGTACCGATACGACCCTGTACTCAATATGCGCCATACCGAGACGTCCATACAAGAGTCCAGATGTGACCGTGGACGACAACTCAACGGCGAATGGCCGGCAGATCGGCTCGAGGCACACCGCACTCACCTGCCGGCGGTGGTCTCCGGATGGGTGGCTCACTGAGCGAAGCCGCCGACACCTTCCAGCAAGCCTGGCTCCCACGTCCAATATGAGCCGTCCGGCAGGTGCGCTGACGAAGGGTCGGGGCGTGTGTCACATCCCGATCGTTGTCCGGTCAGTCAGTCCCCTTACGAGAACGGCCGACCCCACGCACCCGACCGATCGCGCCACATAGCGCTGAAGAAACCGTGCCACTTACCGGTGAAGGTCACACCAGCCAAGACTCCTCCGGACGTCACCTAACCCGTCACATATTCTACGACCCGTGAACGGTCGGATGCCCACCAATGGAACGTCGCCCCGATCCGATCACCTTTCGGGTGCCGACGTCGACACGGGAGGCAGGTGGACGGTCCTCGGCGTGTCTCTGAAACTCCTCGCGCGCTGAGGAACCAAGATCAAACTGTCTGGTTCACACGGGACCAGACGCAAAGCAGGGGGAACTTCTCGATGCGACAGAAAGTCATCGGAGCGACATCTCTACCCGTCCTGGGACTGATGGTGGCTGGTGTGGCGCCAGCGACAGCGGCGCCCGCACCGTCACCGCAGACCCAGACTGCCGACGGCATCAAGGTCGACGCGTCGACAGGCGTGAAGACGTCCGCAGAGCTGGACGCCTTCATCCTCAGCGACACACCCAAGACGATCCAGGTCGAGAGGGCGACCGGAAAGATCGTCTCCGTGATTGCCGCAAGCGCCGTCGCACCGTCCATCGTCCAGTCGAACGTCTGCAATGTCGGGTCGGCGTGCCTCTCGCCTTCGTGAACCCCGTCGGCGACCCATGGCTTCGACGGTGTGGGAACGAAGACCGGCGCATGGGCGAACAGGATCAAGTGGTGCGCCAGTAACTACACCGCAGAGGCCTGGTGCAGCAGATCCTCACCAAGGAGCGATGGCGGTCCTGGAACGTCGCGCCGATGCAGGGTGTGCGGATCGTGCGCCCCGCGACGGGCCCAAGGGTGACCCGGTCCGTCAGCTGCGACGGGTCCGTTGGGGTCCCGTCGTGGGCGAGGAACCCCAAGATCGGCTCGCGGATGATCAACTCCAGGTCGAAGATACTGACGTCCAAAGCGGCCGCGGCCCGCCGGCGCGGCTTGGTGTCGATGGATGGATACTACGAGTGGCAGAAGGACCCGACCGGAACCAAGACGCTGTACTTCCTGCACGCCGATGGACAGGGACTGCTGGCGGCCGGGTGTCTGTACGAACCGTGGCCCAACCCTGACCTCTCCGAGGACGACTCGAAGAAGTGGCTATGGACGGCGACCATAGCCACCACCTCGGCCACCGACGCCTTGGGGCACATCCACGACCGCACCCCGGCCGTCATCCCACCGGACCGGTACGACCAGTGGCTCGACGCATACCCGGGGACACTGACGTGGGCGACGCCCTGCTTCAGGGCATTCCCGAACCATTGCTTCAGGCCCGCGAAGTCGGACCAGGTGCAGGCGACGTCCACCACAACGGGCCCAAGCAGATCGCAGCGGTCCGCGCCGAATGCGTGCGGGTCCCGCATAACATCACCCGGGCCACCTCGACAACACTCCCGCACGGGCAGGTCCGCGCCGTCGCCACGCCATTCACGGTGTCAAGATCGCTCCGCGATCCCGGGGCAGCATTGCGGAGCGGTGCACAGCCGAATAGCCAGGCGGTCGTAGTCTCGTAAGGTCCACTTCACCCGGTGATTGGCGCAATGATGACCAAGAACGAGCCCGTAGACGCGGCGCAGTGCGCCGACCCCGGCTGAGCGTGGACCTGGTCTGTGCGCGCAACCTCCTGGATTCGCCATGGGCGATCATCTACTTCAAGGATCTGCAGAGCCGGTTCATCAAGGTGAGCCTGGACTGCGCCCGGGTGAACGACATGACCCAGGACGAGATGATCGGGCTCACCGACTACGACTTGACCGACCACGCCCACGCGAGCGCGCTCCTCGCGGACGAGCAGCGCATCATCGCCACCGGTGAGCCGATGATCGACAAGGAGGAGGTCGACCGATTTGTCGACCAGCCCGGCACATGGGTCGAGACCAGCAAGTTCCCGCTGCGCGACACGCACGGGAGCATCATCGGGACCTTTGGCATCTCCCGGGATGTCACCCGGCGCGAGTTCGCCGAGCAGCAGGCCGTACGGATGGCGCAGGAGGCCGCGGATGCCCACGCTGCCCTGGCCCGCGCCGAGGCCCAGCTTCGTGCTGTCCTGGATGGCTCTACCGATGCGATTGCCAAGTACGACGCGGGACTCCGGTACCAGTACATCAACCCCGCCGGTGAACGGTTGCGCGGTTTGTCGCTCGCCGAGCTGGCAGGTCGCACGGACCGCCAGACCGGGATGGCGGAGAGCTCGCTTTGGATATGGGAAGCGGCCCTGAATCGCGTGCTGGAGACCGGCGAGCCCAACGACGTGGAGTTCTCCTCGCCAGACGCCCCGGACGAGAGTTCCGAGTGGTCCCACGTCTCACTGTCACCGGACCGCGACGACACCGGCGCGGTCGTCGGGGTGTTCAGCTCGACGCGCGACATCACCGATCTCAAACGCGCCGAGCATGCCCTGGCTCACCAGGCCATGCACGACTCCCTGACCGGCCTCGCGAACCGGTACCTTCTGACCGACCGCGTGAGCCACGCCCTGGAGCGCAAGCAACGATCCTCGGCCAGCGTCGCGCTCTTCTTCATCGACCTCGACCACTTCAAGGACATCAACGACACCTACGGCCACGAGGTCGGCGACCGCGTGCTCGTGGACGTTGCTCGAAGGTTGGAGCATGTCGCGCGGCGAGGCGACACCGTCGCTCGGCTCGGCGGGGATGAGTTCGTCCTCCTTCTCGACGACGAGATGACAGACGACGACGTTCCCGAGATCGCCGAGCGCATCGTCGCGGCACTCGCCCGACCCTTCTCCGATGGAACCGTGACGCTCCAGCTGTCGGCGAGCGTGGGCGCGGCGATCGCAGAGGACCCGAGCATCGGCGCATCCGGGTTGCTTCAAAGAGCGGACTCCGCGATGTACCGGGCCAAGGTGAGCGGCCGCAGCCGCTTCGAGGTCTTCGACCCGACGACACCCTCGGACACACCTGCCGGCAGCGCGCTCGAGATCGAGCTCAGATCCGCCCTCGAAGCCCACGAGCTCAAGCTCATCTACCAGCCGACGCTCGCGCTCGGCGACCGCCGGATCCTGGGATTCGAGGCCCTGCTGCGCTGGGATCACCCCGAGCGCGGCACGCTGGGCCCCGCCGATTTCCTCGCTGCCGCGGAGGCTCGCGGACTCATCATCCCGATCGGCGCATGGGTGCTGGACACCGCGTGTGCCCAGCTCGCGGTATGGACGTCCCGGCGGCACCCCGCCACAACCACGCTCACAATGGCGGTCAACGTCTCCGGCCGTCAGGTGCGCGAGCCCCACTTCGCGGAACTCGTCTCCGACACCCTCGACCGCCACGGGATCACACCCCGCCAGCTGTGCCTCGAGATCACCGAACGCGAACTGGCCATCGACAACCCGGCCACACGCGAGACCCTCACGGCCCTCGCCGCCCTCGGCGTCCAGCTCGCCGTCGACAACTTCGGTGCGACCTACACGTCGCTCTCACGGTTGCCGCAGTTCCCAGTCAGTGTCGTCAAGCTCGAGAAGCTGTCCGCGAGCTCCCATGATCGCCGGATCGCCGCGATGGTCATCGCGATGGCGCACGGCCTGGGAATGAGGGTCGTCGGACAGCGAATCGAGACGATCACCCAGCTCAACAATCTCGAAGACCTCACCTGCGACGACGGCCAGGGCTACCTGCTCGGTCGCCCGATGTCGACCGACGACGTGGACCGAGTGCTCCAGGGCAAAGCCACCTCGCACACCGTCGGCCCTGACGACCCCGTCACGCCACAGGACCCGGGCGCATGATCGTGGACCTGCTGCGCCCACCCCCAGCCCGCGACGTCCGGGGGTGGGTGTCGCCCGGAGCGCGACACCGGAACCGGAGAGAACTGGCCCTCGAGCGGACGTCCACCGATCGGGCTCCCGCCCCTGGCGGGTTTCGAGGTGCGCACTGCCGCTGATGGAGTCGACGCTTTGCGGACCGCAGGCCAGGTCGACCCGGACCTGGTGATCATGGACGCGATGCTCCCCGGCGTGGACGGCTTCGCCGTCACCCAGCAGCTACGCAGGGCGGGGCGACAAATGCCGGTGGTCTTCCTCACCGCACGCGACAGCGCCCACGACAAGATCACCGGCTTGACGGTCGGAGGCGACGACTACCTCAGCGGAGCGATGGCCCGGCACACCCAGGTGAGTCAGACGACGATCGCGGCCGCGGCCACCTTCATCGCGAGCAGGACACGGACCCATAGGAGTGGCACAGAAGCAGCGTCTCTTGCTCTGACATCGTCGGACGACCATCCTGCATCGGGAAGGTGCCGGTCGATGTCCGGTCTGGTCGCAGGGGCGTCACTTGGGCATTGCTTGAGGCGCATCGGACCTACGGTCACGTCGGCTGGGATCCTATCCGGGCGTCCGTCTGGGAAGGTGCGACCGCTGTACAGCGC
>DATCNE010000219.1:0-2260 GCA_036565395.1 Dermatophilaceae bacterium
AGGTAGAAGCAGGTCCACTTCGCTGGGCCCTTGAGCTTCGAGATGTCCCAGCTCCAGACCTCGTTGGGCCGCTCGGCGAGCAGCTCCGGCCGGGCGTAGGGCGGGTGGCTGAGCTGGTCGCGTCGCTCGCGCACGCCGCCATACTGGGCGGCCAGCAGACGGTACATCGTGCGCTCCGAGGCCAGGTAGCAGCCCTCGTCCAGCAGCGTCGCCCACACTTGTGCGGGCGAGCAGTCGACGAACCGCTCGCTGTGCAGCTGGGCGAGCACGGCCTCGCGCTCGGCCTCAGACAGCGCCCTCGCCGGCGTCGGCCGCGGACGCCGCTCACACGCCACCACCGCTGGTCTGCGGCGCCGGTACACAGAGGCGCGGGAGGCTCCCAGCGCCCGGCACGCCGGCGCTGTCCCCACCAGCGGCTCGACCTCAGCGACGGCTTGGTCGATCATCGCTGCCGCTGTCTGCCGCCGGTCTCGCTCGCGCCCTTGGCCAGCAGCTCCTCCAAGAGCGCGGAGACGTTTCCCTGCACCTCGATCACCCGGCGAGCCGTCTCCAGATCGGCCTGGGTGCGATCGAGCCGGCGTCGCAGCGCCTGCACCTCGACCTCGGCCGGGCTCGGCCCGCGCCGACCACGCTGCTTCGGCGCGAGCGCCCCAAGCGCACCCGAGTCGCGGGCTCGCCGCCACTCCGTCAACAGCGACGAGTACAGGCCCTCCCGGCGCAACAGCGCGCCGATCTCACCCGGCCGCGTGCACCCGTCAGCCGCGCGCACGATCCGCAGCTTGTACTCCGCCGTGAACCGCCGCCGCCGCGGCCGCTCGACCAGCTCCGGATCAGCCACGACCCCCACCGACAGGGCGCGCCCGCCGGCCGAACCACTCCGGTCGCCTACGGCTCCCTCCGCTGCTCGGCCGCCGGCACTCGCCACCCCCTCCAACCTCGTCGACTCCAACATCGCTGCGACTCCAATCTCGCCCTCGAGCTCACTAATCCAACAGCGGGAACTGTCTCACCCGAGCTTGGCAGAGAGGGCTGGCTTCTTACGTTTGCGTTGATCATCGTTGCGATCGCGTCCGTCGTCGCCTACTTCGTCAAGCACCGCAGGGCGGCCTAACTCCCGGCTCTCCTCCAAGAGCGAGGGCCTGCGAGGGTCTCAGGCCCGCTGGGCTCGGGTGACATTCCCGAACACTGGGCCTAGACGACACCCGTGCGGGCAGCTATCGCCTAGTCGAAAAAGGGGTATCAGATGAAGAAGATGGTTGGCATCGGACTCTCGCTCGCTCTGCTCTCGGTGGTGGGGAGTGCGACGGCGACTTCGAAGCCGCTCAGCGTTCGCACGACGCTTGACCGGAAGACGGTGCTGCCGCAGAGGATCCACTGGCTTGGTTTTCCGAGCGTTTCTTCACTGCAGGTGAATCGTGTCGACTTCCTGATTGACGGCAAGGTGCGTTGGACAGAGCTCAACCCACCGTATACCTACGGTGACGACGGTAACTGGCTTGTGACTTCCTGGCTCACACCTGGGGCGCATCGCTTCACGACAAGAGTGATCGCGACTAAAGGACGCGTCGCAACAGACACGGTGCGGGCCCGAGTGCTGCCGACGCCTCCACCGCCCAATGAGCTGAACGGCACCCGTTGGACACGCACGTTCACTGACAGCCAACTCGGCGGTAGCACGCCTGTCGGGACATGGGAGATCACGATCGACGCGACCGGCTGGCGGATCAAAGACCCCCTTGGCGGCGGCAATTACATTGACGTGGCCTACCTCTCGCCGGGTCTGCTCGAGGCACGTGGTGGCATCTGGACGCGCAACCCGACTGCTGCTGAGAAGGCGAACGGGGGCGCGCATGTACAGGAGGGCAACGGCTGGTGCCCAGACACAAACCAACCGGTCGACTACGGCTGGGCGATCACGGGGAACCTGCTGACGCTAACTCTCACCGCAGGCGACCAGTGCGGCAAGCCAGGCGAGAGCGAAAGCGGTGTCTGGGCGGGAGAGTGGACGCGCGCGGGCTGACCAGATCGACACGTGCGGCCGGGAGGAGTCCGCCCGACGCCGCCGGCTGGCGGACCTACCTTGATGACGGCGGGCAGACGGTGATGGTCTGCCCGGAGTGCGCGGTGCGGGAGTTTCGAATGGGAGCGACCCCCAGCTAGGCGTTGGCTCGTTTCACGACGAAGCGCGTCGTCACTTGGCTGTGTCGCGGCCTGGCTGTCTCGTCATGTTCCCCGGCTGTGGCATCGCCTGGCCATCCGA
>DATCNE010000220.1:0-1538 GCA_036565395.1 Dermatophilaceae bacterium
GGCCACCGGGACGCAGACCACCAAGGCGGCAACCGAACCCGCCGGTCGGAACCTGCTCCCCGTGCTCGCCGCACGCAACGAGGCGGTGGACGAGGCGGTCGCCGCCATGTTCCCAAAGATGACGAACCATGTCATGGGGACGGTCACGAACAGGGAGGGCTGGTTCTCGGGTATCAGCGCGGCCGACCGGGCCGCTCTTCACGGCGATGGGGAGCTTCTCGGCTGAGCCAGCTGATCCCTGCCAGCGCCAGCCGACGGTGCAATAGCCCACCGGTCACACTCACTCGGACAGACTGCGTAGATCCGCAGGTTGGGCGGGGTCAGCCGCGCGTGCGATCCCACAGATCGGCGACGTGAGGGGACACCGCGGGATCGAGACCGAGGCCGATGGCGAGATACGTCGCGGCAAAATCCGTCTGTGCGATCTGCCCAGCCAACCGCACCAACGGGTGGCCAGGCTCCGCGACCACGGTCGACACCCGAACCCCGGCGTCATGCGCAGTCTGAAGCACTGCGTTGGTGAGCGCCTCGGCTTCGTCTGACTCCCGGGTGGGTGTTGCCGCAGGCACATCGCGCAGCATGAGCAGACCGAGTCGCGGCTGAGCCGGCCCGTCCAGAAAGGGATCGGCGAAGATGTCCGGGGCCGACTCCCGGACCCCGGCCCCGCGACCACCACCGGCAGTGAATGGGCCGTCAAAGCTGGCCACGATCTGTGAGGCGGCGTCGGGGAGCTCGCCGTAGGTGGCGGGAATGCGCGCCGTGCGGGACAACATCGAGGCTGCCCGCGACGCCGCGACGCCGTTGAGCGGGCCATCGCCCAGCACGACGGGAATCGTCTCACCCAGCTCGATCGCCAGGATCTTGGCGGGATTGACGAACGACTCCGACCGCGGACGACAGGCCTCGGCGTGCATGTCCAGCCGATCCGCGGTTTCGAACAGGACAGACTCGCCGGCCTCGAGCAACCCCAGCTCATGCGCAGCCAGGACGACCGGCGTGAGCAGCGACCACAACGCAGCCCGTGACGAGGTCGCGCCCCGAGCAACGGCGATGTGCACGCCCCGCGCCCGCGCGCACACCTCGGCCAGTGGCGAGTCGGCCGCTCCCACGGTCAGTATCGAGGCACCGCGTCGGGCGGCTTCCGCCGCGACGGCCAGCGGCCCCGGGGCCCGGCCGGAGAGCGACACCGCCACCACAAGATCCAGCGGACCGACCCAGCCCGGCAGCGGAAGGTTTCGTCGGACGGTCACCGGCACCGGCGACCCGGGCTCGGCCAAGAGCTCCAGCACGTTGGCCACGACGGCCGATCCGCCCAGTGACGCCACCAGAACAGAGCGGGGGCGGTCACCGCCGGCCACGCGTTCGATCCCGGCCTCACGCGACAACGTGATGGCCTGACGAACCTGGGCCCCGGCCGTCGCCAACGCCACCAACACCTCGCGGGAGTCGCGCGCAGCCATCTGCTCAGGGTCGTTCAGGAGCGCTTCGTCGACCAGAGGTGCCATGACCGGACCGCCGAATCAGTCTGCGAGTGAACG
>DATCNE010000221.1:0-18347 GCA_036565395.1 Dermatophilaceae bacterium
CCGTGCCACGAGGTACGTGCGCAGGTGGGCTTCTCGCGGCGTAGCCATGAGCGCCGTATCGGCTGTGGCAGCTGAACCGTTGCAGCGCATCGTTGGATCGGAGGGCGTGGTCAACGTCCTGTGCAACGGAATCGACGTCGACCGCTGGGCCAGCCCGGCAGAAGGGGTTCCGACACGCGAGGCGGACAACGGCAACGGCGTACGGGTGGTGGCGGCGATGCGGCTGGCGGCGCGCAAGCGACCAATGCCATTGTTGCGCATCATGGTTCGCGTTCGCACGCTGGTGCCGACCGAGACCGCCATCAGCCTTGAGATCCTCGGCGATGGTCCTGACCGCGGTCGGCTCGAGCGTTTCATCGAGACCCACGACATGCGTGGCTGGGTCCGGCTGTCCGGTCGGGTGAGTCGCGATGAGGTGCGCGCGACATACGCCGCGGCCGACATCTATGTGGCGCCTGCGCCCTTGGAGTCGTTCGGGATCGCTGCCCTTGAGGCGCGAACGGTGGGGCTGCCGGTCGTCGGGCGGTTGGGCAGTGGCTTGGAGGAGTTCGTCAAGGACGGTCTCAATGGATATCTCGCGGCGGATGACGACGCGATGGCCGGATCCATCGCCCGGTTGATCATCGACGATGAGCTCCGAGGATCGATGGCGGCATACAGCCGCAGCACTCCGCCGGAGCAGTCTTGGGCTCGCATCCTGGACCGCGCCGAGGCAGAGTATCGCCGCGCCATCGCGTTGGCCGGGGCAGCGAGGGGATCAGGGCGTTGACGACCGGCAACAAGCCGCCGGCCCCACTGCACCGGGAACCCCCACAGCTTGTGGTGGTCGGCGTCGACCTCCTGGGCACAGAGGTTGTGCGTCTTGTGCTCGGGCATGGGGACGATCCCAGCGCACTGCTCGCAGAGCATGGCTGGGAGGTGCGGCGCGTACGAGACCTCACGAGCCATACGGTCGGAATGCATGTGTTGACAATCTTTTTCGAGGTTGAGCCTCGCCCAGCCTCCTCGCTCGACCGGGGGGTGCGAACGCGCCGGGACCACGATCTGGTGGTGTCCGAGGGCGAGGTTCCCGAGCCTCACCAACGCGTCGCGGCCTACGCCTTGGTGACCAGCTCGCGTGGTGTGCTGATGACGCAGTTCTCGGACCGAACCAACGCAGAGGGCAAGTGGGGCCTGCCTGGTGGGGGCATCGATGACGGCGAAGCGCCGGTGCTGGCTGTGGTCCGCGAAGCGTGGGAGGAGACCGGTCAGGTGATTGAGGTCAGCGAGCTCGCGCTGATCCGGACGAGTCACTGGATCGGACGTGCCCCGACCGGTCGGCTCGAGGACTTCCACGCCGTCCGGGTCGTCTTTCGCGCAGTCTGCCCCGAGCCGACCGATCCGGTCGTTCACGACGTCGGGGGCACCACGGCCTCTGCAGCCTGGGTGCCCCCGACCGATCTCGACCGGCTCGACATCACGTCCAGCTGGCGATCCCTCCTGTCAGACGTCGTCGTGACGCCGGACCAGGCCGATGGCCCCGATCACCGCGAGCACGACACCGACGACGACGATCGCGCCCGGCCCCAGCCCTGACCAGTCGACGTTCCAGGCCGTGGTCTCGTTGGCGATGATCAGTCCGGCGAGGACGATGGCCACCAGCCCCGCCACGATCGCCGAGGCATTCGGTCCCTTCGGACGTGCGGGCGCATTGACGCTGTCCTGGATCGAGGTGCCCTCCGGGGATGACGGCGTACCAGGTGTGTTCGCTTCCATCGTCCTACTCCTTCACCACAGTGAGCTGTCCGATGCCGACACCGGCATCGACCACGACTTCGGTTGGCCCGTCGCCTATGACGACCGACCGTGATACGTCTGAGCCGCCCTGCCCGCTGCTCCCCGCATCGTTCGGCAGGAGAATCTCGCCCAGGCCCACGTGGCCCACGACCTTGACGGTCAGGTCCTGTGGGACCACCACCTTCAGCTCGCCCATCCCCACGTATGCCGGGATCTTGGCTTCGCTGAGGCCTTCGGTGGGCAGCCCGCTGAGATTGAGTACACCGTTACCGACGCCCAGCTGGTAGTTGGCGTCACCGGATACCGACGTCGGCGCCCAGGTAGCGTCCCCGAACCGTCCACCGAGGTGGATCCCGCTGGGTACAACGGCGCTCGACCAGGCCGCGATCGCCAGGACGATCGCCAGGAAGGTGACGAAGCCGGGCCGCCAGCCGGCAATACCGAGCACCACCATCAGCAGCCCCATCGCCGCCAGCGAGCCGGCGAACGCGATCGCCTGGTGGTCACCGGTCCAGTCGAGCTCGGCGCCCGCCCAGAGCAGTGAGCCGTAAGTCGCCAGGGCCAGCCCGATGGCGATCAGGGCCATCAGCGGACCACCGGAACGGCGACCCAACCTGTTGTAGGAAACCGGGTTGTAGGAGACCGGGACCGGCCCAGTCGGTGGCTGGGGGGCGGTGGATGGGGTTGGGCGCCCGGTAGCCATCGCCGGCCCGGAGGCTGCTGGCGACGGGACAGAGGTGGTCGGGGCGCCCGTGGTCGGAGTGCCGGTGGTCGGGGCGCCGGTGGTCGGCGCGCCGAGCTGTTGGTTCATGACCCGTTGGTCGGCGTCAGGACGGTTGTCAGACCGTTGGACCAGCCACCAGATCAGGAGGCCGACGAGGATCAACCCCCATGGGAACCCCCAACCGGGGCGGTTGCTCCACCATGTGCCTCCGAACGCCGAGTCGCCGAACAGCGCCAGCCCCGCGAAGACGAGCAGGACGATGGAGCCGCCGTGCCCGTCACGCAGCGCTCGCTGCGCCGGGATCTCGTCCCTGTCGTTGGGCAGGAGGGCCCAGGCGACGAGGTAGATGGCGATGCCGGCACCCCCCAGCATGGTGAGGATCACCAAGGCGACGCGGACGATGATCGGATCGATGCCGAGCCGGTCGGCGAGCCCCGAGCACACGCCGGCGATCCACTTGTCATGGGTGCGGCGTCGGATGCCTATGCTGCGCAAGGCGTTGAAGAACCTGTCCATTCCCGTTTGCGGGTGGGATGTGTTTTGTTCGCTCATGTCACCGATTCTTGGCTGCCGCGCATCGGCTCGCCATCAGGTTTGACCCTGACCCGACCCTGACCCGACCCTGAGATCGTGTTGTCCGGGCTCCCTGTGCCCCGGATGTGGGCAAGGATGGACGGCGTGCCCGCGCCATACGAGGTTCCGCAGTCGCCGATAACCTCCGGCGAGCGTCTGCGAGTGCGCCGGCTGGAACGCCCCGTCCAGGGGCGATACCTCGCGGGGGTCTGTGCAGGGCTTGCCGAGCACCTCGGGCTCGATGTGCGGCACGTACGTCTGGCGTTCGGTCTGGCCTGTCTTGCGGGCGGTGCGGGCATCGCGGCATACCTGTTCTTGTGGGCGCTGACGCCCCAGTCGCTGGGAAGCACCCCAGTCGCCCGAACCGATGCTGTGGCAGTCGGTCGACCGACCAACGAGCCTGTGCGCAACCTCGTGGTCGGTCTCGGGTTGCTCTTCGTCGGTGGGGCGCTCGTGGCCCAGCAGCGCGGCGTCAACCTGCGCCTCGGCGTGCTCATCCCGATCTTGACCGTGGTGGTGGGAGCGGTCCTCGCATGGTCACAGCTCGACGATGCCGAGCGGGGCAGATGGCTGGTCGGGGACATGGGACCCCCCGGTCGACGAGCAGGCTTGGTACGTCTGGGGATCGGCATCGCGCTGGCGACGTTTGGTGTCGTTGTGCTGGTGACTCAGGGTCGCGGGTTCTCCGGCTTGTGGGAGGTGGGGATCCCCGCTGTGGCGGTTCTTGCCGGCGTTGCGCTCGTCGCAGCGCCGTGGGGTGTGCGGCTTTGGGCCGATCTGCGCGCCGAGCAAGCCCAACGCATCCGTGAGACCGAGCGGGCAGACATCGCCGCGCACCTGCATGACTCAGTCCTCCAGACCTTGGCGCTGATCCAGCGCCAAGCGGGCGACTCCGCCGCGGTGGTTCGCCTCGCACGCGCCCAGGAGCGAGAGCTGCGCGGTTGGCTGTATGCCGGCCCGCTCGGCTCGCAGGCCAGCCTCGGCTCCGCAGTCACGGAGGTTGCGCACGAGGTGGAGGATCTGCACGGCATGCCGATCGAGCTGGTGGTCACCGGTGATCGACCGCTCGACGTCGGCGGGGCCGCGCTGGTGCGAGCCTTGCGCGAGGCGTTGCTCAATGCGGTCCGGCATGGCGCGGCGCCGGTATCCGCTTATGTCGAGGTGGGTTCCGATTCCGTTGAGGCGTTTGTACGGGACCACGGTCCCGGTTTCGACCTGGATGCCGTTCCCCAGGATCGCTTCGGCGTTCGCGAGTCGATCCTTGGCCGCATGTCGCGGCATGGTGGCGCGGCAGCGTTGCGCAGGCTCGAGCAGGGCACCGAGGTGTCGCTCACGTTGCCCGTGACGGCCCCTGGGCCACATTCTCAGACCCAGCTTCAAGCGCAAACCGATTCCGAAGCGCGGACCGATACTGAAGTGCAAGCCGATACCGAAGGACGGCGCTGATGTCCGAGCCGAGGTCGACCCAGCCCGCCCCGATCCGGCTCGTCCTGGTCGATGACCACCGGATGTTCCGGTCAGGTGTCAAGGCCGAGCTTGACGAGTCGATGCTGATCGTGGGGGAGGCTGCTGACGTCGACAGCGCGATCGTCGTGGTCGCGCAGACCCGACCCGATGTTGTCCTGCTCGATGTGCATCTCCCCGGTGGCAACGGGAATGGCGGCAGTGATGTGATCTCCGGATCGGGTGGCGTGTCAACCGAATCCGGTGCCCCGGTTCGCTTCCTCGCGCTGTCGGTGTCCGACTCGGCGGAGGACGTGATCGCGGTCATCCGGGCTGGGGCTCGCGGATATGTCACGAAGACGATCAACGGCCCCGACCTGACCAGCGCCATTCGACGGGTCGCGGACGGTGATGCCGTGTTCAGCCCCCGGTTGGCGGGTTTCGTCCTTGATGCCTTTGGCGCGGCCGCCGGCGAGGTTGCTGTGATCGACGAAGAGCTGGACCGGCTCAGCTCGCGCGAGCGTGAGGTGATGAGGCTCATCGCTCGCGGCTATCAGTACAAGGAAGTTGCCAAGGAGCTCTTCATCTCGATCAAGACCGTTGAGACACATGTGTCGTCGGTGCTGCGCAAGCTGCAGCTGTCCTCACGACACGAGCTCACGGCGTGGGCCGTCGGGCGGCACCTGCTATGAGCCGACCGCCGAGAGCTGATCGGCGCGGGACTTCCGCGCAGCCGTATGGCGTGCCACCGAACGTTCCAGCCGTCGCCTGAACACGGTTGAGACAGCGATGCCGGCGGCGACGGCCACGGCCAGTCCGATCCAGGAAGAGTCGTGGAGCCACTGCTCGGCGCGGGTGCCCATCGTGTAGACCGCGGCGGTGGTCCCGCAGGCCCAGACGAACCCACCGAGCGCGTTGGCGGCAAGGAAGCGTGGGTAGGGCATGTGCAGCGCACCGGCCACAGGGCCGGCGAAGATACGAAGCAACGCCACAAAACGGCCGAAGAACACCGCCCACACGCCATACCGCGCGAAAACATGCTCGGTGTAGGCGAGGCGATCGGGGCCTGCCTGCTTGGGGAACCGGCGTCCGAGCAGGTCGAACATCCGGTCACCCCAGCGTCGCCCGGCCAGGTAGCCGATGCTGTCGCCGACGATGGCCCCGCCACTTGCCGCCGCGGCTATCCATACGGGGGAGATGTCGAGATCCTGGCGCGTAGCCAGCAGCGCCGCCGACACCAGGATCACTTCTCCGGGCAACGGGATGCCCATGCTCTCGAGCCCGATCACCAGCGCGACCAGGACGTAGACAACGACGGGGGAGACGCTGATCAAGACGGCGTCGACGCTCACCGGCTCACCGGCTCAGCCCAGATCCATGATGTGGAAGCACTCGCCCAGTCGGCCCTCGCCGAGTCCGAACACCTCGGCGATCCCGCTGCCCCAGCCGCGCAGGAAGTCCTCCAGCTGATCTCCCCGATGTCCGGTCTGAGACTCATGAGCCCGCAGGGCTGAGACCTTTCGGTCAAAGGTGCCGGTGATGTCCACGGCATGGGTCATGTTCGGGTGGGCCATGATCCAGACCTCGTTCACGTGCCACGGCTCCAAGCCCTGCTCGAGCAGCTCGGGCCAGGCGAAACGGTTCTCAGAGGCCGGATAGATGGCACGGATGGCGGCTTCGCCTGCGGCGAGGTGATCCGGATGGGACGCCTGGAACCGGTCGTACCAGCGTTCTGGGGACTGGATCAGGACGCGCTGCGGCTTGACGTCGCGGATGACCTCGACGATCTGGCGTTGCAGCTCCCACGAGGGCTCCAACCAACCGTCGCGATGGCCCTGCAGGAATCGCACATCCCTGACGCCGAGGATCGCGGACGCCGCAACCTGCTCGCGTTCGCGAATGGCAGGCATCTGCTCGCGGTTGGTGTCGTCGAACCCGCCCTGCTCGCCATGCGTGCACAACAGGATCGTGACACTCAGCCCGGCGTCGGCCCAGCCGGCGATGGTTCCGGCCGCCCCGAAGTCGCAGTCGTCCGGGTGGGCTGCCACCACGAGAACCCGCTCGATGTCGTGATCGGGCCGCGGCGTGGCCGGTTGGCCGAAGGTCCGCTCAGTCATGGCGTCAGCGTAGTTGGATCTCAGCCGGCGCTCGGCCGCTGTCCTGGTTCGCGTCAGGTCGGCGAGGCCGTCTCGGCCAGTGCGTCCAGATCTCGACCATCGAGCCGATAGGTGAGCCACTCGTCCATCGGCTGCCCGCCGATCGAGTCGTAGAAACCGATCGCCGGGGTGTTCCACTTCAGCACCCACCACTCGAGCCGGCCGTAGTCACGGTCGGCGCACACCGCCGCTAACGCCGCCAGCAGCCCTTTGCCCAGGCCGGACCCGCGGTGCTGCGGTGAGACGAACAGGTCCTCGAGCCAGATGCCACTGCGCCCCAGCCACGTCGAGAACGTGACGAACCAGATCGCCATACCGACGACCGTGCCGTCCACCACCGCAACGTGCGCGAATGCCGTGGCGGCGTGCCCGTCAGGGAACAGGGCTGCCCGGAAGTGGGCCTCGGTCGCCTCGACCGCGTCCGGCGCTTTCTCGAAGAGCGCAAGCTCATGGACGAGCCCGAGTATGGCCGGCACGTCGTCCGGCTCGGCGGGTCTGAAGGACCCGGCTCGCTGTTGCCCCGCGCCGGGTTCGGTATGCCGTGTCGTCACCGTCCGAGCGTAGGTCAGGCTCTGGCCGGCTCCGGCGTCAGGAGACGGCCCGGCCGCCCAACACCTCGCGGAGCTTCACCCGGTGGCCGGTGATGAGCAGGGCGCGTCGGTAGATGGAAGAGGCGATCGAGACGAGCAGCACTGCGGTGGCGGCGGTCAGCGCCATGGCGAGCAGGAGCTGCCAGACGGGGACCTCGCCGGCGGCCCAACGGATCGGCATTGCCATGGGCGCGCTGAGTGGGAACAGCGAGGCAAGGACGCTCCACCCGCCGCTCGGGTCCGCCATGACAACCGTGATCGCCAGCATGTAGCCGACAACAAGGGTCATCGTGACCGGCAGGATCGCCGAGTTGACCTCGGTGATCTTGTTGACGAGGGCTGCAGAGGCCGCGAACAGAAACGCGTAGAGCGCGAATCCCAGCAGGAACCACGCGACCGCCAGCGTGATGTCTACGGCCGCGACCGGGGGTAGGCCGATCTTGTCGGTGACCTGCACCGCGACCGCGAATGGTGTTGCGAGGATGAGCAGCTGACATAGCGTTACCGTGCCGACAGCCACCACGGTGCCGACGAGCACCTGGCTGGGACGCAGCACGGCGAGCAGCACCTCGGAGATGCGCGTGGACTTCTCCATGGCGACCGTGGTGGCGATGGCCGTTCCGGCAAAGGTGATCGCCAGGTACAGGATGATCCCGACGGCGAAGCCGGTGCCCGCGCGTCCCTCGTTATCGAGTCGCCCGACGGCGATCTGTTGGGGCGGCCGGACCGAACGGAGAGCTGCGATCTGCTGTGGGCTCAGCCCCGCCTCGACCAACAGGCGCGATGTCTCCAGGCTGACCACAGCCTGGGCTACCACGACAGGAAAGGTTCCTCCCCCCTTGGCCTCGGTGTAGAGCTTGTCGCCGGCGAGCCCAGCGGAGGCGTCGCCGTTGCGCACGGCCAGCCGGACGTCGTCGGCGGCGTTGCGCGACACGTACTTGACGGTGAACTTGGCTGACTTCCCAGCCGCGTCCAGCGCCGCCTGCACGTTGGCCGGGGCCGTGCCGACGGTGGCGAGCGTGTATGTCGTGGGCTCGTTGCCGAGGATCTGCGGCAGCACGACTGCGGCGATGGACATCAGCAGCAACAGCCCCGTCACGACCTTGAAGGCCCGCGACCTGAGGTTCTCGACGAGTCCGCGTTCAGCGACCAGACGTGTCCCCTGCCACCAGTTGCGCATCAGCTCACGACCATCTGGTCGAGGGGCCGGTCGGCGGCTGCGAGGAACAGCTGCGACAGCGTGGGCAGGTCGAGTCCGAAGTCGTCCACCCGGCCGCCCGCCCGGGCGGCGTCGAGCACGTCGAGGGGGGCGATGCCATCGGGGACCTCGAGGCGCAGGTCGTCGGCCTGGTCGCTGACCACGGTGACACGCGGGTATGCGCTCAGCCAGTCGCGGTTCGACGGCTCCACATGCAGTCTCAGCTGCCGTCGGCCCGACGATGCCCGCAACCTGGCGACACTGCCCAGGAGCACCGTCCTTCCGCGGTCGACCATGGCGATGTCCTCACAGAGATCCTGCACCAGATCGAGCTGATGGCTGGAGAACAGCACCGTGCAGCCGATCCGGGCCCGCTGGCGCAAGGTCTCGGACAAGCTCACCACGGCCACCGGGTCCAAACCGCTGAACGGTTCGTCGAGGACGATGACCTCGGGGTCATGCACCAGGGAGGTGGCCAGCTGGAGGCGTTGTTGCATACCGCCGGACAGCTTGTCGGTCCGGTCCTCCCACCGGTCTTCGAGTCCCAGCTCCTCGAGCAGGGCCTTGGCTCTGTTGGTCGCGTCGCTGCGGGACAGCCCGTGCAACCGCCCGAAGTGGACGACTTGGTCGCCGGCCGGCATCCCGGGGTAGAGCCCGCGCTCCTGCGGCATGTACCCCCAGCGGCGGCGGTCCTCATCGTCCACCGACCGGCCGTCGTACCGGACGCTGCCGCGGTCGGGGCTCAGGACCCCGAGCATGATCCGCAGCAACGTCGTCTTGCCGGCACCGTTGGGTCCGAGCAGTCCGGTGATCACTCCAGGCACGACGTCAAATGTCACTCCGTCGAGGGCCACCAGGTCACCGAAGGAGTGCTTGATCTCCCGGATCTCAAGCCCCATGTGCCGACCCTATCGATGGCCTGCCCCGCGCATGGTCAATCGGCTGATTGTCCGTATGCCGCGTGTTAGGTTCCGTTCCGATCGGCTCATGCAGGGCCGGTTGAGGGCATCGCCCCTGATCTAGCTGTGGTGCCTCGTGCCGCGGCACCTCCTCAAGGAGAATGATGTTCGACCTCGTCGCCGGTCTTCCGCTGCACCCCCTCGTCGTCCATGCGACGGAGGTCATCGTCCCCAGCGCCGCGCTCGTCGTCGCCCTGGCCGCGTTGTGGCCATCGTTCCGCCGGTGGGCCCGGTTCCTGCCGTTGGGCCTCGTCCTGGTGGCGCTGGTTCTTGTGCCGACCTCCACCCAGTCCGGCGAGGCCCTGCAGGAGCGGGTCAAGGAGACTGCGCTGATCGAGACCCATATCGAGATGGCCGAGGGCCTGCTGCCCTGGGTGTTCGGCCTGGCGGTCGTCGCGGCCGTCCTGCTGTGGTGGGGCTGGAACGAGCGAGAGGCCATGTCTCCCCGCGCCCCGAAGTGGGTCGCTCTCGCGCTGGCTGTGGCCGCCGTGCTCTTCGCGGCCGGGACCGTCGTCGAGGCCGTACGGATCGGGCACTCCGGTGCCACTGCCACCTGGTCGCACGTCGCCGGCTCCACGACGCTCTCCCCGGCAGGCGGCTCCGAGAGCGACTGACTCCGGCGTCGTCGGCTCGGAGAGCCGGCAGATCGTGTCCGGTGCTGTCACCGCCGCGACGTAGGCTGGAACTCACGATGAGCACTCTTTTCGGCGACTTCTCCCTGCCCCGGCTCAGCCCTGCCGCCGCCACCGGTGAGGTGGATGAACGTGGCGTCCCCACCTGGGTCGAGGCGGGCGGCGAGGCACCTCAAGACGGTGATGACCGGCATACCGGCTCGGTGGTCAGCCGTGACCCGGAGGCGTTGCTCGAGGGGCTCAACGCCCAGCAACGCATCGCGGTCACCCATGAGGGGGCGCCGCTGTTGATCGTCGCAGGCGCGGGCTCGGGCAAGACGCGCGTGCTGGCACACCGCATCGCCTACCTCCTGGCGGCGAGAGACGTCCGGCCGGGGCAGATCCTCGCGATCACCTTCACCAACAAGGCAGCCGGTGAGATGCGCGAACGCGTCGCCTCACTGGTCGGCACACGTAGCAAGGCGATGTGGGTCTCGACGTTCCACTCAGCCTGTGTGCGCATCCTGCGTCGCGAGGCATCCCACGTCGGCCTGAAGTCGACCTTCTCGATCTATGACGCCGCCGACAGCCAGCGCCTCATGTCGATGGTCATGCGCAGCCTCGACCTGGACCCCAAGCGCTATCCGCCGAGGTCGTTCTCGGCTCAGGTCTCCAACCTCAAGAACGAGCTGATCGACGACGAGACCTACGCGGCCGGACTTGGCGAGGCAAGCCATCACGAGCGCATGGTCGCCGAGGCCTATCGGTTGTACCAAGCCCGTCTGCGCCAGGCCAACGCCATGGACTTCGACGACCTGATCATGACGACGGTCCACATCCTCCAGGCCTTCCCCGACGTCGCCGAGTACTACCACCGACGTTTCCGGCACGTCATGGTCGATGAGTACCAGGACACCAACACCGCGCAGTACCAGCTGGTGCGTGAGCTTGTCGGCCATTCACACAGCGAGTCTCAGGCCGTTCCGCCGGCCGAGCTCGCGGTCGTCGGCGACGCGGACCAGTCGATCTACGCCTTCCGCGGCGCGACGATCCGCAACATCGTCGAGTTCGAGCAGGACTACCCCGACGCGCAGACCATCCTGCTCGAGCAGAACTACCGCTCAACCCAGACCATCCTTCGCGCCGCCAACGCGGTCATCGCCAAGAACTCCGATCGTCGGCCCAAGAACCTGTGGACCGACTCCGGTGACGGCGCCAAGATCGTGGGCTACGTCGCCGACTCCGAGCATGACGAAGCGGCATTCGTCGCCCGCCAGATCGACAGCCTCGGCGACGAGCACGGTGTGAAGCCCAAGGACGTGGCGGTCTTCTATCGCACCAACGCCCAGTCACGTGCCGTCGAAGAGGTTTTCGTTCGAGTTGGCTTGCCCTACAAGGTCGTTGGCGGGACGCGCTTCTACGAGCGCCGAGAGGTCAAGGACGCGCTCGCCTACCTTCGGGTCATCTCCAACCCCACCGACACCGTCAACCTGCGACGCATCCTCAACGTCCCCAAACGGGGCATCGGGCAGCGAGCAGAGGCCTGTATCGCGCAGCTCGCCGAGCGCGAGCGCATTCCGTTCGTCGCGGCTCTGGGTCGCCCGCAGGATGCTCCGGGTATTGCGACCCGGTCCGTTGCGGCGATCACCACGTTCACGTCCCTGCTCGAAGCTCTGCGGACGGTGCACGAGGGCGGCTCGGGGGTGGGAGACCTGTTCGAGGCCGTCGTCGAGCAGACCGGCTATCTTGCCGAGCTCCGCGCGAGTCAGGACCCCCAGGATGAGACCCGGGTCGAGAACCTCGCCGAGCTGGTGGCCGTCGGCCGCGAGTTCGACGAGTCCGAACCGGGCGGTTCGCTCCAGGACTTCCTTGAGCGTGTCTCACTGGTCGCCGACGCCGATGAGATCCCCGATGGCTCCGACGAAGCCGAAGACAACGGCGTGGTGACATTGATGACCCTGCACACCGCCAAGGGTCTGGAGTTTCCGGTCGTCTTCCTCACCGGTATGGAGGACGGCACCTTTCCGCACCGGCGATCGCTCGGCGACGCCAAGGAGCTCGAGGAGGAGCGACGCCTGGCGTATGTCGGGATCACCCGCGCCCGGGAGCGGTTGCACCTGTCGAGGGCGATCGTGCGCTCCGGGTGGGGCTCCCCGCAGTACAACCCGGCGTCGCGTTTCCTCGATGAGATCCCGGCCGAGCTGATCGACTGGGAACGCACTGAGACAACCGGCATGAGGTCCTCATCCACCCCTGCTGTTGCGACCCTGGCCGGCCGGCCAGGTGTGCGGTCCCCGGGCAACCGCCCGATGATCTCGCTGCGATCGGGCGATCGGGTCAGCCACGACTCCTTCGGTCTCGGCACGGTGGTGAGGGTCGAGGGCGAGCTCGAGAAGGCCATGGCGCACGTCGACTTCGGGGCTGACACCGGAGTCAAACGACTGCTGCTGCGTTATGCGCCGCTGGAGAAGCTCTGAAGCGTTCTGCTGGTCGCGTACACCGCTAGCGGGTGATGCAAGGCGCTCTGGCGGGTGACGGAAGGCGTTAGAACGCGATCCTTCGATCGGTAAGCCACGGCAGGGGATTGACAGGCTGGCCGCCGTTGGGGTGGATCTCGAGGTGCAGGTGGGGGCCCGTCGACTCGCCGGTGTTGCCGGACTGTCCGACAAGCTGACCGGGCATCACGGGCTCGCCATCGGTGACCGAGAGGCTCGACATGTGGCCGTAGAAACTGACGGTGCCGTCCCAGTAGCGAATCTTGACGATGGTGCCGTAGCCCGACTCTTGGCCCGCAAAGGTGACTGTGCCGGTCGACATGGAGATCAGGTTCGTGCCCACCGGGGTCGCGAAGTCCTCACCCGCGTGCAGGCGTCCCCACCGCATGCCGTAGCCGGACGAGATGACGTAGTTCTTGATCGGTAGCTGCCAGCTGTGCTCCTGGGCAACGCGTGCGTCCTCCAGCTCCCGAGCCGCGAGGCTTCTCCGCTCGGCAGCGCGGGCCACCCGCGCCCCGCCGTTCTCGCGGGCGATGTCCTGGGTGTTGTCCTCGATCGCCTGGAGGCGGGGGTCGTGGAGCTGTCCAGCGACGACCGCAGCCTGGAGTGATGCAGCGGCAAGCGTGGCGTTCTGGCTGACGGGCTGGGTCTTGGAGGTGGTGACAACGGCAGCGCCGGTTGCGGTGAACATGAGCGCGGCGGCCGCAGCGGTGGGCAGAGCCAGACCGGCCATGAATCGGCGTCGTTTGGGGGATGCGTGCTTGGCCCCACGGTGGCGACCGCTATGCGAACCAGCAGACACGAGCAAACCTCACGGGCAGACGACACGGAAGTCACGAGGCTAGCGTGACCTTTTCGTTATGACAAATTGGCCCGGTGCGCCGGACCGTCCGGCGACATGCCGCTCAACCGCGTCGATCTGGGGGTTTCAGCTCGGTGACGCCGGCAGTCAGCGTGCTTCCGTCGACGTCAAGCTGGGCCAGCGTCGTCGAGATCCCGTGGACGACGTCGCCGTTGATCGGAAGGCTCATGTGGCCGATGCCGTGCATCTTGACGTTGCGGACCGTGAGATCCGGGTGATGCAGCCTTGCGTTGCGCTGGGGAAAGATCATCTGGTCGAGGTCAGACCAGTAGGCCACGAAGCGGGTCTGACAGTTGGGCACAGCCGCGCTGAGCTCACGCATGAGCTCGCTGTCCGGCCGCAGCTGACAGCACAGGTTGGACGGCAGCGCATAGGCGTTGAAGGTGCCACTGTGCGGTGACCCGAGCGTGACCAGCGTGTGCACCCGCGCATCACCTCCCAGGCGCGTGACGTAGTAACGGGCGATGAGGCCGCCCAGACTGTGTCCGACGACGTGGATGCGTTCGTAGCCTGTCTCGGCCACCAATGCTTCGACCTCTTGGGCCAGCTGGGCCGCCGCGACGCGCACGTCGGTGGTCCAGGGGGAGTAGTTGATGGAGACGACCCTGCCGAAGCCCCGTCGCCGCAAGCCCCGACGCAGGAGCGCGAAGACCGACCTGTTGTCGACCATGCCGTGCACCAGCAGGATCGGGGTGCCGGCCGCCTCGACGTTGCCTATCACGAGCCCGCGCTGCACGGGTGGCAGCTCCCCGAGGCTGTAGCGGTGGCCGTCGTAGGCATCCGGGCGGCCGAACAGACCGAACGGGTAGAGCGCGAGATGGGTGCTCACCCATGCCACCTCGATGGCCGCGCCGACCACACCGGCAGGGGTACTCAGAGCTTTGGCCGCCTCGCCGAGGATGTCGTGGGTGCTTCGGGCGCGGTCACGGGCCACGCCGGAGAGGGTGTCGAACGCACGCCCGAGATGGCCGCGACCGCCGCTGTCCGGGGTCGCGGCGGGACGTGGCCGACGTACCGAAGCTGTTCGCTTCGGTACGGCGGGTCGGGGCGCTGGCGGCTGGGACATTGTTACTCAACGGTAATGCCTCGACGGCGCATTTCCGAGGACAACCGGTGACGTTGCGCAACCGTGACGCGCGGCGTTGTCTTCGGCGGCATTCCTGGGCCTTCGGCTGGCTGGATGTCCATCGCCATCGCCCGTTGGCTAGGCTGCTTCGCATGAGCGAATCTCCGTTACGCATCGTGGTGGCCAAACCGGGACTTGACGGCCATGACCGAGGAGCCAAAGTGGTGGCCCGCGCGCTACGTGACGCCGGGATGGAAGTCGTCTACACGGGCTTGCACCAGACCCCGGAGCAGATTGTCGAGGCAGCCATCCAGGAGGACGCGGACGCGGTGGGTCTCTCGGTGCTCTCTGGCGCCCACATGACCCTGTTTGCCAAGGTCGCGGCGTTGCTCGAGGGGCGGGACGCCAAGGACATCGTCGTCTTCGGCGGCGGGATCATCCCTGAGGCCGACATCGCCGAGCTTGAGAAGCTCGGTGTGGCCAAGGTGTTCACTCCCGGCGCGACGACGACCGAGATCGTCGAGTGGGTCCGCACCCACGTCATCCCGAGCTGAGTCGGGGAACTGGCTCCGAGACGGTCTGGATGGTCAGCGGGTGATGGCCATGACCACGCCCGAGTCAGGCATCGGATGACAGCGAGGACAACAGAGGCTCCAGGATGAATCCACACCGCCGTTGGGTGCGTGATATCTCTGCCCTCGATCGCCGTGGATCAGAGCACTCAACTGGTCCCACCGACGATCGGGTGCCTTCTGGGGTTGACGGCGATCGCGGATGGAGTCTCCGAGAGGTGGATCACGGCGCGGCGTGATCGTGAGGTGATGAGGCGTTGGCTTGGCCGGATGATCGAGCGCAACAACGAGGGCCAGATCGCTCGCTTCTGTATCCACCGCGAGGCGCATTGCGCTGGCGTCGTGGGGTTCTCCTCGCTGGACCCTGTTCGGATGAGCTGGTGGGTGGGCCCGCAGTGGCGCGGGACGGGTCTGGCCGAGGCCTCCTGCCGGGCTGTTCTGGCTTGGCTCGCCACGACTCGGGCGGTGACGGTGGTGGAGGCGATCGTCAGCCCTGACAACCATGCCTCGATGGAACTGGCCAGTCGGCTGGGATTCCACGACATCGGTTCCTTCGCCAAACACCAGCCCGACACAGGCGACTGCATCCAGCGTCGTCGGCTGGTGCTGGAGTATCAACCGTGGGTGGCGTGACGTCGACGCTAGGGGATTCGGTTGCACCACCGCTATTTCCGGGCCCCGCTTCTGGCTACTAACCGGGACGTCTTGCGACACATGGCGGAAGACATCCCACTTCTGGCTTCTAGCCGGGACGTCTTGCGACACATGGCGGAAGACGATCCGCATCGGATGGGCTGGATGGTCAGCGGGTAATGGCCATGACCACGCCCGAGCGCTCCCAACGCATCACGGACAGCAGAGCCGACGTGGGGAGCGAGACGCATCCCGAGGTGGAATGCCCTTGGTCCACATGCAGGAAGATCGCGGACCCGGCACCCGCTACCCGGGCCTCGTTGTAGCCGATCACCTGCGCGCAGTTGTACGCCGGAGACTGCTGCAGCTGTTCCGCACTGTCCCACCGGCCACTGGCTGGCGAACGCTGGTGGGTGTTGTACAGCGCCGATCCGGGGTCGTCCACCCAGACGTCGCGAGCGTCGACTCTCCACCATGACCCGGCCCCGAGGCCTAGGTTGCCGTTGACGCCGAAGCCACTGCGTAGCGCGAAGATGCCAGCCGGAGTGCGGAGGTCGCCCTCGCGCTTTGCCGAGCTCACCCCGTTACGGCCGACGTGACCGGCATACGGCCCCAGAGCGAGCACGTATCGCGAGCCGGAGCGCTCGCAGGCGCGGATGGTCTCTGCTGAACCCTGGGCATCGACCAGGACGACCTGCCGAGAGGTCACGCCCGTGGGGACGTAGCAGGCGGGTGGCGCAGGCTTGGGGGGCGCCGGTTTGGGAGCGGTCGGTTTGGGAGCGGTCGGTTTGAGCGTGGCCATGATGCGGGCTGGGGTCGCCATGGCGCTGGCCGTGGGCCGCTTCGTGGTGGGGGTGGCGCTCGGTGTCGGGTTGGTGACGGTCGCTGAGACCGAGGGCCCTGGGGTTGTCCTTCCTGCGGTCGACGGCAGGGAGGAAGGTATCGAGCCGGACTGGCACGCGCCGACCAACGCCAGCAGGCCGATCACGGCGAGTAGCGAACCAGGCGTCGGGGTAGACCCGCCCTGGCCCGGCGATGTACGGGTTCTCGAAGTCGTTGACGTCGATCGCGGTGCCGTACGCATGGTTGGACCAGCCCTTCTTGGACTCCTCACCACCGACGTAGCGGCAGTTGAACCCCGAGGTGTTGTCGGCATCCATCGCGGCGTAGTCGTCGGCACCTGGCCCGATCGGGGCGTGCCCCCAGCTGCTGTCCATGACCTTCATCTGGCGGATCCGGAAGCGCTGCTCGTACAAACGTGTGACAGCCACGGTCCGGCTCGCGATGCTCGCGTTGACCACGATCGCTCCCCGGGACCGGTGCCCGTCGAACCCCCAGAAGTTGACCGTTAGGTAGCGCAGGGAGAGCGGCCCACCGGGCAGCCTGGCGTCCAGGAGTAGCCCACCATGCGCGCCCATACGGCGTCGGGCACCGGGTGGGAACTGGCGTTGGCACCCGAACCCACTGCTGCCTGGTTCGTCGGGAACCTGATCCGCGGCTCGGCTCCGGCAAGCGGCACCAGGGTCAGCCTGGTGCTCGCGGGCGCAGTCGCGGGCGCCGGCGATGGCGCGCTCGTCGTGGCGGTGGCGGTGGCGCGCTCGTCGTGGCGGTGGCGGTGGCGGGCGTGGGCTCCAGCGTGGAGGGGGTCGTGCTTGAGCTCTGCGCGCTGGATGTCGAGTGGGCCGCCCGGGTCGAGCTGGTGGCAGTGCTCGCAGCGGGTGAGTCGGCGTTGCAGGCGGCGAGGGCGAGGCTGGTCAGGGCGACGGCGATGGTCGCGGCTCTGGCCGTTCTGTTTCGCCGCGTCGATCGCTCGCTTCGTCGAGCCTCAGGCGATCCGAGTCTGCCACTGACATCCACACCGCGTACCAAGCGTCCGGTTTGGTCTGCAGGCTTCACGATCTTGTCCTGCTGACGGCCATCTTTGGGTAAAGGTCATTGACCGTTGACCGGTCCTGCCTCCAAGGTCGCTTCGTCCGGTATGACGGGAATCACACAGTTGCGCTTTTTGTCACATCCACGCCGGCCACAGAGGCCATCAACCACGATGACCATCATTTGAGGAGATGCGTTAGTGAACCGTCTGAGAACAGGGTTGGCGTTCGGCGCACTTGTTGCTTTGGTCGCGGCAAGCAGTCAGGGCGTAGCGGCATTTGGTGCATCTCCCCCTTCGCCCAGCAGGGGTGCGGCTATCGCGGCCGAGCAGTCCGGCTCGGCCGCGGCGGGGCGGGCGTTGGGCCTGACAACAGGCGAGAAGCTCGTGGTCAAGGACGTCATCACCGATGCTGATGGCTCGACCCATGTGCGCTACGACCGGACCTTTGACGGTCTGCGGGTCATCGGCGGCGACCTGGTCAGCCACCGTGACAACGCCGGCACGGTCCAGAGCGTCACCTGGAACGCATCGCGCACGGCGGCGGTTGCGTCCAGGACCCCGAGGGTCAGCCTTGCCTCGGCCGAGGCAGCCGGCGCCGCGAACGCTGCGTCGGTGCAACAGAGCGCGTCGGCCAACCACGGCGAGCTGGTCGTCTTCGCCAGCGGCGCTGCCCCGAAGCTGGCCTACGACGTGCTGACCGAGGGCATGCGGGCCGACCAGACCCCGAGCAGGCTGCACACGATCGTGGACGCCACCATGGGGGCCATCCTGGAGTCCTTCGACGAGGTCGAGAACGGCACCGGCAACGGCATCTTT
>DATCNE010000222.1:0-4380 GCA_036565395.1 Dermatophilaceae bacterium
CTGGCCCTGGTTGCGTCATGTCGACAGTCCAACATGAACCTGTTGGACCTTGTGAGCGGAATGGGCTGTGACCGATGAGACGCCACGCTTCGAGCTCTCGGTGACGCCCGCGTGACCGACAAGCCGGCGAGCCCCGACAAAGGGGTGCTCGCGGGCTACTTCGGGCCGATCGGCGACCCCGGCGAACTGGCGCAGTGGCTGTCGGCGATACCCAGGGTGGTGGAGCACGGCCTGTTCCCGCCCGCCATAGTGAGCGACGTCCTCGTCGGCCAGGGCCACAACGTGCAGCGTCGTCACCTCCGTGACTGACACGGCCAGCCCTGTCCCGATGGCAATGGCACAGAGGCTGCCCGTGGCGCTCGCCTCGGGTTGGCCGAGCCCGGGCCGGCTCGCTGCAGGCCAGCGCACGAACGGGCGGAGGGTCACACGCCTTGTCGACGCCCGTCCGGTCGTCACAGCCCCGGGAACCCGTCTTCGAGCGAGCGGAGCACGTGTGCGCCTCCGGCCGCCTCAAGCTCAGCGACCGAATAGTGACCGCTCGCCACCCCCACGGACACCGCGCCCGACGCGTTGGTCGCCTCCATGTCGTGGGGGGTGTCGCCCACGACGTAGACCTGGTCGGCGCTGAGCCGCTCGTGCAGGCGGGTGGCCTTTTCGATGGCGAGGCCGGTCAGCTCGGTGCGGTCGGGTGAGTCCGAGCCGTAGGCGCCGAAGACGAAGAACCGGTTCAGGTCGGCGGGGACGAGCTTGGTTCGCGCCGCGCCTTCCATGGCACCAGAGACGAGCCCAAGCATGACGCCGGCTTCTCCCAGTCGGAGCAGGGTCTTCTCGGCGCCGGGCAGCACCCGGTAGCCCTCCGAGACCCCGATGTCGGTGGCCAGGTGCAGGAGGTACTGGGCGTAGAGCCGGCTGAGCTCGTCGTCGCTCGGGTCGCGACCAAGCACGGCGTTGAAGGTGGCGCGGGCCACCTGGGGGTCGGTTTCACCCGCCGAGCTGTGCTCGCCGATATCGGCGGAGATGCCGTAGAGCTTGTCGAACGCCGCCCTCCAGCTTCTCGCCCCCGAACCCCCGGTATGGACGAGGGTTTCGTCGACGTCGAACAGCACGACGACCGGCTTGGCCGTCTCCGGCGGCTTCGTCGTTGGGGGCATCTCAGCCCTTCTTCTCGTCGTGGCCGCCGAAGCCCTTGCGCATGGCCGAGAGAGCCTTGTCGGCGAAGTCGTCAAGGCCCCTGGAGGCGAAACGGGAGTACAACGCGCTGGACAGCACCGGGGCGGGCACACCCTCCTCGAGCGCCGCGATCGACGTCCACCGACCCTCGCCGGAGTCCGAGACCCGCCCGGTGAACTCGTCCAGATCGGGCGAACGGAGCAGGGCAGCCGCGGTCAGGTCCAACAGCCAGGACTCGATGACACTGCCCCGGCGCCATACCTCGGCCACCGCCGCCGTGTCGATATCGAACTGGTAGAACTGCGGCTCTGACATCGGCGCGGTCTCGGCATCGGCCTGGGCGACGCGCGTGCCGGCGTCGGCGTTGTGCAAGATGTTGAGCCCTTCGGCCAGCGAGGCCATCATCCCGTACTCGATGCCGTTGTGGACCATCTTGACGAAGTGTCCGGCGCCGTTGGGGCCGCAGCGCAAGAACCCGTGCTCGGCCGGATCGGGATCCCCGGTTCGCCCCGCGGTCCGCGGTGCAGAGCCCATGCCCGGCGCGATGGTCGCGAAGATCGGGCCGAGGCGGTCAACCACGTCGGCATCGCCACCGATCATCAGCGAGTAGCCCCGCTCCAGCCCCCATACACCGCCGCTGGTCCCGCAGTCGACCAGGTGGATACCGCGCTCGGACAGCTCGCTCGCGCGGCGCATGTCGTCTCTGTAGTAGGAGTTGCCGCCGTCGATGATCGTGTCCCCGGCGACCATGTGGGCGGCCAGTGACTCGATGGCCTTGCCGGTGATCTCACCGGCGGGCACCATGACCCACGCGGCGCGAGGCTGGGACAGCTTCTCGACGAGGTCAGCCACCGAGCTCGCACCCGTCGCCCCTTCCTGCTCCAGCGCGGTGACGGCCGCGGGGTCCACGTCGAACACCGCGCAGGTGTGGCCATCGCGGATCAGCCGGCGCGCGATGTTCGCGCCCATTCGTCCGAGCCCGACCACGCCGAGCTGCATCGGGGTGTCTGTCGCCATCGTGATGTCTCCTCTGATCGGGTGTCTCTGAGCTGGTGCCTCGTGACCTGGTGTCTCACGTCGGGCTCTCCCTGGGACTGTTGCCCAGGCCCTGCGGTCAGCTGCTGCTCTCCCCCGGGCTGGGCAGCCACGGCAGCTGCCACTCCGGATGGCCGGCAAGGAGTGCGTCTGCCGCCGGCGGTCCCCACGACCCGCGCGGGTAGCGCGTTGGTGCGGGAGGGTGCTCAACCAGCGGTTGGATGACCCGCCAGGTCTCCTCCACGGCATCCTCCCGGGTGAAGAGCGAAAGATCGCCGGCGAGCGCGTCGTGGATGAGGCGCTCGTAGGGAGTGCGGGGCTTGCCGAGCTCCTCGGTGAACGCCATGTCCATGTGCACGTCCCGCGGCACCGAACCCTCCGGCCCCTTGGACAGCATGACCAGACGCAGTCCGGCGTCCGGGTCGACACGCAAGACCAGCTGGTTGGGGGCTGTGTGACGCGGCTCGTCGAGGAAGGCCAAGCGGGGCGGACGCTTGAAGATCACTCTGACCTCGGTGGCGGTCGTCGCCAATGCCTTGCCGGCCCGGATGAAGAACGGCACGCCGGCCCAACGCCAGTTGTCCACCTCCAGCCGCAGCGCCACGTAGGTCTCGGTCACGGATGCCTTCCGCACGCCGGGAACCTCGCCGTACCCGTCGTACTGGCCCCGCACGCAGATGGACGGGTCGACGTCGGCCATTGCCCGGAACACCTCGACCCGCTTGTCCCACAGCGCACCATGACCGGACCCTGCCGGCGGCTCCATGGCGATGAGGGCAAGCACCTGCAGGAGGTGGTTCTGGACCACGTCACGCAGCGCACCCACCGAGTCGTAGAAGGCGCCCCGGTCCTCGACGCCGAAGTCCTCGGCCAAGGTGACCTGCACAGCGGCCACATGCTCGCGATTCCACACCGGCTCGAGCAGCGCATTGGCGAATCGGAGGAAATGGATGTCCAGCACCGGCTGCTTGCCCAAGAAGTGGTCGATGCGCAGGATCTGGTCCTCGGCGAGCACCTCGTGCAGCTCGGCGTTGAGGGACCGTGCGGAGGCCAGGTCGCGGCCGAAGGGCTTCTCGATCATCACCCGGCCGTGTTCGGTCAGACCGGCTCGGCCAAGAGCCGCCACCACCGGAGCGAAGAGCGAGGGCGGGATCTCCAGGTAGAACAGCGGCCGGGAGAAGGCGTCCAACCGAACGGCCAGCTCCTCGTAGGTGGCCTGGTCGGTGAAGTCGCCCTTCAGATAGCTGAGCCGCCCGGCCAGACGATGGAACGCCACCTCGTCCACCACGTCCTGGTCTGCCGTCACGGCTTCGCGCACCATGGCGCGCAGGTGGTCCTCGGACCAGTCGTCCATCGCCACGCCGATGATCGGGCAGTCCAGCCGGCCCGCCACCTCCAGGCGATACAGCGAGCGAAACGTCATCTTGCGCGCCAGGTCCCCGGTGATCCCGAAGATCACCAACGCGTCGGCCGCCGTGGCTGTGGTCCTGCTCATGTCAGGCCTGGTGTCGCTCGCATCGAGGCGGAGCTCGCGTTCTGGTCCATGGTCAACAAGTCTGACACGGGTTTCTGGGTGGATTGTGGGAGGACGCTGTACGGCGGCTCTACGGCACGGGCCGCAGTCGGAGATCAAGGATCCGGTCCTGTGCCACCAGCTCCGGACCTACGTCGCGCCACTTGCCGATGTCACTCATGTCAGCTGGAAGAGGACGTGTTGAACGGACCGTCTGCCGGCTACGGACGCTTTCGCTGACGTTCCGCGCAGCGCGGTTCCGACCTTACTTGTCACCGCACTCCAGCCAACGTCCAGACATGCGGCCAAGCGCCTGCAACGCCCTCATCTCTGCCGCGATGGGTGTGCGTCCTCTCCGGTGAGGGATGGCTGACCGGACGCTTTTGGAGCCAATCTCGGTGTCCGTCGAACGATCCCCAAACGCCGTCACCGCACCAGCCCACGGGCACTCAAACGCATCCGCCACAATAGCTACCGCGTCAAGAAACGCGGCGAAACCAGCAGCACCCGCCACCCCGGCCCAGCCACCATCAGAATCCACGCCATCCAACCCCGAGCAGCCTGACCGCAATTACGCTACGTGGCATTGCGCCATGAAACCGCGCGGCTAACCGCCCAGCGTTATGTCTTGGTCTTGATACCATTCCAGAGCCTTGTAGACT
>DATCNE010000223.1:0-9907 GCA_036565395.1 Dermatophilaceae bacterium
AGCGTCGGCGCCGCGTGCCCTTAACAGGGCAAGGGTGCCGTTGCCTCCCGGCTCTTCGTCGATGACGCTGTGCAGCTCGATCGGCGAAGCGGGGTCGTCGCCGAGGTGTTGCAGGCAGGCCGCTGCGAGCAGCGCGGCCACGGTGGACGCCTTGGTGTCGCAGGCGCCTAGGCCGTAGAAGCGATCGCCGTCCCACTCACCGGAGGGCTTGCGCGTCCAACCGTCCCCGACGGCCACGGTGTCGATGTGGGCGTTGCAGACCAAGGGCCGACCGTGGGCACCCGGAAGCGTGACGACGCAGTTGGACCGGCTAGAGAATTTCATGCCAGTCGCGACGAAGCGCTCGTCCTGTTCCAGCTCACCGGCCGGGTCGGCGTCGACGAGCTCCGCATGTAGCCCCAGCGAGCCTGCGAGCTGAGCCACGATCTCTTGGGCGGCGGACTCGCGGGGAGATTCGGAATCGACGGCAACCAAGGTCTGCAACCAGTCGAGTGCCTCGGCCCGCATCCCTTCGACGTACCGCGCAACCTCGCGCTGAGCTAGGTCACCTCCCTGGCGGGCCGACTGCAGGACCTTCACGGCGTCGTGACCTCGAGGTGCTTGGCACCTTCTAGTCGCATCCGGCGGGATGCCGCGAAGAAGTCGTCAGCGTCCTCGAAGCGGGCGAAGACACTGACCTTGGCCGGGCCGGTAAACATGGACGGCCGGGCATCGACGTCGTAGAACCAGCAGATCTCAGCGAAGTCCTCTTCGACCCCGTGGTGATCCGCCGCGAACAGGTACGCGTAGGCGAGATCTCCGACCTCGACGTCGGAGGACGCATTCTCTTGCGACAGCTCGGGAAGTTGGGGTGATATGGCCGCGATCTCACTACCGGAATAGATCGCGTGGTGGGACTGCACACGCATCGGCGCCGCAGCGACGAGTGCCTCGCAGATTTCGGGAGCACTGTCCCACAGCAACCGTGCCCTGGCGCCCACCTCCTCGCCCACGAAGGTCAAAGTGATGTGCGTTGGCCTCGCGTTGGTGTCCTTCTCCTGTTCCGACATGTGCCGGTCCCCTTCCTTGTTTTCGTACCTGGTGAGTTGGTGAGATCGATGGCGCAACTGCTCAGCCGTCGCGGGGATGAACGGTGCGGCCCTTCGCGAGAACAGCGACCGGCGCGGCGAGGGCGTCCAGGTTCAGCATCGGATCGCCGTCCAGAAGCAGAAGGTCGGCCCGGGAGCCGACGGCCAACCGCCCCTCGCCGCGCAGACCGATCCCTGCCGCCGCACCGCCCGTCGCAGCCACGAGGGCCGCGCGGCGAGGCAGCCCGAGACTCTCCAGCAGGGTGATCTCCTCCAGCACACCCCGGCCGTGGGGCACGCTTGGGCATCCGGCGTCGGTGCCGACCAAAACGTCCACCCCTGACGCGACGGCCTGCCTGACCGTCGACCGCAACCGCTCGACGATGGCCCGAAGTCGCACCACATGCCGGCTGGTGCCATCGGGATCGTCGCGCAGAAGCAGCGCACTGGGGGTCAGAACCGGCACCAGGGCTTGCCCGCCGTCGCGCATCCGGCGCAGCTGGTCGAGGGTCGCGCCGACACCATGCTCAACAGTGTTGACGCCGGCGCTGATGGCAATCTCCGCCCCCTGGGACGTCAGGACGTGCGCCGCCGTCGCCAGACCGGCAGCACGGGCGAGCTGCACGACGAGGGTCACCTCACGCAGGTGAAACTGCAGTACATCAGGGTCCGAGGTGCTGGTGAGGGCGCCTCCGGTGACCATGACCTTGACCCAGGAGTCGCCGGCCGAAACATGTTGGGCGACGACCTTGACGAGGTGGTCGTTGTTGCGCACCTCGTCGCCTACGAAGAAACAATGCCCGTTGGGCACCGTGACCACCGGGCCCGCGGAAATCACCCGGGGCCCGATCACCGCACCGGTCTCAACTTCCTCTGAGTAATGTCGCACGACATCACCGCGGCTGCCGAGATCGCGCACCGTTGTGACACCGGCGGCCAGCGTGGCGCGTCCGTGCTCCCGGACCATCGCGGCCAGCTCGTCATCAGAGGCGTCGCCGATCCAGTCCTCCGGACTTCGGGTGGGGTCAAAACACAGGTGCACGTGACAGTCGATGAGTCCGGGGAATACGACCAGACCCGAGGCTTCGACGGTGCGTTCCGCGATGCCCCGCCCCGGTGCGGCGAGTTGGGAGATGAACCCGTCAGCACCCACGACGAGGTCATGACGGGTGGATCCCTCGCGCGATGGATCCACCACAGTCACGTCCCGCAGCACCAAGGACACGTCAGAGCCCGTCCCGCCCGCCGGCCGGCACGGGCTCGACGGCACTGCGCACATCGGCGCCGACGAGCAGTGCCTCCAGCACGATGGCAATCATCCACGAGGTGTTCCACGCCGGTTCCGGCCGCGTCGCACCGGTGACCGCCACGTACCCATCAGCAGGGAAAGTCTCCGGCCCCGACCGCGACAGAAGCCACTCAAACGCTCGAGACACCTTCGGGCCGTACTCGCGTGCCGTCTCGCCGGCCAGCCAACCCTTTGCCCGAAGCTCGCGGTGGAGCAGGATTGCGAGCCCGGTCATCCCGAGCCACTTATCGTCGCGCCCGCTCATTCCCAGCGCCCCGTCCTCAAACTGGCATGCGTCGAAGGCCCACCTCATCGACGACACGCAACAGTCCTTGATGCGCGCCTTCAACTCGTCGTCATCGATCACGTCGTGCAGTCGCATCAGGTAGTGGCTGGCGTAGTAACTGGTCCATCCCCAGCCGGCGGCGTCGGAGAACTCCTTCACATTCTCGAAGCCCTTGGCAGGGCGAGGACCAATCACCCAAGTCCCCAGCGGACTGCTCCAGACTCCTTCTAGCGTGCCGGGTACATGTTCGCGGGTGAAGTACCTGGCCAGCTCAACAGCATGCCCCAGCGTCTCTTTGTCGTCGAAGAAACTGCCATAGAACAACAGGCCTCGCCCGACGTCGCTGAGATCATTGGAGAAGGCGGCGTCGCTGCCCTGGATGTACTCACCCGCCTCGTCTTGCCAGCAGTAACCGACGTCGAAGTAGTTGCCGTTCTCTGTGCGGTTGCCAAGGATCCAGTCGCGCAACGTGCGCGCCTTGTCGTCGAGGCTGTCCTCGTGTGGATTGTGACGGCGGTACTCGCTGAAGCATGGATCGAGCGCGTCGCCGAGGGCAAAGGTTGGCGCCGAGCCATACATGGTGGCAATGAAGTAGACGCTGTACCGGTCGGCGGCGTCCTTGTACCGGGAGTCCAAGGTGGCGTCGTACGCCCGGTAGAGGGCGCGCGCCAACCACGGGATGTCCTGGCCGTAAGCGCTGGGCTTACCCAATGGTGTGTGCGCGTGGTAGACGCACTTGCGGACGTCAATTCCGCCGCTGGCGCTTTGCCAGGCAACGATCTGGTCCGCGAGCCAGCGCGCGTTCTCCAGCGAAGAGCTCATGGTTCGGTTCGTTCCTCTCGTTCACAAGCGTGATGGGCTGGCACTTTCATCGATCGCTATTTGCCGCCGAGCCCGGAGACGCTCATGCCCTGGACGAAGTAGCGTTGAGCGGCGAAAAACAACAGCAGCATCGGCAGCGTCATCAGCGTGGCCGCGGCCATCAGGAGGTTCCACTGCACCTGCTCCTGCTCACGGAAGAACTGCAAACCGACGGCCAGGGTGCGCATTTGAGGGTCTCGCAGGTACACCAGCGGCCCCAGGAAGTCGTTCCAGTGCACGACGATGCTAAGCACGGCAACGACGGCTAGTGGGGCCTTCGACATCGGCAGGATTATTGACCACCAGACGCGCAGGCGAGAGGCGCCGTCAAGGTACGCGGCCTCGTCGTAGTCGAAGGGCACCGTGAGGTAGAACTGACGGAGCAAGAAGATGCAGAACGCGTTGGTGCCAAAAAAGGCTGGCACGGTCAAAGGCAGATAGGTGTTAACCCATCCGAGCTTGCTGAATAGCACGAACGACGGGATGAGTAACACGATGGGTGGCAGCATCATCGTCGCCATGAGGACGCCGAACAGCCAGCGCCGACCGGGGAATCGGCAGCGTGCGAACCCGAACGCCACCAGGCTGCACGACAGCACTGTCCCGGTGGTGGCCAGCGTGGTGATGACGACCGAGTTCCAGAGGTAGCGCCAGAACGGGAACCGGCCGACTGCTTCGGTGTAGTTGGACCAGAGCCACTCCTTCGGTATCAGCTTTGGCGGGAACGAGAAGACGTCGCCCGACGGTTTGAGGGAGACCGAAACCATCCAGAGCAGCGGCAGCGTGAACACCAGAGCCCCTGCGGTCAGCGCGACATAGTGCGCGACGCGGCTGGGTCGCAGCCGCCGTCGCCTGGATGTGCCGGTGAAGATCGTGCCGGTTGACGCGTCGATCTGACTGGTCACGGTCATCGCTCCGCCTCGTAGTAGACGAACGACCGGGCCAATCGGAACTGCACAGCGGTGAAGGCGAGGATGATGAGAAACAGCACCCATGCCAGAGCCGACGCGTAGCCCATGTCGAAGTCCCTGAAGCCGTTCTGGTAGAGGTACAGCACATAGAACAACGTCGAGTTCGCCGGGCCACCACCGCTGATGATGTAGGCGGCGGTAAACACCTGGAAGCTGTTGATGACCCCGATGACCAGGTTGAACAGGATCACGGGTGCCATCAGCGGCAGCGTGATGTAACGGAACCGAGCCCATGTTGCTGCTCCGTCGACGCGCGCCGCGTCGTAGTAGGTGATCGGGATGTCGCGGAGCCCTGCGACGAAGATCATGGCTGTCGTGCCCAGCCCCCAGACCCCAAGAGAGACGAAGACGAGTTTGGAGATGGCGGGGTTGAACAGCCAGGTGAACGTGGGTAGCCCGACGGCGTTCAGTGCGCCGTTCACTAGGCCCTCGTTGGCGAACAGCAATGTCCAGAGCAGGGCGTTGGCCACCATGGGCACGGCCACGGGGATGTAGAAGAACGTTCGGAAGAGCTTGATGCCGGCTATGTCGGAGCTGAGCAGCATTGCCACCCCGAAGGCCGAGACCAGGATCGCCGTCACCGAGAACGCCACGTAGTAGCCAGTGTTGTACATGCTCGTCCAGAACAGCGGGTCCTTCACAAGGTGCTGATAGTTCTCCAGACCGGTCCACTTGGCGGCAGACAGTCCGGAGTAGTCAGTGAACGACAGGTAGAGGGAAGCCAGCATCGGGCCAACGGTGAAGCAGATCAGGCCCACTAGCCACGGTGAGATGAACAGGTAGCCGTGCGCAGCCTCGGTGCGCCGTGCACTGCGCCGGCGTCGGGTCGGCCGGGGCGCGATTGGTCGCGCTCCGGCCTCCCCAAGGGGGCCAGACGCAGTGTCGGACGCGGCCAAGGTCTGCGATATCACGACTTAAGCAGCGCGTTCGAGTCGGTGGCCAGTTTCGACAGCAGTTCCTGAGGCGAGCCTGACTTCAGCGCCAGGCTGTCCCAAGTGGCGCCATATAGCGCGTCGAACTTCGTTTGTACCGGGGCCACGCGCACCGGGTACATGTCCTTTCCGATGAGGGAGAACAACTTGGGGTCCTCCCAGGCGTATCGCGTGACGGCCTTCTGGTCCTTGCGGACTGGGAAGCGGCTTGCGCCTGTGTCGACGTAGAGCTCGCTTGCCTTGTCGGAGAACGAGCGTTCCTTGTACCACGCCCAGCCGCCTGCTGCGTTCGAGCCGCGCGACCCCATGAAGTAGGAGTTGAGGAACGCGACGTGACTCTGGCCCCCGGGGCCGGCCGGGATTCGGCTCATGCCGATGTCGAACTTCGCCGGCACTTTCTGCTGTTCGGCCTGCCGGAAGTAGTTGGCACCGCTGATCATCATCATGATCCGCTTGTCACCGAAGCCGACTGCTTCGGCCAGCCCGCTTCCCTCGGATGGCAGCGGCGTCATCTTCTGTCGGTAGAAGTCTTGGATCCAACCCCACAGTTTGACGTTTTCGGGCGAGTCGAGAAGGCTCTTGGTGAAGCCCTTGTCCCACAGGTCTGAGCCCCAGCCCCGGGAGAACGCGCTGTAGTCGCCGGAGCCTCGGGTGGTACCCATGTCGAAGCCGTAGATCGGGGTTTTACCCGAAGTTGTGGCGCTCTTGGCGAGCTTCTGGAACGCGTCGTAGGTCCATTGGCCGGCAGCGTCCAGCTTTGCCGGATCGTCGAGTCCGGCAGCGGCCAGCGCGGTCTTGTTGTAGAAGAGGAAATCCGCGCTGGCGTACCAGGCGAGCCCGTAGGTCTTTCCGTCGGCGACGTCCTTGCCGTAGTCGTGGAACGAGTCGGCTGACAGAGTGCCGTCGTTCTTAAGGAACGGGTCGAGAGCGGAGACGACGTTGTTCTTCCTAAACTGCGGAAGCCAGGGTGCCCAGCCGTAGATGACGTCGTACTTTGCCCCGCCTGCGACCGAGGTAAGCAATCCCTCGGCGAATCCGGCGAACCCCGCCTGGCTGCGTTTGACGGTGATCTTGGGGTACTTCTCCTTGAAGTACGCCCCGAACGACTTGTCTGCTGCGACCCAGACGTCGACGCCGGTGGGGTCGTAGTCCCAGACCTCGATTGTCTGCTCGACGTCAAGCTTGGCGGGCCCGATAGTCGGAGACGCGGCCTTGTCGGTAGATCCCAGTGCGCAGGCGCTCAATCCAGCAAGCGCCGCGCTGCCACCCAGGATCGTGATGAAGTACCGCCGAGTCAGCGATGTCTTGCCTAGTGTTGTGCCCATTGTCGTGGCCATTTTTCGTACCTTCCAGGGTCGTGTTTTCAGGAACTCTGTGGACGGATGTCTTGGATGGCGTCGTTGCGCTGGAACAGCTCGGCAAGTACTTCCGCCGCCTCTAGCAGCGAGGTCTTCACCAGGTCGTGTGCGGCCGCCGCGTCGCGCCGGATACATGCCTGAATGAGCTCGTGATGCATATGGTCTTCGTGCTCTGGTCCCTCGCTGAGCGCGTAGTAAAAGCGCCGGAAGTAGTTCTCCCGATCCCAAGCGCTTTCGATCATTGCGATGAGCCGTTTGCTGCCACAGAACGAGTACAGACGCAGATGCAGCAGCCTGTTGCGATCGATGAATCCTTGGACGTCGTCGACTGCTTCCGGTGCGTGCATCTCGTCCACAAGCTGCGAAAGCTCGGCGAGAACGTCGTCGGGCACAAGCGGGACGGCAAGCTCCACGGCAAGGGATTCCAGCGCGGCTCGCACCGTGTACCCCTCACGGATGTCCTCGGCGGTGATCGTCTTTACTACGGCGCCATGGTGGGCGACGATCTCCACTAGACCGTCACCCTCAAGTGCCGACAAAGCTTCTCGCACCGGTGTCCGGCTCACTTGCAGCCACTCACTGAGCTCCTTTTCTCCCAGTCGGGAACCGGGAGTAATGCGCCCCTCGGTAAGCGCCTGTGTCAGCGCGTCGTAGACGTAGTCCTTTGCCGTTTTGTGCCGCGGCGGGAGCATCGTCTTTTCGATTTCCATCTCAGGTCCTCCAGGTGTGGCTTGCGGCCGGTATCGATCGTTCGTCTTGTCTTGGGTCAGTGGTCGCCCAAAGGCTCGATGTCCTATCAAGGGCGAGGAGTGTGTCGCCGGCCTGGACCATGCTCATGAGAGGTTCCGCCGGTTTCCACGCGATCGTCCATGTGACGCCCCGATCGTCCGATGTCACCAGCGAAGACGTGGTTGATGCCAGCAGCGATCCCCGGGCGACGCACAGGTCCAAAACGGTTGTCGGCCCGTCGTGGTCGTACACCACGCCACGAAGAACTGCCCGGGTCGCGTCATGGCCCATGGCCAGGAGGGCGCTACCGACGGCTACATAGAGCTGATCGGAGGTTACGGCCATGGCCAGCGGGGCTTGGCCAACGGTTGAGAGCACCGGGGCCCACGGACCGTCGGGCCCGGCTGCACGCCAAACCACGTACCGCCAGCCACCCTGCTCAGGGGCAGTGGTCACCGCGACGAGCCCACTGCCCCACGACGCGATGCGCTGCACGGGCGCTGGTGGCCCCGGTGTCTCACGCCAGCGTTCCGAAAGCTGACCGCTGGCGTCGCTGACCAGCAGGTCTCCGCCGTCGGTCACGGCCACGAGCACGTCGCCATGGCTCAGCACCGAGGTTGTCGGACGATCATCGACCAGCGACCAACCACCCAGTCGCTGTTTATGCAGTCCGCTGGCCGTCGAGACCACCAACTGGCCGTCTGCCTGAAGCGCCACCCCTGTGACGCACGAGTCTTGAACGTCGAGCTCTGTCCATGAATCGCCGGCGTCCGCCGACACCGCAAGTCCGCTCTCGAGGCCGGTCCAGTACACGTCGCCGGTTCCACCAATCCGTTGCAGCGCACCGGTTCCCGCCGTCGGGAGGCTACCGCCGAGCGTCTGCCAGCCCCGGCTGTCGAGCCTCATGACACCGTGTGCGCGAGTACCAGCCAGCACGGCGCCGCTCTCGTCAACTGCCAGTGCGAAGCACTCGCTGGGCAGGTCGCCGGTGGGTTGCCAAGGATCGCTCCCGTGGATCTCGGCGGCGTGGAGTACGTGCCCCCCTGCCAACGCGACTACGCCTCCATCGGGGGTGGCGCAGGCCTCCTCCACGACGGCTGCATCGGCCGTCGTCGGGTGGGTGCATGACCACGACCGCCCGGCGTTGCGGGAAACGAGGAGCCCGACGTCTTCGCTTACGACGAGCAAGTCCCCCTCGGCAGATACTTGCACCGAGCTGACGTAGGCCTCCCCTCCGCCGGCCGTCGACCGCCACGACCGACCTCCGTTGCGACTCATGTATGCGCCGGTCTGAGTGCCCACCAACAGGAGCGTCTGCGATTCCTTGCGACCTGCGGCGACGCAGGTCACTCGCAGATCCCTGAGGCCGGCCGAGGCGCTGTGCCATGACTTGCCTTCGTCTTCGCTTCGGAACACCCCGTCAGCCGCGCAGCCGGCGATGAACACCGGTCCACTTTCAGCCGGCACCACGGCCACCCCGGTCACCTGGTCCAGCGCGACGAGCCTGGTCCAGCCAATCTCAGCAACCCAGCGATGCAGGCCAACAGCTGTTCCGGCGAGGAGCTCGCCACCGCCGCTGAAGGCCAGCGCAACGGTCGGTCCTGGGCCGTCGCCAAGTGGGGTCCAGAGCCCGTCCCCGTCGAGGATCGCCACACCGTTGGCGGTCGCTGCGACAACATTGCCGCCAGACGTAGCGATGGCCAACACGGCAGATCTGCCACGGCTCCCCAGTGGGCGCCAAGCAGTGAGCGAGGGGTGGTCCGTCATGTCGATCACGGCTCGAGGCTTATCTGTGGCTTTGGCGAGCGTACTAACGTGGCCGCCGTTAGCATCGTGGATGCCGTGCTCACCGCGACCTCTAGAGCACACCGGAGAACGGCGACCGAGTCGAGCAGCCGGTCGACATCCTCCGCGCCGAGCCAGCATCCACGCTTGACGTCGAGACGCGTCCCTGGGACGGCAGTCCGTGTCCGCTCGACGACAGTGCTGGGCTCGAGTCCCGCCGAAGATGCGATGCGCCGCAATGGTTCGGCAACCGCCGAAAGCAAGGCCTTGCCAACTGGGTCCGACAGCTCACCGGCTCGCTCGGCACGGGCGGCCGCTTGCACCAGTGCCGCTCCGCCGCCCGCGGTGACGCCATCGCGAAGTACGACCTGCGCGACGCGCACGGCGGCGTGTACCCGAGACATGAGTTCCTCGCGCTGAGCACCGAGAAGACCTGGGATGGCAAGGACCGCGGTCCGCCCGTCAAGGCGGGCGATGCGCTCGCTGAGAGCTGCCGATCTGGCGTCATCCGTACAAAGTGCGAGCTGAGCGCGCAGCAGCCGGGACCGATCGCGCGACCTACCGGGAGCCCCGGCTGCGACCAATCCCAGCTCATCGTTGGAGAACCAGGCGCGACGGACTGCACCGAGG
>DATCNE010000224.1:0-3231 GCA_036565395.1 Dermatophilaceae bacterium
TCCATGGCGCCAACCAGTACTCGATGATGAAGAGGATCATCGACGACGAGCACATCACCGCGGTCATCGACTCGGGCGACCTGCTGAACTTCGGGAGCGTCGGCGAGGCTGAGCTTTCCGGGATCTTCACGTCGATCGAGAAGCTGGGGGTGCCATACGTCTTCGTGCGCGGCAACCACGACGCGAGCAGCCTTACCGACCAGTCGTTGCTGGAACGCATGGCCAAGATCGCGAACGTCGTCCTGCTCGAGCCGACGCCGAAGTCCTACACCGAGGTCTCCGTCAACGGAGTGGTCATCGCGGGCTTCAACGACCCCCGGTTCTTCGGTGACGACAGCAAGAACATCGTCCAGAAGGAACAGCCCGCGGCGGATGCGTTCAACCAGGCGTATGCCGGCCGGCGCCGTCCGGACATCGTCGTCTCGCACGAGCCAAGCGCAGCCAAGCTGGTCGACTCCGCAACCACGTTGATCAACGGCCACCTGCACAAGGACGAGCTGGAGGGGAACCGCATCGGCGTCGGTACCTTCACCGGTGGTGGCATCGTGAGCCATTTCTTGAACCAGCAGAGCCTGGTGCCGGAGACGGGCGACCAGCCCGGCGAGCTGGCGGGCCAGCCCTACGCCTTTGACATCGCCGTGTTCAGTCAGAGCTGCGACCTGACTTCGCTGACCCGCTACACCTACCGCAACCTGATCCAGGGGAGGCCGGCCTATGACAACGTCAGCGTCATCAACGGCAAGACCATCGCTACTCGCGAGGCCGGCGAACGGATTTGCGGGACAGAGCTCGGGGTGAGCCGAACGACGGTTACCCTCGGGGGGTGACCAGCGAAGCAGCCGCAGAGGGGGCTCTGCCGCGGGTGGACGCGGCCGAACCTGGGGCGGACTCGGCAGCGAGGGGGCGCTATGCGGCACCGCCCTCGCAGTGGGTGGATCTGGGCGCGCCGGTTCACTACGTCGACCACGGCGGGCCTGCGAACGGCCCCCTGCTGGTGATGGTGCACGGGTTGGGCGGCTCGCTGGTCAACTGGGCCGCGCTGGCCCCCTTGCTGACCGACACCTGCCGGGTGATGGCGCTGGATTTGGTCGGGTTCGGCCTCACCAAGGCAGGCACGTACTCGACGTCGGTCACCTCCAACCAGCGCATGCTGCAACGGTTCTTGAGCGAGGTTGCCGGCAGCCCTGCGATCCTTGTCGGCAACTCCATGGGCGGACTGATCGCCATCCTGCAGGCGTCGCGCCAGCCTGACACCGTGGCGGCAGCGGTCCTCATCGATCCTGCGCTTCCACCGGTGCCGAGCTCGCGACTCGATCCACTCGTGACCGCCAGCTTCGGGATGTACGCCGTGCCCCACCTCGGGCGGGCCATGCTCAAGGCCCGGCGTCGGGTGCGTTCGCCCGAGCAGCTCGCGATGGACGTCCTGCGTTTTTGTTGTGTGGACCCGACGCGAGTGCCGTCCGACGTGCTGGAGCAGCTCCTGGAGGTTGCGCGCGAACGCAGCGGCTACCCCGACATCGACGAACACTTCCTCACGGCGGCCCGTTCGCTCCTTGGTGTGTTGGCTCGCCGCAGCGCCTTCAAGGCCACCGTGAAAGCGATTCGGGCGCCGGTGCTGCTGTTGCACGGCGAGAAGGACCGACTCGTGTCGATAGATGCCGCCCGGGCGGTCGCCGCCGCCAACCCGTCCTGGCGCTTCGAGGTGGCCCCCGACGTGGGCCATGTCCCGCTGCTCGAGGCGCCGGGGTGGACCGCCAGCCACATCCTTGACTGGCTGGCAACCGATGCGCGCGACGCCGCAGCGCTGACGAGGAGCTGAGGCGTGGAGCAGCTCAGCGGGCTGGATGGCGCCTTCCTCGCGATGGAGACCCGCTCGGTGTTCGGCCATGTCGGCAGCGTCTGCATCGTCGACGCACTGACCTCCGACGGCAGCGAGCCAGGGATGACCCTGCAACACCTCACCAAGGTCATTGAGTCCCGGCTGCCGTTGGTTCCGCTCTTTCGTCGCCGGCTGGTCATGGTGCCGTTCGGGCTCGACCATCCGTACTGGATCGAGGACCCCGACTTCGACATCGAGTTCCATGTCAGGGAGCTCGCCTTGCCCTTCCCCGGCAACGACAGACAGCTGTCCGAACAGGTGGCCCGGTTGCACGCCCGTCCGCTGGATCGCACCCGTCCGCTGTGGGAGCTCTATCTCATCACCGGACTTAGCGGTGGACGCGCCGCGATCTACTCCAAGATCCATCACGCCGCGATCGACGGAGTCTCCGGGGGCGACATTCTCACGGCCGTTCTCGACGTGTCGCCGCAAGGTCGCGAGCTGCCGCCGGTCGAGGTGTTCTTGGGCGAGCTGCCGCCGGACACTGCTCTGCTGCTGGCCCGGAGCGCGGTCAACCTGGCCCGCCAGCCGGTGCACGCCTTCCGTCTCGTCTCCGACCTGGCGCGCTCGATCCCGGGCATTGCCAATGCGTTTGGCGCCCCGATCGCACAGCTCATGGGCGGCAAGGACGACGGTGACGTGTTGTCCCAGACCGGCCTGCGTGCGCCGACCACGCCGTTCAACGCACCGCTGTCTCCACACCGGAGGTGGGCCTTCGCCGACCTGCCGCTGGGTGAGGTCAAGAAGCTGCGGAGAGGGGCTGACGGAGAGGGGCTGACGGTCAACGACGTCGTGATGGCGTTGTGTGCAGGGGCACTGCGTCGTTGGCTGCTCCTGCACGAGGCGTTGCCAGCTGCCCCTTTGATTGCGGCCATTCCTGTCTCGGTCCGGACCAAGGACCAGAAGGGCGACGCGGGCAACCGGGTGTCCATGATGCTGGCTGCACTGCCCACCAACCTGTCCGACCCGGGCGAGCGACTGGGCGCCATGCACGAGGCCATGCGCGCGGCCAAGGACCAGCACGGCGCCATCCCGGCCGGCCTGCTCGCCGACGTCAGCCAGTTCGCGATGCCGGCACTGGCCAACCAGGCCTGGCGACTGTCCGCCAAGCTGCGGTTGTTCGAGCGCGTGAGCCCCTTCAACCTGTTTGTCTCCAACGTTCCCGGGCCGAAAGTCCCGCTCTATTTCGCCGGCGTCGAACTGTTGGCCTACTACCCCGTTTCGGCCGTCGTCGATGGCCAGGGCCTCAACATCACGGTGATGAGCTATCGCGACAACCTGCACTTCGGGCTGGTCGCCTGCCGCCAGCTGGTGCCGGACCTCGACGTCATGGCGGGCTTCCTGCGCGACGA
>DATCNE010000225.1:0-8590 GCA_036565395.1 Dermatophilaceae bacterium
CCCAACGCCAACGTGACCGCCAGATCCAGGACGACCTTGGCCGGGTCATGGACCGCCAACGGTTTACGCCAACCGGACAGCGCCGCCGACATCGCCGGTCCTAGACCTGCCGCGGCGATCGTCTCCGTCAACAGCACCCCACCGGCCTGACCCACCGCCCCAGAGTTGGTCGTGTCAACCTGGATGCGCGGGTAGAACCCGGTACTGTTACTCACCTGGAAGGTGCTCCTCGTACGTGTGATCTGTGGGCCTCAACAATCCACATTCTCGCAGGTCAGGGGCACTTTTCAGTTGTCCGACACCGCCTCAAGACGGTGCCTCATGAAATCTCGAGGTTAGGTCTGTTCGAGCGCCTCCTGAGCCGTCAATAGCAGCTCAGTCGAGCGAACCGGTCTGGGTCTTCGCATCCGGGAGGCTTCCCGCTCACCCACACCTCATCGGCGTATTTCGATCGGAACTGCACCGCAGGGCACGTAGTCCCCTCAGCCGGTCTTCGGCCGTTCGGGTCACGGCTTGCCCACAGTGGCACCTGGACGTCACCGGTGAGGATCATGGTCTCGCACCGGCTCCTCGGCCGCCGATACCGTCACATGAACGAGCTGATTGGCCGGCCAGTGGCCGAGATCCCGAAGCAGGGCGCCTCGACGGGGGAAGGAGAAGTCCAGGGAGATCCCCCAGGGGCTGATGGCCCCGTCAGGGCCTGAAAGCCTCGCCCTGCGCATTCAACTGAAACCAGTTTGACCTCCGCGGAGTTCACCCTCCACGTGCGGGTCGCCGCCTCAAGGTCGAACTTCGGCTCGCGGGGCTGTTCGCGTGGTCAACCATCGTCCGGCTCTGGCTTGGGGACTCTGACGCGGATAGCGGGCGCGGGTCGAAAGCCTCGATCGGGCGGACTGGATTCGGGTGGTTTGGACAAGCGTACGGATGGGCCGGGCTCATCGGGGCAGGCGAGATCGTGGCTTTTCTTATGATTCTCGTCTGGCTCTCACGCGACACTCGTGCACGCAACTGGGGGCCTGAGACGAGAGCGTGGCTGTGGGCATATCCGGCGTTCCTGATGGTGGGGACGGCGATCCACGCCGGACAGTTGCGGTACTTCCTCGCTAACTTCCCCCTGTTGCTGGTCCTTGTCGGAAGCCCGCCGCCAAACGCTCTGCCCAGGATCCGCTTGGCTATCGTCGCTTTCGCATGCTTGGTGGGCTTGGGGTTGCAGTGGTTCTGGATTGACCACGCCTTGATCATGCACAGCGAGAACATCACCGTCTGGCTCCCCTGACGCCGCGCTGGTATGTGCCCTCTCAGTCGCTCGCGACCTGCCAGGAGACGGGATCCGAGGCGCCACGGTCGATGTCGGGCTCGAGGTACATCACCAATCTCAGCGCGGGCACGGCCTCGCGGGCTCGTTGCTCGGCAGCGTCGATGGCCGCCGCGATCTCGTGCCCTTGCTCCAGGCGACCCACCGCCAGCTTGGCGCCGACTAGCAGCTCCTCGGGCCCTAGGTGCAGCGTGCGCAGGTGGATGACGCGCTCGACGGCCGACACCTCGTCGCCCTCGAGCGCAGCCTTGATGGCCATGACCTGGTCGACGGTGGCGGCTTCGCCGAGCAGCAGTGACTTCATCTCGATGGAGAGAACGAAAGCCACGGTCACGAGGAGCGATCCGATCAGCGCGGTCCCGACTGCGTCCCAAACACCGTTGTCGGTGGCCAGGGTCATGCCGACACCGAACAGCGCGAAGACCAGACCGAACAGGGCGGCCAGGTCCTCGAGCAGGATGACCGGCAGCTCGGGCGCCTTGGCCGTGCGCACGAACTCCGTCCACGAACGCCCGCCACGGACGTAATTGCTTTCTTTGATGGCGGTACGAAAGGAGAACCCTTCGAGCGCGATCGCGATCAGCAACACGGCGATCGGCATCCACCACCATGTACCGGTGATCGGCTCGGGGTGCTCGAACTTGTGCCATGCCTCGTAGAGCGCGAACAGCCCACCCACGCTGAAGAGCACGATCGAGACGATGAACGCATAGACGTACCGTTCACGGCCGTAGCCGAACGGGTGAAGCGGCGTGGCCTCGCGCCGGCTCCTCTTGCCACCGATCAGCAACAGACCCTGGTTGCCGGAGTCGGCCAGGGAGTGCACCGACTCGGCCAGCATCGAGCTCGATCCCGTCAGCAGGAAGGCGACGAACTTCGTGACCGCGATCCCTGTGTTGGCCAGCAGCGCCGCCACGATCGCTCTGGTGCCACCCTCGACTGACATGCGCGCCAGCCTAATGCGCCTCGGGTTGGCGGGGGATGGCGTTGCACTCCGAAGGCTCCTACGAGGACGTGTTGGCGCTGATCTCCGACGGGCTCGCCTGGGCGCCCCGACAGGAGGGGTCGGGCACGTTGGCAACCAAGGCGGCGATCTCTCATGCCCGTGACCGGCTGGGTCCTGAGCCGATGGCGTTGCTGTTCGAGCGGGTCGCCAAACCGCTGGCAGCCAAGGCCCGGGTGGTCGCGTTGGCCGAGTGCGGGACCCACGCGATGTTCGACGCGGTCATCGGCCCCTACACGACGTCCGAGGCCGCCCTGTCCGTCGAGCTGCTCGGGCGGCTGGCACCGGGGATGCTGGCCCTGGCCGACCGCGGGTTCTACGCCTTCACCGCCTGGGAAAACGCCCGTGGGACGGGGGCTGACCTGCTCTGGCGGGTGAAGGACAACCTGATCCTGGAACCGGTCAAAGACCTGCCCGGCGGGTCCTGGCTGGCCGACGTCTTTCACTCCACCACCGACCGTGCCCGCCGGCACCCGGCCCGGGTCCGGGTGATCAGCTACACCCATCCGACTACCCGACCAGGCCGTGGTGATCTCATTGAACGGTATTGCGTCTAGCCCGGTCTTGACTTGTTTGTCAAGACCGGGCTAGACTAGCCTGGTGACGAAGCGGCGGGACATCATCAAAACCATCGTTACAGCAGCGGCGGCTCAAGGCATCCCCTTCACGGTCAGTCGGGAAGGCTCACGGCACACCGTCTACGACCTCGATGGCATCAAGATTCCCATAGCCCGCCACAGCGAAATCGGCAACCGGATGGCCGAGGTCATCTACAAAGAAGCCGCCGCCAAGCTCGGAAAGGACTGGTGGAAGAAGTGAGTCGCAAGACCTACACCTACAACGTCACCCGCGACGGTCGTTTCTGGCTCATCCATGTCCCGGAACTTGACCGCTATACCCAGGCCAGGAACCTGCGTGAACTCGACGCCATGGTGGTGGACTTGATCTCCCTGGTCACCGACGAGCCCGCCACGTCGTTCGACCACCAGCTCGGCTCCATCGAACTCCCCGAATCGGTTGCCGGCCACCTCGACACCGCCAAACAGCTGAGGGAGCAGGCGGCGCGGTCTCAACATGACGCCGCAGAGGAGGCACGCAAGGCCGCCCGCGAACTCTCCGAGGATGGTGTCCCGCTGCGCGATATCGGCCGACTCATGGGCGTGTCGTATCAGCGCGCGCATCAACTCGTCGCCAACTCTTAACTACGGGGCGCCCCGGCCCATGCGCCCCCGGGCTGCCGTCGCGAGACGCTGACGATCTGCGTCCCGCCTTCGAACCTGCCGAGGCCAGCCAGGCAAGAGCGGTATGCCGCCCGCTCAGGTGAGCGGACGGCATACCGGATGATGCTGGTGCGGCTTCGGACGCGGGTGGGTCAGTAGCGGTACTGGTCCGCCTTGTAGGGGCCGGCGATGTCGACACCGAGGTACTCGGCCTGGGTCTTGGTCAGCTCGGTGAGCCGCACACCCAACGCGTCCAGGTGCAAGCGCGCGACCTTCTCGTCGAGGTGCTTGGGCAGCACGTAGACCTCGTTCTTGTAGTCGCCCGGCTTGGTCCACAGCTCGATCTGGGCCATCGTCTGGTTGGTGAACGAGTTCGACATGACAAAGCTCGGGTGACCGGTCGCGTTACCGAGGTTGAGCAGACGGCCCTCCGACAGCACGATGATGCCGACGATGGCCTTGTCCTTCATCTGGCGCATGTGCTCGGCGGTGATGACGTTCAGGCAGCCCGTCGCCGTGATGAAAATGTCCGCGGTGGCGACGACGTCATCCATCCTGGCGACCTGGTAGCCGTCCATCGCAGCCTGCAACGCGCAGATCGGGTCGATCTCGGTGACGATCACGCGAGCACCCTGGCCACGCAGCGACTCGGCGCAGCCCTTGCCCACATCGCCATAGCCGGCCACAACGGCGACCTTGCCGCCGATCAGGACGTCGGTGGCCCGGTTGAGCCCGTCGATCAGCGAGTGACGGACCCCGTACTTGTTGTCGAACTTGGACTTGGTGACCGAGTCGTTGACGTTGATTGCCGGGAAGAGACCCGGCGTAGCCCCTCTGGGCGCATCGTGGGTCATCACCCACGCCGGCAGTGCGCCCCACTCTGCTCATCCTTCGGAGGTCGGTTCGGATGTCGCGATGAGCTGTCTTCGCGACAGCACCGTCGCTCTTGAACCGCCGGCCCTCGTCAGAGCTCCAGAAGGGTTCGGAGGATCCGCTCCAGCTGACGCATGGCCCCAACGTCAACCAGCCCGTATCGGGTGACCAGCCGTTCCTGTGAGATGGACTTGATGTCTTCCCCTTTGGCGTATGACGTGTGCGCCAAGCCGCTTTGGCCGGTCTCAATCTCCACGTGCGACGGCAATCCCCAAGGGGTGCTGGTCACCGGGACGACGATGACCAGGGAGGCGGCGGAGTCATTGAGGTGATCAGACGACATGACCACGGCGGGCCGTCTCCAGCCCTGCTCGTGTCCGATGGGTTCACCGAAGTCCACCAACCACACGTCACCGCGGCGAGGGTTGGTCGGGATCACTCCAAACCATCCTTGAGCGCTCCCGCCTCGTGTTCTCGTTCCACCCTCAGTGCGTCAAACTTCCGGGGGTCCTGGGCGATGTTCTCGTATGTTTCGTGGAAAGCCTTCCAGAACCATCGCTCTTCGAGGGCGCAGAGGGCGTCGACGATCAGAGCGGCCCGCGTCTGCTGTGTCTCCAGTGCCATTCGGTCGAGCTTGGCCTTGGTCTCATCCGGGATTCGAACCAATGCACTCATGGGCTGAAGTTTACAATATGGTAAACCGAGATGTCTATCGTCTGGTGACGAAGCGACCGCCGAGCCCGCAACATAGGGCCGCCGCCGACGCCCTCACTGAGCAGATACACGCCAACCCTCACGTCGTGGTCCCGAGCCGCGCAGGTGTGCGCAAGAAGAAACCGGTCCGTGAAGACCGGTCTTCTGTTTGGGTAGTGCCTCAGACTCCCAAGTGGAGCCTGTAGCGTCGCCCGAGCTCATCCTTGGTGATGTCGTCGACGGTGGCGGAAAGGTAGCAGCCACCCTCGTCGCGGATTTCGACGCGGGTGCCAACATTGAGGTTCTCGTCGCCTGCGAGTTCAACGTCGTGGATGTACACATACCCGGAGGGACGGGCATTCGGTGGCACCTCGGCGGTGACCACCAGTTTGACAACCGTGTCAGCCATGGACTCACTTCCTCCTTGAATCGATGGTACTCCGGTGGTTCTGACAGCGGCCCCTCATGGCTCCACCGCCGGCAGTGCCAGTGGTTCCCCCGCCACCTGCCGGTAATGCTTGTAGTGCGTTGTTCTGGCAAGCCGCGACGGCGTCCAGGTTTGCGTTACGGCGAAACAGCTCAGCGGCAGAAGGCGGTCCCGCGGCGTCAGACCGCACGCTTCCAGCAGCGGCACGTAGCTGGGGCTCGCCGCTACCGCGGACTTCATGACCTGGTTCAGGTCGGAGACCTCAAAGCGCAGGATCGTAACTGGATCTTCGGGTCGTAGCTGGTGGCCGTCGTCCCGCCACTCGACCCGTATGGGCATGACGAGTCCCCTCATCTCGGTCGGTTGGACGACGCCAACGGCGTCGTGGAAGTCCGTGTCTGCAGTTGACGTGGACGTTATTGGGACCGACCGACAACACTGACCCGCAGATCAGCCCCCGCGGGCCGGAACGCTCGCCTGCGTCCGCGTCATCAGTCACTTCGGGGAGGTGAGTGTCCCCGTCGAGGCTAGTGACGGGATACGGTCCGGGGTTGTCTCATTGCCGCACGGTTGGGGTCACTCGTCGCGGAGTGTGCGGGCCTCAGTCGTTCGATTGCCGCCAGGAGACGGGGTCGAAGGCGCCGCGGTTCCGGCGGCGTCCCAGACCCCGTTGTCGGTGACCAGGGTCATGCCGACCCCGAACAGCGCGAAGACCAGACCGACCAGAGCGGCCAGGTCCTCGAGCAGGATGACCGGCAGCTCGGGCGCCTTGGCCGTGCGCACGAACTCCGTCCACGAACGCTTGCCACGGACGTGGTTGCTTTCGGTGACGGCGGTACGGAAGGAGAACCCCTCGAGCGCAATCGCGATCAGCAGGACGGCGATCGGCATCCACCACCATGTGCCGGCCTCGCGCCTGCTCCTCTTGCCACCGATCAGCAAGAGACCCTGGTTGCCGGAGTCGGCGCGACAGACTATTGAGGGGTCGACAGCCCGGTCCCGGTCGAGAGCTACTGCGGGTCGAGGTCGAGGCCGAGCAGGGCGTTCTCGACGACTTCGCTGAGCGCTGGGTGGATCCAATACTGCCCCCGCGCCATCTGCATCACGGTCTGCCCGAAGGACATCCCCTGGATCAGCGGCGCGATCAGGACGGACGCCTGGTAGCCCATCAGGTGAGCGCCGAGCAGCTCGCCTGTGGCCGGGTCCGCGATCACCTTGCAGATCCCTGTGGTGTCCTCCATCGCCCAGCCGTATGCCGTGTCGCCGTACGCCTCTGACGTGGCGACGTAACGGCGGCCCCGGGCCTTGAGCTGCTCCTCGGTCAGTCCGACGCTGGCGATCTGCGGAGAGGTGAAGACCGCCTGGGGGACGAAGCGGTGGTCGAAGCTGCGCAGGTTGTCGGGATGGGCAAGGTTGTGGGCGACGACGTGGGCTTCGTGGTTGGCGACATGCTTGAGCTGGTAGTCGCTCGAGACGTCTCCCAGTGCCCAGACGCCATCGACGTTGGTGCGGCCGTGTTCGTCGACCTTGACCCGACCGTCCTCGTGCGTGGCGACGCCGGCGTGCTCGAGGCCAAGATCGGCGGTGTTGGGCAGCCGACCGGTGGCGACGAGCAGGACGTCGCCCACGGCATACGACCCGTCGACGAAGTCCAGGCGGACCTCACTCTTGTCGCCGCTGACCTTGGTCAGTGCTGTGTTCAGGCGGACGTCCCACTGCTCCTGGGCGATCTTCGTGAAGCGTTGTGAGATCTCGGTGTCGAGCTGGCGCAGCATTGCGTCGTAGCGTGCAACGACGGTGACCTGGCTGCCGAGAGCGGAGAAGATATGTGCGAACTCGGCTGCAATGAAACCAGATCCGAGAATGAGTAGCCGCCTCGGGAGCTCGTCCAGGCGCATCACGGTGTCCGAGGTGTGGAACGGGACGTCGGCCTGGGCGATAGCGGTGGGCACATCCGGGTGGGCGCCAGCAGCGATGACGATCTGGTCGGCGCTGACCTCGTGGCGAGTCTCGACCCCGGTGGCCTCATCTCGGGTGTCTACCTGCAGCCGGTTGGGACCGGTGAAGGTGGCGTGGCCGAGGAACGCCGTCGTATTCCGGCCGTTGACGCGGTAGTCCTTGCCACTCTCCGAGATCAGGTCGATTCGGCCGAAGATGCGGTCGCGGATGTCCGGCCAGCGGACGCCGTCGAGCGTGGCGTCGATGCCGTACTTGGCCGCGTGGGTGATGGTGTTGGCCACGTCGGCGGCGTAGACGTACATCTTGGTGGGGATGCAGCCGACGTTGATGCAGGTGCCCCCGAACGTCCCGGACTCGATGATCGCAACTCTCTTGCCGTCAAAGTCCGGGGTGACCAGGGAGTTGCCAGAGCCGGTGCCGATGATTGCCAAGTCGAAGTGAGCCACGCCCACAAGGCTAACTGCGAGGCGCCGGCTCGCGGGTCAGGCTGCCTCTGAGGGCTAACACTCATCAGAGGGTGTGCGTTGCGCCGATATAGAGCTCTCGGCGCAAGGCCGCGATCGTCCTGCCGATCACCGAATCGATCGGCCAGCGCGCCCGGGAGGTCCAAGTGCTCATGGCAGCCCGTGGCCATCACCGCGCGGCAGGGGTGATTGATCTACTGACAGCGGCAGTCGCCCTTCCCGGCCGAGGCCGAGACGTTCACCGCCGGTGCCCAGGCGCTGATGGCCCGGCATAGCATCGACCACGCGCTGCTGTCAGCCCTCGACCAGAGCTCCTCCGAGCAACCGACCGGCCGCAGGATCGGGATCGACAATCCCTACGAGGGTCCGAAGGCAATGCTGCTCGGAGCGGTGGCCGAGGCGAATCGCTGTCGCACCGTCTGGAGTCGCGAGCTCGGCTTCAGCACGGCCATCGGATTCCCTGCCGACCTGGACGCAGTCGAGCTGTTGTTCACCTCCCTGCTCGTCCAGGCCACCACGGCGATGATGAAAGCCGGCTCCCGGACCGACGGCTACGGCCGCTCACGTACCCGGTCTTTCCGGACGTCGTTCCTGACCGCGTACGCCTCACGGATCGGCCAACGGCTCGCGGAGGCC
>DATCNE010000226.1:0-1837 GCA_036565395.1 Dermatophilaceae bacterium
AGCAGGGTCGCGGGCCGGGCAGCTTCGCAGTGGCCCTGCTGGACGAGCTCGCCCTGATCGAGCCCGCCGACCTGGCCGAACGGGTGAGGATCAGCTGAGCATGCGCCGACCACCACTGGACCTGTCGATCTACCTGGTCACCGACACCGTCATGTGCGGCCAGTTCGGGGTCGTGGCAACGGTTTCGGCGGCGGTCGGCGCCGGAGTCACGGTGGTGCAGCTGCGCGACGAAGACGCCACGGACAACGAGCTGGTCAGCCTCGGCCGTCAGGTCATGGCGGTTCTGAAAGGCACGGACGTGGCCTTGATCGTCAACGACCGCGTCCACCTCGTCGATGCCATGGGAGCCCACGGCGGGCACGTGGGGCAGTCCGACCTGGGGATCGGGGAGGCGCGAGCCCTGCTCGGCCCGGCGGCATACCTGGGGTTGTCGGCACAGACCGTGGAACACGTCGCGGCCGCCCGCGAACATGCCGACGGGACGGTGGACTATCTCGGTGTGGGGCCCGTCTGGGGGACGGCGACCAAGCTGGACGCTGCGGCGCCGGGGGGCCTGGAACGACTTCACCAGGTCACGTCGGCGAGCCCGTGGCCCTGTGTGGCCATCGGCGGCATCAACGTCAAGCGCCTGCCCCGGGTCCGCCGGGCAGGGGCCGCGGGTGCGGCAGTGGTCAGCGCCATCTGCGGCCAGCCTGACGTGGCGGCGGCCACCCGCGCGCTGCGCGCAGCCTGGGACGGCGCATCCAGATGAGCCGCCCACCGGTCGCACTGACCATCGCCGGCAGCGACCCGTCCGGCGGTGCAGGCATCCAGGCCGACCTCAAGACGTTCTCGGCGTTGGGCGTCTACGGCACCTCCGTGATCACGGCCCTCACCGCACAGAGCACCCAGGGCGTGACCGGAGTACATGTGGTACCAATGGAGTTCGTCACCCAGCAGCTCGAGACCCTGATCGCCGATGTCCACCTCGACGCAATCAAGATCGGCATGCTCGCCAACGCCGGCATCGTCGGTGCCGTCGGGGACTTCCTGCGCCGCCACCCCCATGACTTTGTCGTCCTCGACCCGGTCATGGTCGCCACCAGCGGTGACCGCCTGCTCGACGACGATGCCATCCAGGCGGTGCGTGAACTGATGCCCCTCGCCTCACTGGTCACTCCGAACCTCGCCGAGGCCGCAGCCCTGCTCGACACCCGACCCGCACGCACCCTGCCCGACATGCGATGTCAGGCGATGGCCCTGCGAGAGCTCGGCGCCCCCCGCGTGCTCATCAAGGGCGGCCACCAAGACGAAGGGGCCGAGGCCGTGGACCTGCTGCTCGACGTCGACGGCGAGACGCTGCTGCGGGCGCCACGAGTCGACACCCTCAACACCCATGGCACCGGCTGCACCCTGTCCTCGGCCCTGGCGGCCCTGCGTCCCCAAAGAGACTCCTGGCTCGAGGCAGCGCTGGACGCCAAGAGCTGGCTCACCGAGGCGCTGGCCGCAGCCGACGTTCTCGAGATCGGCCAGGGCCACGGACCGGTCCACCACTTCCACGAGATCTGGGACCACTGATGTCGTTCGCCCAGGACGCCTGGGAGGCGATCGCCCCCATCCGCAAGGCCATTGACGAGCTTCCCCTCCTGACCGGAATGGCGGACGGCACCCTGCCCCGCGACACGTTCGTCTACTACATGGCCCAAGACGCGCACTACCTCGCCGACTACGGCCGGGTCCTGGCCGCGGCGGCAAGCCAGACGACTGACGCCGACGAGCTGCTCTTCTGGGCCCGCAGCGCCCACACGACCGTCATCGTCGAGCGCGAGCTCCACGCCGCGCACGTGGCCGACTTCGC
>DATCNE010000227.1:0-3295 GCA_036565395.1 Dermatophilaceae bacterium
GAGACGGGGCAGATCGAGATCCTCAAGTACGTCATCGGTCACGACTGCGGCACGGTTATCAATCCGATGCTCGTGGACGGTCAGGTGCTCGGCGGGTTTGCCCATGGCATCGGCAACGCCATGTTCGAGGAGATGTTCTACGACGAGTCCGGTCAGCCTCAAACGACCAGCTACCTCGACTACTCCCTGCCGTCGGCACTTGACGTGCCGGAGGTCAGCCTCTTCCACGTCCATTCGCCGAGCCCCTTGAACCCCCTTGGGGCCAAGGGAGCCGGCGAGGGAGGCACCATTCCGGTGCCAGCGGCCATCGCCAACGCGGTGGAGGACGCACTGCGCCCGTTCGGCGCGCGGATCACCGAGCTGCCGATCACCCCCCCGAAGATTGTCGCTGCCATCACTGGCTCGGTCGACACAACCCATTCAAGGAAATGACAATGCAGCTCGAGAACACCTTCACAGTCCCGGTACCGGTCGAGGACGCCTGGAGCGTTCTACTCGACGTGGAGCAGATCGCCCCTTGCATGCCCGGGGCCACAGTTGAGAGCGTTGAGGGCGACAATATTGCCGGCCGGGTCAAGGTGAAGCTCGGACCAATGGTCATTACGTACCACGGAACCATGACGTTCCTTGAGCGCGACGAGTCGGCGCACCGTGCAGTTCTTTCTGCCTCGGCACGCGAAGCGCGCGGTGGCGGCACCGCTAGCGCGACGTTCACCGCGGTGATGCGCGATCTTGGTGGAGAGACGGAGGTTTCTGTGCAGACAGATCTCAACGTGACAGGAAAGCCGGCCCAGTTCGGACGAGGCGTCCTGGCAGACGTCAGCGAGAACATCATCCAACAGTTCGCCACGTCGCTCGCACGGCAGATCGAGACCGGTGATGTGAGCGTGAAACCGTTGGCCGATGGTCGGGAGAATGTGGTTTCGGCTGTCGCCGGGGTTGAGCCCTCGGTGAGTTCGTCCAAGCCTCTTGCGGTCCCGGAGAGGCCCCGGACTCGCCCATCGGCCGAGGCCATAGATCTGCTGGGCACAGCCGGTTCCCCGTTGGTAAAGCGTGGTGGTCCACTACTCGTAGCTCTGGTGTTTGGTTGCCTGATCGGTTGGTTCATTGGGCGTCAACGTAAATAGACGCCATGTGAGTCCCCGGCCATGACGCTCACGTAGCGTTTGAGCGCTGGCGCGGACGTGCAAGCTCCTTTGGTCGTCGCAGCCACGTTCGCACTTGCTATCGACCCGAAGCCACCGACGTTGTGCCATCAACGGCACTGGCCCCGCCGCCTGGGCAAGGAAGAAGGCACCCGAGAGGTTGACCGCGAGCACGGAGTTCCAGTCGTCGTCGGTCATCTTGGTCATTCTCCGCTTCTCCATGCGATCGAGGACCTTGCTACCCGAGCTCGCATCGATCTGGCAGCCAAGGAACCGTCGCCGTCCGTAGCAGCGCCATTCGGACTCACCGCCCGAGAGCTGGCCGTCCTGCGGCTGCTCGGCCAGGGACGCACCAACGCCCAGGTCGGGACGGAGCTCTTCATCAGCACCAAGACCGCCAGCGTCCACGTCAGCAACATCCTGCGCAAAATGCAGGTTCCCACCCGGGTCGCCGCGGCGACGGTCGCCGCTCAGATCGGACTTCTTGAGGACACCGGCAACTAACCGGGCTCCGGGTCGCGACGTCTGAGGCAACCGCGCCCGAATCTGAGGTGGCGAAGGCGAAAAGTACGGCGTCGATCCCCATGTGCCGCCCGGCCCTCCGGAGCGAGAGTCGAGACATCACCACCACCCCAGACTCCCCAAGGAGGAGTTCAACATGGCACTGCACATCGTCACCCGCGCCTTCGCCGCCACCGCGGCCTCCGCAATCGTGTCCCTGTCCCTGGCCCTGCGGCCAGCGCGATGAGGCCCCCGGACCCCGATTCGAACCCGGGCGGAACCTCCTCGGTGGTCCTCGGGCCGCCGGCTTCTGACCCCAACAGCGGGCTCCAGATCATCCAGGTCGGGGCTGGCCTTCTGGCCGGTGCCGGCATCGGCGCGGCTGCCGTGGTCGCGGGGCGAAGCCGACGACAGGCACACCGGCCCGGCACTGCGTGACCTGCCTGACCCCAGCCACCCAGTACGTCAATACCTGCGAGGACCGGCGCCATCGAAATGAAGCCGGTCCTCGCAGTCATCGACAAGGGCCGAGCGATCAGTAACGTAACGCCCAAACCGTGCCCTTCCGGAGCGCGCCTACCCAAGGACCCCCACGGGCCCGACCGGCCAGTCGACCACCACGTCACCGCGCCCAAGGCAAGGATGCCAGGTGTGCGGCTCGAGATCCGGCCCTGGCCCAATGCTGCGCCAGGGGCGAGTGCTGCCGCAGCTATCCGTCGGGCAGGACCATCAAGGATCTTCGCGGGGTGTTGCGTTACCAGCCGTTCACCCACGAGTTGCCGCGTAACCTGCATTGGGCTGTCTCAGCTGAGGATCCATCACCGGGCAAGGGCGCACACCCAATGCGCTGATGTCCGGTCGTGCTTTGTCGACCGTCCGCCGCCCCGATCGCGGATGGCGAGGACCGACGACCTGGGTGGACCACGACCCGAACCCGTTAGACCCCAACGGCTAGCCCTGCGTGCCCGTGCCTCAGGCGGTAGGTGGAGACGTCGAGGTGCTCGCCGTGGCCGTCGGGTCGGGCAAAGGCGTTGCCGTCGGGTCGGACGTTGCCGTCGGGTCGGGGGTTGGCATGAGCGTAGGAGTTGAAGAGCTAACCGTGGCAGTGGGCGTCGGGCCGACGGTGGGCGTCGAAGTGACGGGCGTGGTCGTGAGGGGCAGAGTCTCCAACGGCGCGGTCGCCACCGACGTGCTAGGGACCGACACAACGAGGGCAGAGGCGGGCGAAGCGGACGTGGTGGCGCCGAGAGTGGCAGTTGGCGTCTGCGCAGACATGGTGGTCGCGATCGGGCCGGGCTGGCCGGCAACTGTCGTTGACGTGACCGAGTTGGCGACGGGCAGGTCGGACGCCGGAAGTGCCGTGACTCCGTGGCGGTAGGCGTCGGCGATAGCAGTCACCATCCGGACATAGGCATCAGAAGCGTTGTACCGCATGACCGCCGCACTCAGGTCGCCCGGGAGGCTGAGGTCTCCAGGCCCGGAGCAGAGATAGACGGCGGCTGCCGAAGCGGCGTCGACCATGTCCTGCGGGTTGCTGGCTCCGTCACCATCGGCATCGACGCCCACGACCCGCCACGTGCCGGGGATGAACTGCATCGGGCCCACGGCCCGATCGAAGACGGTGTCCCGGTCCAGGAGGCCGCCGTCAG
>DATCNE010000228.1:0-7661 GCA_036565395.1 Dermatophilaceae bacterium
CGCTGGGTCTCGGAGATTATCGCCGTCTCGCCGGGCGAGCGGGAGAAGGGATACGCGACGACGCAGGTGTTCCGGCCGTCATACGGGCGGCCCGCCGTCGCTGGGGTGCTGCCGGATGAGTACCGGGCCCTTGAGCGGTTCGGGTTCGACCTGCGCGGGTACCTGGCTGAGGGCCGGCTGCATGAGGACGCAACATGACCGCCCTGATCCCGGGACTGGGCGGCGCCCTGGTGGTCGCTGGCCTGATCGGGGTGGCCACGGGACTGCGCAGGTCACCCGAAAGACCACCCGCGCCGACCCGGACGCGGCTCCCCTTGGCGCCGCGACTGGGCGGCACATCCCCCCGCACCCAGGCGCTGTTGCTCACCGGGGTCAGCGCGGGTTTGCTCACCGCACTGCTCACCGGATGGTTCGTCGCCGCGCTTCTGGTGCCCGCGGTCGTGGTCGGTCTGCCGATCCTGCTCTCGGCGCCGCCGGCCGGGTCCAAGATCGCGCGGGTCGAGGCGATGGAGGAGTGGACCCGGTCCCTGTCTGGGGTGCTGACCGCCGGTGCCGGTCTGGAGCAGGCGCTGATCGCCACCTTGCGGTCCACCCCGGATGCGATCCGCCCTGAGGTCACCCATCTGGTGGCCCGGCTGCGCGCCCGGTGGGGGACCGAGGCTGCACTGCGGGCCTTCGCCGACGAGGTCAACGACGCGACCGGCGACCTGGTCGCCGCCAACCTCATCCTCGGCGCCCGACGCCGCGGCGCCGGCCTTGCCAGCGTGCTGGAGGCCTTGGCCGAGTCGGTCGCAGCAGACGTGCGCGCCCGTCGTGAGATCGAGGCTGACCGGGCCAAGCCCCGAGCGACCGCCCGATATGTCACGCTCATCACCGTCGGAGTCCTGCTCGTCCTGGGTCTGACGGGGCAGTACATCGCGCCGTATGGCTCCCCAGTGGGACAGGTGATCCTCGTGGTCCTGCTGAGCTTGTATGTCGCCACCCTGGTGTGGATGCGTACCATGGCCACCGGCAAGCCGCTGCCCCGGTTCATCGGTGCCGCAGCCCGCGAGAGCAGCGGGACATGATCACCGGGCTGCAGCTGGCGATTCTCGGCGGTGGGCTCGTAGGCCTCGGAGTCGCCCTGCTGGTGTGGCGGCTGGCACCCGCGGACCCCGACCTGGGCGAGACTCTCGCCCGGCTGTCACCCGCACATGCTCGCCGACGCCCCGAGACGGTCCAAGGCGCCGCAGACGGCCGGGAACGCCTCGGGCGCTGGGCCATGAGGACGCTGCCGGTCGCCGCGTGGGCGCGCGTCCCTGCCACGGAGCTGGCCGTGCTGCGGATCCCGGTAGCCCGGTTCTATGGCGAGAAGGTCCTGTACGCCTTCCTCGGCCTGCTGATCCCTCCGCTGCTCAGCGGCTTCTTCGCCGTCATTGGGTTGACGTTCCCGGTCCTGATCCCGGCCGCAGCCACGGTCGGCATGGCTGCCCTGATGTTCTTCCTGCCGGACTACAACGCCCGCGACGACGCCAAGAAGGCACGGGTGGAGTTCGCCCGAGCGTTGGGCGCCTACATCGACCTTGTGGCGCTGGAGCGCAACTCCGGCTCCGGCTCGCGGCAGGCGATGGAGGCCGCAGCCGAGATCGGCGACAGCTGGGTCTTCCGTCGTCTCGGGGAGGAGCTGGCCCGCTCCCGGTGGTCCGGCCAAGCCCCGTGGGAGGCGCTGCACGGCCTCGCCGACGAGCTCGGCCTACCGGAGCTGGACGACCTTGCCGACATCATGCGCCTCTCAGGGGAAGAGGGCGCCCAGATCTACACCCAGCTGCGTGCCCGATCGGCCTCCATGCGAGCCGCGATGCTCAATGCCGAGCTGGGCAAGGCCAACGAGGTCGGGGAGCGGATGAGCATCCCGATGAGCCTGCTCGGCGTGATCTTCATGGCGATCCTGGTCGCGCCCGCGCTGCTTCGCGTGATGGGAGGCAACTCCTAACAAGTCGTGAATCGACAACCACCACAGAACATCACCCGGCCGCCTATGTGGGCAGGGGGACACAGAAAGGGGCAACCACCATGCAGTACCTCGCAGCAACACTCCATACCCTCGGCTTCCGCCTCGGCGAAAGGGCCAGAACAAAACTCCGTGACCCCGAGCTCGGCTCGGTCACCATCGAGAACGTCCTGTGGGCCGTCGCGTCCATCGCGTTCGCCGGCATCGTCGTGGCCGTGATCAAGGCCTACGTCACCTCCAAGGCCGGCGAGATCAAGTAGGGCGAGACGCCCACTCATGGAGACCATGACCACTCTGCTGGCGTTGTGCCGCCGCCTCATCGGCCGGACGGCGATACGACGCGAGCGTGGGTCGAGCTCGATCCAGATGGTCATTTTGATGCCGGCGCTGTTCTCGATCATGTTCCTGGGGATGCAGGGCGCCCTGTACTACCACGCACGCACCGTGGCCATCGCAGCCGCACAAGAAGGAGCCCGCGCCGCCGGCAGCCAGAACGGCACAGCAGCCGGCGGGATATCGACGGCGTCATCATTCGTGAGCGACGCCGGCGGCAACGACGTCCTGCCCGGGGCACACATGACCGGCGGCCGCTCAGCGACCACCGCCACAGTGACCGTCACGGGCACCAGCCTGAGCGTCATCCCCGGATGGTCGCCGGCCGTGTCCCAGAGCGCGTCCGTGCCGGTGGAAAGGATCACCCGATGAGCTGCCGGAGACACCTAGACCGCGAGCGCGGCTCCGCGGTGATAGAGGCGGTGATCGGCGTACCCAGTTTCATGCTGTTCGTCGCGCTCATCGTCTTCGCTGGCCGGGTCGCGATCGCCCACCAGGGGGTGCAGTCCGCCGCAGCCGACGCCGCCCGCTCGGCATCCATCGCCCGCACCCAGGGCGGCGCTCAGACCGAGGGGAACACCGCGGCGGCGACCAGCCTGGCCAACCAACACGTGAACTGCGTGACAACCACAGTGAGCGTCGACACCAGCGGGTTCGCCTCGCCCGTGGGCACCCCGGCGAAGATCAGCGCGACCGTCACCTGCGACGTCAACCTGTCCGACCTGTTCCTGCCAGGGGTGCCCGGCAGCAAGGCCATCACGGCCACCATGTCCAGTCCCCTCGACACCTACCGGGAGCGATGATGGCCATCACCACAGCCAGCACGGACCGGGATCGGGAACGGGGGTCGGTGAGCATCTGGCTGGCCACAGCCAGCCTGGTGATGATCATCCTGGTGGGACTCGCCGTCGACCTCGGCGGCCAGGTCCACACCCAGCAGCGCGCACGCGACGTCGCGGCCCAGGCGGCCCGGGTCGGCGGAGAACAGGTCCTGGCCGGTCCAGCCATCCGAGGGCAAGGTGTCCAGGTCGACACCGGCGCCGCGAAGTCCGCAGCCCGGGACTACCTGGCCGCGGCCGGAGTGTCCGGCTCCGCCACGATCCAAGGAGGAGACACGCTCGTGGTCACCACCACCGACACCTACCAGACCACGTTCCTGGGCATCATCGGGCTCAACCGGCTGACCGTCACGGGACACGCCTCGGCCCGGATCGTCCGGGCCGTCGGGGGAGTGGAGCGATGACCACGCTGGCGACCCGCCTGCGCGGGCTGCTGGCCACCGGCGCCCTGCTGGCGATCGTCGCCGGGCTCCCGCTGGCCCTGCTGGCCATCGGGGCCAGCCCGATCCCGGCTTCCATGCCATCGGTGGAGACGATCTGGTCAGCCCTGTCCAGCCAAGACGACGGCACCCTCGCCCTCGGCTTCATCAAGGTCGTCGCCTGGGCGGCGTGGGCGTTCCTGACCCTCTCCATCCTCCTCGAGCTGATCTCCCGGGTGCGGGGGATCCGGGTGCCGCGTATGCCCGGCCTGAGACTGCCGCAGTCCGCTGCCCGCGGGTTGGTGAGCACCGCGATGTTGCTGTTCATCGCTGCACCCATGTCGGTGCAGGGCGCGCCGCCGGCCGCCGCCGCGCCCGCCACCGCAGCCATGGTCCCTGTCGTCATCTCGACGCCAAACCTCGCCGGTGGCCACAACCAGACCATCAGTACCTCGACTGCGGGGCACTCCGCTTCGGCACCAGACGTGGCGAGGTCGACTCCCAAGGTGGAGACACCGCCCGCCACGGTGAAGCACACCGTGCTGCGGGGAGAGACGCTGTGGTCGATCGCCAGTGATCACCTGGGTGCCGGGGACAGATACCCGCAGATCGCGGCGCTGAACACCGACGTCCTGGGTCACCGGCCCGGCTTCCTCAAGCCCGGGTGGGTGCTGAACCTGCCCGCGGGCGACCAGCAGGGTCAACGCGGTGAGCACACTGTCACCGTCCACCGCGGCGACACCCTCTGGGAAATCGCCCAGGAGGAGCTCGGGGACCCCTCCCGTTACCCGGAGATCTTCGAGGCGTCCCAGTCCACCACCCAGCCCGGAGGCGCCCACCTGGCCGACCCCGACGTGATCGACGTGGGCTGGACCCTGACGATCCCCGCCGCCACCACCTCGGCCAAGTCTTCCGGCCCGAAGCCCGGAAAGGCCGATCACGTCCCGGGTCGGAGCGGCCCAGCCGCCGGGACCCAGGGCACACGAAAACCCCACCCGGGCGCACCCGATCCCGTCTCGACCCGACCGGCACCGGCGCGCCGCACACTGGCGCCGGTCGAGAGCGGGGAGGCAAACCCGTCGGCTAGCCAGTACCAAAACCCAGAGGCGGCCACCGCGGGCGAGGACACGCCCAGCGCGCCCTGGATGCTTGAGGGTCTGGCCGGCGCGGGAACCATCCTGGCCGGCTCAATGCTGCTGCTGCTACGCCGGCGCCGCCGGGCACAGTTCCGAGCCCGCCGGCCAGGGCGGACCATCGCGGTCCCCGAACCCGTTCTGGCACCGGTCGAGAAGACGCTGACCGCCTCCGGGTCGAGGTCTGCACCCACCGTCGAGCTGATGGACGCTGTGCTGCGGCGACTCGCGACCCGCCAAAGCGCAACAGGGGAGAACATGCCGCACGTGGCTGCTGTCGAGCTGATCGCCGGCGGCCTCGTCCTTCACCTGAGCCAAGCACAGGACCTACCCGCACCCTGGCAGGGCAGCGAAGACCGGATGCGGTGGGGCTGCCCCACCGGCGTCGACCTCGACGAGGTCGGACCACACGAGCCAGACCAGCCCGCCCCCTACCCGCTGCTGGTTACCATCGGCGCCAGCGACGACGACGACGCGTGGCTGCTCAACTGCGAGGACCTAGCCGCCATCACCATCACTGGAGACCCCACCTACGGCCAGGACTTCGCCCGGTACCTGGCCGCCGAACTGGCCTGCAACCCCTGGTCACGCGAGGTGACCGTGGACTGCGTCGGTATCGCTGCAGAGATCGCGCCGATGAACTCCCAGCGCGTCCGGTACCACGACGGGGGCTCGGACCTCGCGGCCGAGGTGCTCACCGACGCCGTCGCCACGATCGACCGCGTCGCCGCATTGGGACACGACGTGACCACAGCACGCGCCGCCCAGCTCGGCGACGACACATGGCCCAGCCGGCTCCTGATGGTCGACGCCGCCGGCACAGAGACCCCCGCGATGGCCCAGTTGCTGCGCCTCGTCGATGAGCACCCGGGCCGCACCGCCACCTGTGTCGTCCTTGTTGGCGACCGCGCAGAAACCCCGGGCGTTGTCGTGGACGTCACCGCCCGGGGCCGCGTCAGCGTTCCCCACGCCGGGCTCGACCTCGTCGCGGCCGGGCTGACCAGCGACGAAGCCCAAGGATGCGCGGCGCTGCTGGCTCAGAGCGAGGACCTGGTCGACGTCGAGATCCCTCACGACCAGTTCGCCGAGGTGGGCTGGCGGTCCTACTCCAACGGTGCCGGCGCCCTGCGCAGCGAGCACACGCTGCCCCGCGACACCCCGGACGAAGTCGTCGACGAGCCGGTCGAGTCGGTGCTGGGCGGACTTGACGAGGAGTACCTGCGCGACGGCGCCACAACAGCTGAGGACCTGAGTGCTCTGGCCCCACTGGTCCCGACCCGCGTCCGCGCCGAGCTCGAGGACGCCGACCCGACCCTCGACGCCGACGTCGACTCCTGGTTCGCCGGCGACTGCGACCTGCCCCGGCTGACGCTGCTCGGTCCAGTCGGTGCCCGAACCCGCGGCGACGCCGTCGCAGTCGCCCAACGCAAGGCGTACTTCATCGAGATACTCGCCTACCTCGGAACTCGCCCGCACGGTGCGACCCCGGCTCAGCTCGCCGACGCGTTCGGGATCACCGTCGGCCGCGCCCGCACCGGCATCAAGACGGTGCGGGACTGGCTCGGGGTCAACCCGCGGACCGGTCAGAAGCACCTGCCCGACGCACGGCAGTCGACGGCGGCGAAGGCTGCAGGCGTCGGCGTCTACCAGGTCAACGGGCTACTCGTCGACGCTGACCTGTTCCGACGACTGCGGGTTCGCGGCGAGGCGCGCGGCGCCGACGGGATCACCGATCTGCGCCGGGCGCTGACCCTGGTGGGCGGGCAACCCTTCGACCAGCTGCGCACCGGCGGCTGGTCATGGCTGCACGAAGGGGACCGGCTCGACCAACACATGCTCTGCGCCGTCGTCGACGTCGCCCACATTGTCACCACCTCCGCTCTCAAGAGCGGGGACTTCGGACAGGCGCGGGCCGCCGCGGAACTGGCCGCGCTGGCCGCCCCACATGAGGAGATCCCGAGACTGGACCTGGCCGCGGTCGCCGCCGCCGAAGGCCATGCACGCGAAGCGGAGCGCATATTGCGCGAGGACGTGTGTGACCGCTCCGACGACGGGGAGGCGCCCATGGAACTGTCCGGTCGCACCGAGAGCATCATCCGCAGCCATGACTGGCTGACCCCAAGAGAGGCCGCCAGCTGACCCGACGGATCCCCGTTGGCTGTCCTGTACGACGGACGTAAGCGAGAATCGTCACCGGGCCGGGCTTACGGACAACTGCCTATGGCGCCCATGCCCTGACCTGCGACGTTCTCGCACGGGGTTCCTCTATCGGGGCGGCCCAGGAGGTGTCGGAGGGTCACCAACTGCTTCACGACGACGGGGAGAGGTCCATCAGCCACTGGGGCGCGTTCCACAACACCCCGAACTCGCCGAGGGCGATGAACACTGCTAGCAGGCCGCAAACCGCAGCGGTGAGCCGGGGGACCCAGCCGAACACGGTCAGCACCACACTGGTGATGACCCACGCGGCGGGGATCTGGGCGAGGCCGGCCAGGCCGGTGAACGACGCCCGCCACTCCTCGGCTCGAGCGGCGAACCGGATCGGCCACCCCACGAACCGTGCTCGCCGGCCTGCCCAGCGCGAACGCGATCGGCCGGTGCCCAACCCCGGCGGCTTGGCTGCCAGAGAGGCGCCGATCACCACGCCCGCGTCAGCGCGCCGCACGAGCATCAACCGAACCGAACAGGCGAGAACGCGCGTCGTCGGTCACCGACAACGGGACTGTCGTCCTGCCGACGTCGACTGCGGCGACCACAATGGACAGACGTCACAGGGGCAGCATTGAACTGCTCTGCCGGTCGCAGCCCCCTTGCAGCACGCTTCTTCCTCGAAGACAACCTCAGCTGTTCCAGGTCGGCGCAGCCTCCTCGCGTGACCGTAGGCCATTTCGCTATCGCAGCCTGGTGGTTATCGGTGCTCGCGTGTGAGGTTCGAAGCGTTCGAGCT
>DATCNE010000229.1:0-29856 GCA_036565395.1 Dermatophilaceae bacterium
GGTCACGGTGGTCCCCTTCTTGGTGGTGTCTTGGCGGACGCCCAACACCTACCCCACGGGCGGTGTCAGGCGGGGGACCGCCACTCAAATTCCACGAGACCCGGGACAACCTCATCGCCGCCGCCGACGTCTCAATCCTGCTCAATCGTCATCACGCGTCCCACCGGATCTCGACTCCCAGGCGATTCCTTGACGATTCCGGCTACACATCTGGCTACACATGGCCAAAGCAAGAGGCCCTCCCCCACTGGGAAAGGGCCTCTGACGCGAAGACATTGGTAGCGGGGGCAGGATTTGAACCTGCGACCTCCGGGTTATGAGCACTGCGAATCACGTCCCAGACGACTCAAGCCCTCTCCCCTGACGCACACCATCCCAAGCCAAGAGGTCCACACGTACCGCGATATCTCGCCCGTCCCCGAGTGTCCCGGTTACACATTTGGCTACAGTCCCGCCGACCACTGCCGCGGCCGAAGCCCCAATCGAAGATCGTGGCCCGTCCAGCCAGCTAGCCGTTATGCCTTGGCCACACATCTGCAGGTCCACCACGGGTCACCTGGTGTGGGATGGGGCCCAACATCACTACCGGATCTGGCGAACTGAGTGCGAGTGAGGCTGGGCGTTTTTCAGACGGCTCGCCGATCGTGACGCGGCCGGTCAGGTAGGACCCCCTGATCAGGTTTGGAGTTGTAACCCGGATTGCGAACCGCCTGAGCAGGTCGACCTTTGGCGGCGGCAAGCCGGTCTTTCGAGCCGATCTCCATCCCTGAGCGCCACCGACGGGCTTGCCCGCCGTTAGCCGATCGTCGACCGGGCAAGTAGCGCTGAAACCAGTCGTCACGCATTCGACCGGCTTCTTGATCGCTATCTTGGCTCCCGCGTGTCTGTGTCAGCCCTTTCCGTATGGCAGGTTCGGGTGGTGGGCGCTGATCTCGATGAGGCGGTTGTATTTGGCGACTCGTTCGCCGCGCGCCGGTGCTCCGGTTTTGAGCTGGCCGCACCCGGTGCCGACTGCGAGGTCGGCGATGAAGGGGTCGGGGGTCTCGCCCGAGCGGTGGGAGATCATCTGGGCGTACCCGGCCCGGTGGCAGATGGCCATCGCTTCGAGGGTCTCGCTGACGGTGCCGATCTGGTTGAGCTTGATCAGGGCCGCGTTGGCGATGCCGTTGGCGATCGCCGTGGTGATGATGGCGGGGTTGGTGCAGAAGTTGTCGTCGCCGACGAGTTGCACCCGGTCACCGAGCCGGGCGGTCAGCGCCTGCCAGCCGTCATCGTCTGACTCGCCGAGGCCGTCCTCGATGCTCCAGATCGGGTAGCGCTCGATCATCGCCGCATAGCGTTCGACCATGTCGCCGCTGGTCAGCTGCTGACCGTTGACGTGGTAGCTGCCGTCCTCGTCGCGGAACTCAGAGGCGGCGGGGTCCAGGGCGATCGCGATACCCGAGCGTCCAGGGGTGTATCCGGCGTCGGAGATGGCGGCGACGATCACCTCGAGCACCTCTTCTGGTTCGGCCAGCTCAGGCGCGAAGCCGCCCTCGTCGCCGAGCCCGGTGGCGTGCCCGGCGGCCGACAACCGTTTGCGCAGCGCGGCATACACCTCGGCTCCGGCGCGCACGGCCTCGGTGACGTTCGGCGCACCGAGCGGGGTGATCATGAACTCCTGGAAGTCCAGGGCGTTGGGGGCGTGCGCACCGCCGTTGAGGACGTTGAAACACGGCACCGGCATCCGCGGCGGCTGACCGAAGGCCGGTAGCCACTCGTGCAGGGGTTGCCCGCTGGAGGCGGCCAACGCCCTGGCAAGGGCCATCGAGACCCCGACGGTGGCGTTGGCGCCCAGACGCGCTTTGGTGGGCGTCCCGTCGGCGGCGACCATCGCTTCATCGACTGCGGACAGGGACTCCCATTGCCTGCCGCGGAGCAGGTCGGCGATCTCGCCGTTGACGTTGCCGACCGCGGTCAGCACTCCGGACCCGCCGAAGCGGGTGGTGTCGCCGTCGCGCAGCTCGACCGCCTCGCGGGTGCCGGTGGAGGCCCCGGACGGGACTCCTGCGACGGCGGTGGTCCCGTCGGAGAGTGTGACCGTTGTCTGCAGGGTTGGGCGTCCGCGGGAGTCCAGGATCTCCAGCGCGGCGATGCCGCTGATTTCGAAGCTCATGTTGAGTCAACCTTTCTTGGGTCTGTCATCGACGCTATTGCCTGGCGTAGGGGTTTGGCATGGGTCTTTCGTCCCGAATGGTGTTGTACCGAGCGTCGGTCCGCCGTCATGAGACGGCCTGTCTTGGTCGTTGACTGGGTGGACGCAGCCATCCCGAGGCTGCGACCGACAGGATCATCCAGGTCGCGGCGTACAGGAATGCGACGGTCGCGGAGAACACCGACCAGAGGATCCCGGTGATCATGGTGGCCCCGAGGTCGCCGAACGACTGGACGAGGCCGAGGACTCCGAATCCGTTGCTGCGCAGGTGTTCGGGGAGCAGTTGGGCCACGACGGTGGACTCGGCGGTCTCGGCAAAGCCGATGCCCAGACCGCAGAGCGCGAATCCGATCAGCAAGATGGGCCACCGGTGCTGCTCCCAGGCGAACACCAGGTAGCCCAGGACGTAGACGGCGGCCCCGCCGGTAAAGACACCTCGTGGGCTGAAGCGGTCGGCGAGATGCCCACCGCCCAGCGAGGCGAAGGTCGCGGCACCGTTGTGCGCGGCATACAACAGGATGGCGATGCTGGTGGCGGCGGTTACGCTGCGCCCGTCGGCGGTCAGCAGGTTGGTCGCACGCAGGATCAGCAATGTCGTGGCCAGGTTGCCCAGCTCGAACAGGGCAGCGGGTGTCAGGGCGCGGGCCAGCCCGGCTTGTCGCAGATCGCTGAGGTTCAGGCTCAGGGTGCGCCGGCCTTCGACTGGGGTCAGGGTGCGCCGGGCCTGGCGGGCAGCGATGGTGATCGCGATCGCGGCCAGGGCGCCGGGGACGATCGCGAGCATGATCGTCTCCCGGATCCCGATGACGGCCACCAGGACGGCGGCCATCAGCGGGCCGAGGATGGCGCCGGCGTTGTCTCCGGCGCGTTCGAGTCCGAATGCGCGGCCGTAGGCCGACTTCGGGGCCAGGGAGGTGAGCAGCATGTCCCGGGCCGGGGAGCGGATGCCGCGCGATATCCAGGCGATGGCGCGCAGGATGGCGACCTGCCAGACGCCTGTGGTCAGGCCGATCGCCGAGGTGGCGATGGCTGTGCCGAGGTATCCGCCGGAGGCGAGTCGGCCGCGCCGGACGGGGTCGTTGGCCAGGGGCCCTCCGGCCAGCTTGCTCAGCCCGGTGAGGGCGTCGGACACACCTTCGATCACGCCCAGTGCCGCCGGGCCGGCGTGCAGGGTGGAGGTCAGGAAGGTGGGTAGGACGCTGGTAGCCATCTCGTGTCCGGCATCGCTGAACAGGGAGGCGGCGCCCACGCTTGCGACTCCTGGGCTGAGCCATCCCTCTTTGTCGTGGCTCGGGGCACGAGCCGGGTCGGGTGGGGTGACGGTCATGACCAGATCGCCTGGCTGATGGCCACGCCGAGGAAGGCAGCGCCGAGTCCGGCCACAATGCTGGCCACCACGTTGGCTGCGGCGAAGAGCCGGGCGTCGTCCTCGAGCAGCCGCAGCGTCTCGTAGGAGAACGTGGAGTAGGTGGTCAGCGCACCGCAGAACCCGGTGCCCAGGGCCAGCTGGACCTGCGGGGATGCACCGCCAGCCGCAACGGCGCCGGCGATGATGCCCAGCATCAGCGACCCGAGCACGTTGACGGTGAAGGTGCCCCACGGGAAGACCGTGTCGTGGCGGGTCTGGATGGCCCGGTCGCTCAGATACCGCAGCGGCGCCCCGACCGCCGCGCCGGCGATGACCAGGAACAGGTTCATCGATCGTGGCCGGGGATGTCGAGGGGGGCGTGTCCGCCACCGGTTCCGTCGGGGTTCTTGCCGACGTAGCGGATCACCTCACAGTCGTCGAGGATGACCAGCCCCTCGCTCACGAGCTCGTCGAGCTGGGGCAGGAAGTCGCGGATGCGGTCGTGGCTGTCGACGATGACGATGACCGCGGGCAGGTCCTCGGACAGGCTCAGGATCCGCGAGGTGTGGATACGGCTGGTGGCGCCGAAGCCTTCGACGCCGTGAAGGACCGTTGCCCCCGCCAGACCGGCGGCGTGGGCGCGGTGGACGATCTCGGTGAACAGCGGTCTGTGGTGCCAGTGGTCGGAGTCTCCGACGATGATCGTGAGCCGTTGAGCGGTGCCGGTGAGTCTCATTGGATCCTCCAGTTGACCAAGCGTCGTGTTGCGGATGCTGACACCCATACGGCCAGGAGCGCGCCGATAGGGGTCAGGACGAGGTAGAACAGCGCGATGTCCACGTGGCCACCGGCAACGAGCCGTTGTATGTCGACCGTGTAGGTGGAGAAGGTGGTGAAACCCCCGAGGACCCCTGTCCCCAGGAACGGGCGGATCAGACGCTGCCTGGTCCACACCTCGGTGATCAGGACCATCAGGACGCCGATCAGCGCGCACCCAAGAACGTTGATCCCCAGTGTGCTGGCCGGGAATGATCCCGCAGCCGTCGGCCAGCCCTGCCCGATCAGGTACCTCGCAGCCGCCCCTGTTGCGCCACCGGCGGCGATGGTGGCCAGCATGGCGACATCGCCTCGGCTGCGACGGGCCGGTCTGGCCCGCCGCAGGTCGATGTCAGGGTCGACGGGTTCGCGGGCCGCGGCACGCGTGTTGTCGATGGGCTGTTCGTCGGGCACCGGCGCGACCTCCCTACCTGGACGGGCTCGCAGGCCAAGGGCACCACGAGGTCTTCAGGTAGGGACTGTTGGTCACCCACTCGGAGTGACGGTTCGGGTACGGCGAGCCCCACCGCCGGTGCTACGCGCCGCAGTTTACACATGGGTGGCGTGCGGGCGCCGTAACGTTCTTGGAGCGGTTGCGCGGAGTGACGCTGATGTGCCTGAGAGCGGAGCACTTCGCCGCGCGGGCCGAGTCGCAGTTCTAGCCTTCCCTCCGTACGCCAGGGCCTACTGAGGCGAATGCTTCATCGGTGCTCGCGAAATGGTACGACGAGCACCGGGCAGTGGGCCTGCTCCGTGAGCCGGCGTGATACCGAGCCAGTCATCAGTCGGTGAAGCCCGGCTCCGCGGCCGCCGTGGTGAATGCCGACGATCACCATGAGGGCCTCACGGGCGTCAGCCAGCTGGCAAAGGAGCTGAGCCGGATCGCCGCGCCATTCGTGGTAGGTCCACCCCGTCGAGTGGAACTGCAGCGCGACCTCGATGGCCTCCCGTTCGGCCGCAAGGGCCAGACTCCCCTTCTCCTCCCAATCAGCCTCGTCAGGGTCGATGGGGTAGTCCGTCATGGCGATCGCATGCACGACGTGAAGCTGGGCCTGAAGACGCCGAGCAAGGTCTGCTGCCACGGTCAAAGCGTTCTGGCTTGCCGGGCTCGCGTCGTATCCGAGAACGAGATGAACGGTGCCCGCCCCCGCAGTCACGCCGGAATCGGATGCACGAAGGTGAGTGGTGGCACGATCGTCCTCGTCATTCACGCGGCGCCTCGACTGTCTTCATTCGAAATCGAGTTGGGCTTCTCATCACAGAATGCCACGACTGACCGACTTGAGGCGCCGCACCTGTTCCTGGTCAAGGGCAACTGGATCAAGTACGTGGTCCACGTCGTTGGTGAAGGACAAATCGACCGCACTGCCCTCGAGAACGCTGATGCAATCGCAGGCGCACAATCCTGTCCCAGCCCACTACCGGATCTGGTAGCCGCGAAGAGCGCGCGTTTGTGTTTCTATCCATCTGGCCAACTCGTCCGACCCACGACGCCTACGCCGTAGAAATTGATCCTGGCGGCCACTCTTCAAGTTACGAACAGCGATAACCGGTGCCTTGAGCGCCGGCGGTCGCCCGCAAACTCACCCGGCGGTCGCCGCCGTCGACGTCTCAAGCGTGCTCAACCTCCGGGTTATGAGCACACAAGGCCACAGTCCAAACGTGCCTACTCGTCCTATTCATCTCTACACTCCAACGAAGATCGCCCTGACTGTCTCCTGGTACCCCGAGTATCCCGCCCCATCTCACCGCGTCTCGGTCAGAAATCTGGTCAGATTGAACGACCCAGCTGAATCTGCGTCCTCTCCCCCGACCTGCCCGCTTTTGCGGCGGCGCTCGTACATTTGACTACCCAGTACACGGGTTCCACGACCACGACCACGACGCGCACAGCGGCGATGTGTCGGACATGGGCCCCGGCTGGGCAGGCTTGCGGGCGAATCACATCCCGGGCCCAGGCTCATCTGGTCGTGACAGGCCGACAAACCCTACACAGATGAACACCTTCTGTGTAGGGTTTCTCCTATGACTCGGGCAGGGCTGGAACGACTTCCATCAACGTTCACGTACGCACAGGCACTGGACGCCGGGCTCAGCCATCACCGGCTGTACAGCCTGCGCGACACTGGAGCGCTCGAGCAGGTCGGCCGCGGACTCTACCGGAAAGCCGATGCCGAGCTCACCGACCTTGACCTCCTGGAAGTGGCAAAGCGTGCCCCAGAAGCCACGATCTGTTTGCTGTCAGCGCTCGCGCGACACGATCTCACCGATGCCATACCCGCTCGACACGACATCGCGCTGCCTCGCGACAAATGGCATCCGCGGCTCTCAGGAGTCATCCAATGGCACAGCTTCGAGGCAGCGACGTTTGACATCGGACGGACAACGGTTCCGGTCGACGACACCACGACCATCGGCTTGTACAGCGCCCCCAGGACCATCGTGGACACCTACCGCCTGCGGAACACGGCCGGCTCGGATGTCGCCAACGAGGCGCTACGCAGATGGCTTCATGGCGGTGGCCAACCAGCACAACTGATCGCGGTCGCCAGAGCTTTTCCGAGGGCAATGCCCGCACTCCTGCACGCCCTGGAGGTGCTGTTATGACAGTAGAGCGCACGCCCCCGCCAACCCGTGCCACGCTCGCAGGTCGCGCGTACTTGGACCTGCGAGCGATAGCGAAGAAGTCCGGGCGCGCCAACGACGAGTACCTACGTCTGTACGCACTCGAAGGCTTCCTCCTGCGTCTGGCAGCCTCGGCCAGCAGCCAGGACTTCGTCCTCAAGGGAGGTGTCCTACTGGCCGCATACCAACTTCGCCGACCGACAGCAGATATCGACTTCGCAGCACTGAAGATGTCCAACGACGTCGGCGCCATCAAGTCGATGATTATCACGGTCGCGGACACCCAACTGCCCGATGATCAGGATGATGGACTCTGGTTCGACACCTCCAACACCCACGCCGTCGCAATCCGGGACGAGAACGCATACAGCGGCGTGCGCGTCAGCCTCGGAGCTCAACTTGCGACCGCAAAGATGCGATTCCACGTCGATGTCAATGTTGGAGATCCGATTTGGCCCCGCCCCGCAAAGGTGCAGTTTCCCCGCCTGCTGGGTGGAAACATCAGACTGCTCGGCTATCCAATCCCGATGGTGCTCGCCGAGAAGATCGTGACTGCATCTCAGCGTGGCATCACAAGCACACGATGGCGCGACTTCGGCGACATCTACCTGCTCACCGGTCAACATCGCCTTGTCGCTGCCGACATCCACGCCGCAATCAACAAGGTGTCGACCTATCGAAACGCCCAGATGGGCCCCCTTCGCCCTGTCCTGGACGGCTACCCCGCCATAGCGCAAGCCAAGTGGCACGCCTGGCGCACACGGCAAAACCTTGAAGATCGGCTACCGGCTGACTTCCATGAGGTGCTGGAATCCGTCCTCGTCTTTACCGATGGGTTGTTCGATACCACCGGTACGAGCCAAGCAGATATCTGGTCACCTGGCGATCGGATCTGGAGCTAACAACAGCATGATCTTTGGCCAGCCTCCTCGGTGTGTTGGCCGTCGATCGAGGGCGACGAAGGATGTGAGGGCTGGCCATGAATCGGTCTCGGGCGAGCCGACGGGCTGGTCGCACGCGCCTGCGACCGCCCGGAGAACGACCCGAGGAGCGCCGCCTCACGTCACCCAGATCGTCCTGATTACGCTCACGTGTCCCGATGCGTCTATCCAGACTGAGACTCTGCGGGACACCCGAGACATCCGTGGTCAGGGACTTGGTCAGAGTGCATACCCCGGACACGCCAAAGGCCCGCCAACAACAGTTGGCGAGCCTTTGACCTGCGGTTATACCGCTGACGCGTTGGTAGCGGGGGCAGGATTTGAACCTGCGACCTCCGGGTTATGAGCAGAGCGAACCCGGTCCCAGACCGCCCGATCCGTCTCCCCCGTCACCCTTCGTCGTGCTCGCCACTCCGTCGACGTCGCAGCCGTCCCCAGCTGTGCCGCTCCGTCCCGTGGCGTCTTGGTCACGGATCTGGTCACGGATACCCACGGTGCCGCGCAGATAGCCTCGACGGCCCCGCACCTCGGGTCGCACGCAAGAGGCCACTTCATGACGAGCGGCGGTCGGATGTCAGGGATGAGGTCAGTCTGGTTGGTGTCGGTCGACCCAGGCCTTCAACCATGAATGCAGCCTCTTCTGTACCAGCGGATCTAGGCTCGCAGGCAACCGGGCGATGCGCCGGGCAAGGATCGTTGGGTCGATCAAGTCGAACTCGAGCATGGCAGCCGCGAACGCGAAGTCCTTCTCCCGATACGCCACGAGTTTGGAAACAACGCAGTCGTGCGGCTCCAGAAACGCCGCCAGAGCTCGGCCGGTGGACTGGTTTGACCAGGGGACCACACGGCCACGCCAGCCCTCCGGCAGCACCGCGGTCCGCACGCTGACCCCTTGTGCGTACACACCGTTCATTTCGTGGAATGGGGAGAGCTCGCCGATCGCGCCGTCGACCGCGTCAGCCTTGTCCTCTGTGGGGTCGTCGAAGTAGGCAAGGTCGACCTCCATGGATGCGGTGGCCGCGTCCGGGAGCTCGTCCTCATCGAAGGTGGCCAGCACCGACTGGCTACCGATGACCAGGATGTTCGGGTCGTCCACGATCGTCGACGCCGCGCGCAGGATGTGGGCCAGCTGTTCACGATTCACCCGCTCACCCGGACTCGATCAGCGCGACGGTCGCCGCCCGTGGTGGCCTGGCTGGGCTGCCCATGGTCCCGACGCCAGTGCCGCACGAAGGATGCCAAGACCCGTGAACGCACCTCTTCGGAGATCACCCCGGCGAAGGGAGAGTTCTGGCGCAGTTCCAACGCTGCCGGTCCCTGAGATGTCAGCACGTCGGCAACCGCGTCGACTCCGGCGTCGAGCACCTTTTGCCATTGATCCAACCAGTGTGCAGTCATGCCCCGCCCCAGGTGCTGGGCCCGCAGGTGGTGCAGATTCCCACCCACCCTCGCGAGAACGTCTTCTGGGTTTTCGACCAGCTCGGCCAGCACCGCCCGGTGCAACCACAACGAGCGTTCCTGATCACGCGTCAGTTTGCCCCCACGCACCACTCCGAGAAGCCGATCCAGCTCGAACCGCGGAACACGACGATGTGACCCGACGCGCACGAAGATCAGGTCGCCGCGATCGCACAGATCAACGACGTGCTGACGGGACACCCCGAGGACGCTCGCTACATCACCCGTGCTCAACAACAGGGACTCGATCCGCTCCATATCCATCATCGTCCATCACAAACACCAAAAACACAACAGGACAGGCCGAACGCAACGACTTCCCTACACATTCGTGACCACCTTTGCCTACTCTCAAAGTGCAACGCTCCTGGTCGCCACCCCTTGCCGAGCTGCGTCGACGGCCGCCGGGTGTCGCATATGAGGTGCGTACCTGAACGAAGATCTTCACCGGGCGGGTCTATTGGGCACCCTCGCGCAGGAGACCCCAACTGACCTACTGCGTTCCCACAACACATTCCGCTTTCGGTGAACGCATATCCGTTGTCGATGAGCTGGAATCCGGCTCGGAGCGTCAACCGAGTACGACGCTTGGTTGGCTGGGCCGACGCGTGTCCGTGGCCATGAGAAAGTCCCCAATCAGAATCAAGGCTTGATTGATGCTGGTTCGCTCTGCCAGGAAGCGCATGGGCGGCAGGACCGCGCACGTGTCCAGCCCCGCACCTCGCCATGCAGGGTAAGCCCGAACGCGAGGTTGGCCATGGGCGTCTGCTCCAAACCTGGCGGCGCCCGGGGCGGAGTTGGTGCTTCACGACGCAACCTGGTCCCAGCGACCACCGGCACCGACAGCGGGATGGACACGATGGTGAGTAACGCGTTCAGGCCCTTAACCCGACACCTAGCCGCGCCTAGCTGGCCCTCAAGAAGGCAGCTCTGCCGTGCCTAGAACCTTAGGTCGGCAGTGATCCGCCTAGGTCGACGGTAATTCCGCGTGCAGCCGCCACCACATCCTGCGACACCGAGCGCACGCGCCGTTTGGGGAACTCGAACCCGAGCGCGGACACCGACACGCCGCCGATCGCACGCCCAGAGGAGTCGAAAACGGCCGCACCAAGGCAACGCAGGTCTATTTCGTTCTCGCCGTCGTCAACCGCCCAACCCCGCTTTCGTGAGATGGCTAGCTCACGCTGAAGCACAGGCAAGGATGTCACTGTGCGGGGAGTCACCTTTCGGATGTCAGCACGGGCCAGCAGGGATACCACCTCGGCTTCGGGCAGGGTCGCCAGCACGGCCTTACCGATCGCTGTCGAATATAGCGGCACGACAACTCCGACCCGCGACTTCATTCGGTACGACCCGCCACCGTCAAGCTTGGCCGCGTACATGATGTCCGCATTCTTGATGAGTCCAAAATGAACCGTGAAACCCGTCTTCTCACGCAGTCTGGTGAGGTGGGGACGCGCTCTCCAAACCACTCCGGAATCCTCGAGAAGAAGGCCCGACAGAGCGAGCAGACGCCGTCCGGCGCGATATCTCCTATTGTCCGTCTGATATACCCAGCCAGCACTTGTCAGGTCCGCAAGGATGCGGTGCACCGTGCTGTAAGACAGTTGTGTCGAGTCCGCGATATCAGATAACCGCTCGTTGGTGACAACGCTCTCCAGGACGAGCAGACTCTTCAGGGATGCGGGCAGGGGTCCGAGGTCGGAGTCGCCGTTCGCCGGGGTGGGTGCCGCTTTCGTGCTCATGATGCGGGCCAACCTTTGTCGACGGGGCGCCAGTACGTGAGCCTCCGGGTGCAGTCCTCACGTCGACGGTGGAAACGTGGATGACCGGCGCATGCATGGCGCAGGGACATCCGCATGCCACATCTCACCGGAGTTGCCACAGTATCTGTCCTCCTGGCCCGACTTTGCTCGGACCAGGCCGCTCTCATGGTCCAAGGCGAGACTTCGACGACCCGCCGGATCAACAGTGCCACACAAGTCGACATTCTGCCAGACGGAAATAACTTTCTATTGGAAAGAAAATGGCTGACACTCCATGCAAGGTTCGTGTCACGCCCTGAAGTTGATGCAACGGCAGATTTCGGCACAGACCACCACAAAGCGGTGCCGCACCATGCTGCGCCACGCCTGGCTCAAGGAGGAACCGGTGAACGTATCCCGAAAATCGCTGTTCGTTGCGGGAGCAGTGACGGCGCTCGGACTCGTATTGGCAGCCTGCGCCCCCGGCGGCGGACAGAAAGAGTCCCAGCCGACCGCGACCAAGATCGTTGCGGCGAACTTCGCTGGAAAATCGATGACGTACGTGTACTTCACCGATGGCCCCGACGAGCAAGTCACTCGCGACCTGATCACCACGTTCGAGAAGACGTACAAGGTAAAGGTCAAACTGGAGATCTTGCCGTACTCGGACCTGATCTCTTCCGTCCAGGCACGACTGGCGGGCGGCAACGCCCCAGACGTGGTCCGAACCGCAGACGTGAGCCCCTTCCGCTCGGACCTTCTCGACCTGTCCTCGTTCCTGGGCAAGGGCTACGTCAACCAGTTCGTTCCCGCGTATGCCGGCGCAGTCGTCACCAAAGACAATCAGCTGCTCGGAGTGCCCAGTGACCTGACGTTGAACGGCCCGTTCGTCAATGTCGACCTGTTCAAGAAGGCAGGCGTGCCGTTGCCGTCGGTGGACAAGCCGTGGACGTGGAAAGAGATGATCGCGGCCGGCAAAGCCGTCCGGAAGGCAACCGGTGTCCCGTACGCGTTCGCGATGGACAAGTCCGGTTCGCGTGTGTCCACCGTGCTCAGCCAGTACGGCACTCAGCTCGTCGACAAGGGCAAGATGTCCCTGGACAAGAACAAGGCCGTCGCCGCACTGCAGCCGCTGGTCGACATGATGGCCGAAGACTCCATGCCGCGGGACCTGTGGCTGGGCAGCGGCAGCAAATACAAGAGCGCGAACGACATCTTCCTCGCCGGCAACACCCCGATCTACCTGTCAGGCAACTGGCAGGTTGGCCAGTTCACGAAGAACGCCCCATTCACCTGGGCAGCGGTTCCAAACCCCTGCGCCGAAGCGTGCGGTGGGTTCCAAGGCGGCAAGTACATGGTCGCGTTCAAGTCGTCCCCGAACCCCGCCCTGTCCGCGTTCTTCATCGAGTACATGAACAACGCCAAGGACCAGGCTGCGTTCGTCACCAGGAGTGGCAACCTGCCTACCCGCGTCGACCTCACCGCCGGTCACCTGACGTATCCGTCCCGGCAGGCGGACATGGACGTCTTCCTCGCCGACCTCGCCCGGACCCCCAAGGAAGGCTCGTACGCGAACTCCGACCCGGCCTTCTCCGGGTCCGGCACCGCCCTGCTCGCCGAGATGGACAAGGTGGTCGCCGGCAAAGACAAACTGCCTGCCGCGATCGCGGACCTGCAGAAGACCATTGAATCGCTGGTGAAGGAACTGGACTCTTGAGTCCAGCAACCGCTGCCGACGGGCGTGTGATCGCCCGTCGGCCCCCGGCATCACCACACCGACACTCCCCGAACCGGGCACGCCGGATCAGACTGCTGCGCTTGAGGCTGATCCCGTACCTCTTCATCTTGCCGAACCTGGCCATCTTCGCCGTCTTCACGATCTATCCGGCAATCAACGGCTTCAACATAAGCCTGTACAACTCCTCTGACGCGCGAACCTTCACCTGGGCCGGCAACGGCAACTACGCCCGGATCCTGCACGATGACGCGTTCTGGGCCGTCGTGCGCAACACTGTGCTGTTCGCATCCTCGTTTGTCGCCATCGCCGTAAGCGTGGCCATCGCGATCGCAGTCCTGCTACAAGCCCAACGGCGCGCGAAAGGGTTCTACCGCGCGGTCGTATTCGTGCCCGTGCTCATCTCCCCGGTAGTGGTCGGCCTGGTGTGGAACTGGATCCTGCAACGCAAGGGCGGCCTGCTTAACTCCGGCTTGGCGAGGTTGGGTCTGGGCCAGCCCGGATGGCTGGTAGAACCGAACCTGGCACTGGGCGCAATCGTCATCGTCGCCGTCTGGATGCACGCCGGCTTCTTTATCCTCATCCTGCTCGCCGGCCTGCAGGGCATCGACCCGGTGTTGTACGAGGCCGCCGCGATGGACGGCGCGTCCGCATGGGTGCAGTTCCGGGCGATCACCCTACCGATGCTGTCGCCATCCATCGTGGTAGTCGTGGTCCTGGCGACCATCAACGGTTTCCAAGCCTACGACTACATCTACACCCTCACCGGTGGGGGGCCCGACGGGGCGTCGACCTTGATCGTGCAGTACATCTATGACAACGCGTTCCGCTCCCCGATCCGGTACGGCTTCGCCGCGGCTGCATCCGTCCTACTGTTCGTGGGGATCTTCACTTTGACGCTCATCAACTGGCTTGTCGGACGTAGGAGTGAGGCCGTATGAGCCGCCGAAGCGCTGCCACCACCCCGGGACGCACATGGACGTCCACCACCGGAAAGACGACCATGAGCGAGGCGCTGCGCACGGTGCTCCTCACGACGCTCGCTCTCGTGGTTCTCATCCCGATCGTTTGGACGGTGCTCGGGTCGTTTAAGAGCGCCGCCGAACTGTCCGCGAACCCGCCGACAATCCTGCCGTCGTCGTGGTCACTGACCAACTACACGCAGGCCCTGACCCGGTTCCCGTTCGTGACGTTCCTGCGCAACTCGGTCGTCGTGATGCTTGGGGCGACCGCGCTGACGTTGACCATCAACTCCATGGCCGCGTATGCACTGGCAAAGTTCAACTTCCGTGGCCGCGACGCCTTGTTCCTGTTGACGTTGGCGACCATCATGATCCCGCTGCAGGTCATCCTTGTCCCCGTTTACCAGGTCGTGGCGAGCCTGGGGATGGTCAACAGCCTGTGGGGCCTGATCATCCCCGCTGCGGCGACCCCAACCGGGGTGTTTCTGCTGCGCCAGTACATGCTGACCCTGCCCGACGAGCTCCTGGAAGCCGCCCGTGTCGACGGAGCGGGGGAGATGCGGATCTTCTTGCGCATCGTGTTGCCGCTGTGCCGGCCAGCGCTGGCCGTGGTGGCGATTTTCTCGATGATGTGGCGTTGGAACGACTACGTGTGGCCTTCGATCGTCGCGCAAGACGAATCGGTGTATACCCTGCCCGTGGCCTTGGCCCGCTTCAGTGCGCAGGAAGTCGTGCCGTTCAACCTCATTCTCGCGATGTCGGTGGTTTCGATCGTCCCTGTGGTGATTCTGTTTCTGTTCTTCCAGCGGCAGATCGTCCAGGGCATCGCTGCCACCGGCATCAAATGACCATGTCACTTTCCACCCCATCGGAGAATCCACCCATGACTGCCATCGCACTGAACCCGGTCGAGCGCACACTGCACCTGACGTCTGCGGACGGCAACGTCCTCGACTGGCTGGTTTCTCCGGTGTGGTCGACCCCTTGTGACGACCTCGAGGAGGACGTGCAGCCGGCCGGTGACCCGTTCACCGGTGACGGACGGTGGGTCCTGACGAACGGTCCAGACGTGGGGCCGCTCAAAGAGAAGCTGTACGCCCGCCATGCGCTCGACCTCGACGTCGACCTGCCAGACCCGGTCGAGGGGGGACCGCTCGCGTGGATCGCCGGCGGTAACCCACGTCAGGCCCGGTGGAGCCGGGTGCACACCGGGGAGGATGGGCTGGTCGACTGGTCGGAGTTCTGCTTCACCCCTGAGTACCGGGAGTCGATCGCTGCCGCCGTCCTGGAGGTCGACCAGGCCGAATGGCGCACGATCGAGGTGCGCACCACGGGCCCGTTCGTGCTCTGGCTGAACGGAGCCGTCATCCTGACTGGCGGCCGAGTGTCCTATATGGAACCCGAGGTGCATCCGGTCCGGGTCCGGGTGCCGTCTGGTGTGAGCACGTTGCACGTGGCCACCTGGCAGGTCGCGTTCCGCGAGTGCCGACACGTGGTCGGGATTCGGATCGTGGGGCTGCCCACCCGGGTAGTGATCCCCAGCCCCGGCGCGGACGAAACGGTGAGCAGGCTGGCAGACACCATCCTGGCCGCGGTCGGTTCACCGTCCTGGGCGCAGGAAACCGACACGCTGACCTTGACTGCCCCGCCTGGAGTTGCGCTACGGGTGCGCACCGCCGTCGGCGGACCCTGGCAGAAGACGACCAGCGACGCCTCGGGCCGCGCCCTCGTCAGTTTCGCAGGCGCCGGCGCGGTGGACGAACACGAACGGCCCGGCGAACCCGACGGGGCCTCCATGCTGGCCACCGGTGAGGCGGTCGTCGAGGTCGGGTTGGACGACGCCCGCTGCCCGAACACGGTCACCATGCGCATCGCGCACATCCCCCGGGACTCCGTGGTAACACCCACCGGAACCCCCGAACAGTGGCGGGCGGACGTCCTCACCCACGTCGCGGCCAGCGCCGGCGACGGGAGCGTGGCCGGCGCTATCGCCCGTCACGTGTTGGACCCAGGTGCCAGGGTCGAGCTCAGCGACATCCGCACCGCGCTGCACCGGATCACGACCCGGGGCGACTGCGCCGACTTCGAGATTCTTGGTCTGCTGGGGGCCTGGGCGCAGATCCCGGCCGAGCAGTGGGAACCGGGAACGCGGGATGCGGTCACGGCGGCGATCATCGGGATGAAGTACTGGATCACCGAACCCGGCCTGGACGCCATGTGCTACTTCACCGAGAACCACCAGTTCGTCTGGCATGTCGCCGAGATGCTCACTGGGGAGCTCTTTCCCGCGGCCACGTTCACCAACGACGGACACACGGGCGCCGAACATGCCGCTCATGGACGCCACCACGCGGCCGCATGGATGAGCCGCAAGCTCGCGGGCGGCTTCAGCGAGTTTGACTCCAACGCTTACCTGGCCATCGACAGCTTCGCACTGGTCACGTTGATCGAGCTCGCTGCGGATCCACGGCTAGCCGAGGCAGCACGCACCCTGCTCGACAAGTCGCTGCTGACGTTGGCGACAAACTCATGGCGAGGGATCCACGGCGCGGCTCACGGGCGTTCGTACGTGCACACGGTGCGCAGCTCCCGGTTCGAAGAAACGGCGCCCATCCTGCGACTGATCTGCGGGGTCGGTTCGCTCAATCATGCTGTGCTACCCGTCACGGCGCTCGCCACCGCCCGCCGGTACTCGATCCCTGACGTCGTACGCGAGCTGGCAGGCAGCGAACCACAAGAGTGGTGGGGACGACAGGTGTACCGCGGAGAGCTCGCATTCGAACGGGACCTGCTGGCACGCCCATACCGCTCAGACCTGCGCGTGTGGCGAACACCGGGAGTAATGCTCTCCAGCGTCCAGGACTACCGCGCCGGCTTGCCAGGACTCCAAGAGCATGTGTGGGGTGCGACCCTCGGCCGGGAACTGCAGGTGTTCGTCACGCATCCAGCTAACTCCGACACCGGCTCCTCCGCCCGCCCGAACGGGTGGGTCGGACACCGGGTGCTGCCTCGCATCCACCAGCACAAGGACGTCGTCGTACATGTACAGAGATTCACCGCAACCGATCCCGCCGACTACACCCACCTGTGGCTGCCGGTCGCGCAGGCCGTCGAATGGGCGCACCAGGGCGAATGGCTCGCGGCCCGAACCGACACCGGCTTCGTGGCCGTCGCCACCCCCGGTGGCGTCTACCCGGTGCTGGCTGGAGAAACCACCGAACAGGAATGGATCCCGCGCGGTCACGGCTCGGTGTGGGTCACAACCGTTGCGGACGGGTCCAGGTACGCAGATTTCACAGCATGGCTGACGCACCTGGCCCAGCTGAAACTCGCATGGAACCCGCGCGGCAGCCGGGACCCCGGCGTGACGTTGTCTCGCTCGGATGGACCGGACCTTGCGGTGACCTTCGGAACCGCGTTCCTCATAGATGGGAAGCCTGCCGGCATCGACGCACACGGCGCCCCCGAGGCGGAGCCACACCTGTCCAACCCGGCCATTGAGCTCGGGTTCGGGGATCGCACCGGGGTGGCGCAGTGGAATGGTGCCCGCCTGGAGCTGGCGATCGGGCGTGCCCGGGACCTCCTGGACGAGGTGAGCGGCGATGATCGGTGAGGACACCAGCGGCTCATCGCTGGCCGACCCGGCGCGTTCGCCGTTGACCGGGGAGGATCTGCGCGGCCGTCTGGACGATCTGCAGGCACAGATCATCCATGCGACCGTTGCCGCGGGGGTGCGCCGGTGGTTCTGGGGCGAAGGCGTCTGCCTCCTGGCAGCGGTGCGCGCCGAGGCTTCCCTCAACCATGGCCCACCACCCTTCGTCATCGATTTCGCCCGCCGCTATCTGGCAACCCCTCCCGTGGTCGAGCATGTGAACAACTTGGCGCCCGGGGCTGCAGTCGCCGAGCTACACCGGCGCGATCCAGACGCCGGTTTCGAGGTCCTGCTCAACACGTGCGTCGACTGGTTCGAGCAGGCCGCGGGCGCCACCCGGGCTCCCAACGGTGCGCTCGAGCACTGGCCGGGTGGGGTGTGGGCGGACACCGTGTACATGGCGGGTGAGTTCCTGCTACGCACCGGACAAGCTCTGGGCCGACCTGATCTAGTGAGCGCCGCAGTCGACCAGTGGATCGCGCACGCCGAGTTGCTGCAGCACCCGAAGTCAGGACTGGTTGCGCACGGCACCGACCGTGGCCAGCGAATCGACAGCTTCTGGGGTCGAGCGAACGCATGGTTCGCGCTGGCAGGCGCCGACCTGTCTCAACTGGACGCGGCTGTCCATCCACGCGTTGAGGAAGTCCGGCAGAGACTCGCTCATCAGCTGGTCGCGTTGGCTGATCTCCAGCCCGCGCACGGTGTCTGGGATGTGTTAGTGGATTCCCCACCCGAGTGTCAAGGCATCCTGGAGACCTCCGCGGCCGCGGGCATCGGCGCCGCCATGCTGCGCGCTGGCACAGCTCTCGGGTCCCCGGTCATAGTCTCCGCCGGGGACCTGGCGGTGCGGGGGGCGCTGGCGTATGTGGACAACGGCACACTCACTCGGGTCAGTGCCGGCACAGTCCTGCAACTGGTCCCGTTCGGGTACTCCGTTATCCGCGACGACCGGATACAGCCGTGGGGGCAAGGACTCGCCCTGGAGGCTCTGTCCGCATGGCGCGACGCGTTCGCGCCCACTCACACCTTGCCAGCGCAAGTGACCAGCTCGCCGTAAACCCATCCACCGCTACACACCCAACGACCAGGAGTGCCATGTTTGAAATCCGCTACGGCTCCAATCCGCGCGCGATTGCCCGAATGAGCACGGCGGAGCTGCGTGAGCAGTACCTGTCCGGGCACCTTTTCACCCCCGGACAGATCAACGGCGCCTACCTGCACGACGACCGAATCGTTGTCCTGGGAGTGGTCCCAACAGACGTTCCACTCGAGATCCCCACCTACGACCCACTGCGCGCGGACTTCCTGCTGCAACGCCGTGAGGCAGGCATCATCAACGTCGGCGGCCCCGGGGCGATCGAGGCGGACGGAGAACCGTTCGAGATGGCACACACGGCTTGTCTGTACCTAGGCCGAGGCACCCGCCAGATCCGCATGACCTCGGCCGACCCGGCGAACCCGGCCGCGTTCTACGTCTTCAGCGCCGCCGCGCACGTCTCCCTTCCCGCAAAACTGGTCCGCCCGGGCGAGGGCGCCCAAGTGGAGCTGGGCACTTCCACCAACGTCAACCGACGCACACTGAACCAGTGCATCTGGGAGGGCGGCGCGCCGAGCGCGCAAATCGTCATGGGCTTCACCCAGGTGCACAGCGGGTCCGCGTGGAACAGCATGCCCGCGCACACGCACGACCGACGCACCGAGTGCTACCTCTACTTCGACCTGCCCGAAGAAGAGCGCGTGCTGCACGTCATGGGAGAACCACAACAGACCCGGCACCTGGTTGTTGCGAACCGTGAATTAGTGATCTCCCCGAGCTGGTCGGTGCACTTCGGCGCCGGCACAGCGAACTACACGTTCGTGTGGGCCACTGCCGGAGAGAACCAAACGTTCGACGACATGGACCAACTAAGCACGAGCGACCTGCGCTGACCATCCTCAAGCACAAACATGCCGTCCCACGGGACGCCGGTTCAACTGACAAGGAGCACCACACATGACGAACTCGACCACTCCCGCCCTCTACGCTGAGAGCCTGCTCAGCCTCGAAGGAAAGCTTGCCGTCGTAACCGGAGCCAGCCAGGGCATCGGTTTGGCGATCGCCGAGTGCCTCGCCCGCGCGGGCGCGGACATCATCGGGGTGAGCTACGACATGACGGAGGGCGAGAGCGACGTCCGGACGGTCGTCGAAGAGCAGGGCCGCACGTTCACCCCGATGCGCGCCGACTTCTCGGTCCGTGAGCAGGTCACCGCGCTGGCGGCAGAGCTCGCCAAGCGCAAGGTCGACATTCTCGTCAACAACGCCGGCAGCATCCGGCGCGCACCGGCGGCCGTACACACCGACGAGGACTTCGACTACGTCGTCGACGTCAACCTGCGCTCGGCCTTCATCCTGTCCCGCGAAGTCGGCCGCTCGATGATGAGTCGCGGCCAAGGCAAGATCATCAACACCGCGTCGCTGCTCAGTTTTCAGGGCGGGGTCGACGTCCCCGGCTACACATCGTCCAAGTCGGCCATCGCTGGCTTGACCAAGGCCCTCGCCAACGAGTGGGCACCCTTGGGTGTCAACGTGAATGCCGTCGCCCCCGGGTACGTCGCCACCGCCAACACCTACGACCTGCGCCAGGATGCCGCGCGCAGCAAGGAGATCCTCGAGCGCATCCCGGCTGGGCGCTGGGCGGAACCCTCAGACATAGCCGGCGCCGTACTGTTCTTGTGCTCGCACGCGGCGGACTACATCCACGGAATCATCCTTCCCGTCGACGGCGGCTGGCTCGCGCGATGAGCAGCGAACCTGCCCAGAACAAGGCCCCCGATTCACCTTGCCAGATGAATTCATGATGGACGTTCTGTCAGCTCTGAGTGCTGCACGTCTGGTCCCCGTGGTGGTGCTCGATGACGCCGCCGACGCCGATGGGCTGGCCGGTGCGCTGGTCGCCGGTGGCCTGCCGGTCGCGGAGGTGACTTTCCGCACCGCCGCGGCGCAGGACTCGATCCGCGCGATGGCCGCCCGCGGCGACATCCTCGTCGGTGCGGGCACCGTGCTCACCGTGGTGCAGGTCGACCAGGCCGTGGCCGCCGGTGCCAAGTTCGTGGTCTCTCCGGGTCTTTCCCGCGCCGTCGTGGAGCGCTGCGGTGAGCACGGCGTGCTCGCGCTGCCCGGCGCGGTTACCGCGACCGAGGTCATGGCCGCCCTCGAGCTCGGCGTGACCACGGTCAAGTTCTTCCCGGCCGGGACCTCTGGTGGCGCGGCCGCCATCAAAGCGCTCGCGGCCCCGTTCGGCGACGTCCGGTTTGTGCCAACCGGCGGAGTCGGCCCCAAGAACCTGGCCGAGTACCTGGCCATCCCCACGGTCGCGGCCGTCGGTGGCTCGTGGATGGTTCCACGCGACCGCGTGAAGGCCGGCGACTTCGCCGGTATCCAACAGCTGACGGCCGACGCTGTCGCCCTCGCGAAGACCTGACCTGCGCCCCACGACCTTTCCGACCCGCTGACCAGAGCAAGGAGCTTGACGATGGATGACCTGAGCATCCGCCCCGCATCACAGTGCCGCTTCGACGCGGTGTCCCTGGGTGAGGTGATGCTGCGCCTGGACCCCGGCGAGGGGCGGATCCGCACCGCCCGGTCCTTCCGGGTCTGGGAAGGCGGCGGCGAGTACAACGTCGCCCGCGGCCTGCGCCGGGCGTTCGGCCAGCGCACCGCGATCGTCACGGCCCTGGCGGACAACGAGATCGGGCGCCTGATCGAGGACCTCATCCTGACCGGCGGCCTGGACACCTCTTTCATCCAATGGGTGCCCTACGACGGGATCGGGCGCGGCGTGCGCAACGGGCTGAACTTCACCGAGCGCGGCTTCGGCGTGCGAGGGGCGGTCGGCGTCTCCGACCGCGGCCACACGGCCGTGTCCCAGCTCAAGCCCGGGGACGTGGACTGGGACCACCTGTTCGGCGAGCTCGGGGTGCGCTGGCTGCACACTGGCGGGATCTTCGCGGCCCTGTCCGAGTCCACCGCCGCGACGGTCATCGAGGCGGTCACAGCCGCGAAGCGGCACGGCACCGTCGTCTCCTATGACTTGAACTACCGCCCGAGCCTGTGGAAGGCGATCGGCGGCCAGGCCAAGGCACAAGAGGTCAACCGCGAGATCGCCCGGCACATCGACGTGATGATCGGCAACGAGGAAGACTTCACCGCCAGCCTCGGGTTCGAGGTCGAGGGCGTGAACGAGAACCTTTCGGCCTTGGATGTGGACAAGTTCGCCGCGATGATCGGCAAGGCGGCCGCGGCCTACCCGAACTTCAAGGTCATCGGCACCACGATGCGCACCGTGCATTCGGCCAGCATCAACGACTGGGGCGCGATCGCCTGGTCCCCCTCAACCGGCGTGGTTCAGGCGACCCACCGCCAGCGGCTGGAGATCCTCGACCGCGTGGGCGGTGGCGACTCGTTCGCGTCCGGACTGATCTACGGCCTGCTCGAGGGCGAGCCGCTACAGACCGCCGTCGAGTACGGCGCCGCGCACGGCGCACTGGCCATGACCACCCCGGGCGACACGACCATGGTGACCAAAGCCGAAGTGCTCAAGCTCGCCGGCGGCGGCGGCGCCCGCGTCGACCGCTGAACCGGCAAACTCAAGGAGTAGGGATGGCCGATCTCGTCGGTGCCGTCGACCAAGGCACCACCAGCACCCGATTCATGGTTTTTGATCATGGCGGTAACGCGGTCGGAAGGCAACAGCTCGAGCACGAGCAGATCCTGCCTCAGGCGGGCTGGGTTGAGCACAGCCCGGTTGAGATCTGGGAACGCACCCGCTCGGTGATCCAGACCACGATGATCAAGCTGGGGCTGGCCGCCTCGGATCTGGCCGCTGTGGGCATCACCAACCAGCGCGAGACGACCGTTGTCTGGAACAGGAAGACCGGCCGCCCGTACTACAACGCCATCGTGTGGCAGGACACTCGCACGGACCGGATCGCCAGCGCGCTGGAACGCGAGGGCAACGGAGACGTGATCCGGCAGAAGACGGGCCTCCCACCGGCGACGTACTTCTCCGGAGGGAAGATCCAGTGGATTCTGGAGAACGTCCCCGGCGTCCGGGCCGAAGCCGAAGCTGGTGACGCACTGTTCGGCAACACCGACAGCTGGGTGATGTGGAATCTGACCGGTGGAGTCCGTGGCGGGGTGCACGTCACCGACGTCACCAATGCCAGCAGAACGATGTTGATGAACCTGGAGACGCTGGACTGGGACGATGAGCTGCTCGGCTTCTTCGACATCCCCCGGGCGATGCTGCCCCAGATCCGGCCGTCCTCGGACCCGAACCCATACGGGGAGCTCATGGCACCGGCGGGTTTCGCCGGGATCCCGCTGACTGGCATCCTCGGCGACCAGCAGGCGGCGATGTTTGGTCAGGTCTGCTTTGCCCCGGGTGAGGCGAAGAACACGTACGGCACCGGTAACTTCATGCTGCTGAACACCGGAACCGATCTGGTGCGCAGCAAGAACGGGTTGCTCAGCACTGTCTGCTACCAGGTGGGCACGGACAAGCCGGTCTACGCCCTGGAGGGTTCTATCGCGGTCACCGGTTCGGCGGTGCAGTGGCTGCGCGACCAGTTGGGCATCATTTCGGGCGCTAGCGAGATCGAGGCCCTGGCAGCGAGCGTGAAGGACAACGGTGGCATCTACTTCGTGCCGGCTTTCTCTGGCCTCTTCGCGCCCTATTGGCGCAGCGACGCCCGCGGCGCGATCGTCGGGCTGTCCCGCTTCAACAACAACGCTCACCTGGCACGGGCCACCTTGGAGTCGATCTGTTATCAGAGCCGTGACGTCTCGGAGGCGATGGAGGCCGACTCCGGGGTCCACCTGGAGGTGCTCAAGGTCGACGGCGGTGTCACGGTCAACAACTTGTGCATGCAGCTCCAGGCCGATGTGCTGGGGGTGCCGGTGAGCCGGCCGGTGGTCGCCGAGACCACCGCCCTGGGCGCGGCATACGCAGCCGGCTTGGGCGTGGGCTTCTGGAAGGACACAGCCGAGCTGCGGGCGAACTGGAACGAGTCCCGACGCTGGACCCCCCAATGGTCAGATGAGCAGCGCACAAGCGGGTATGCGGGCTGGAAGAAAGCTGTCGAACGCACTCTGGACTGGGTCGATGTCACCTGACCGGGAACGACTGACCATGGCCCTTGCCCCGGCACTGGCCGACCTTGATGAAAGGAACCTTGACATGAGCACGACCCAACCCTTGAGCCCTGCTGGGCGGTCGCAGGCACTGGCCCGACTCGCCGACGAAGAGCTCGACGTCCTGGTGATCGGCGGCGGCGTGACGGGCGCCGGATGTGCGCTTGACGCGGTCACCCGGGGACTGAAGGTGGGCCTGGTCGAAGCCCGTGACTACGCCGCCGGCACGTCAAGCCGTTCCAGCAAGCTGTTTCACGGCGGCCTGCGCTATCTCGAGCAGTTCAACTTCGCGCTCGTGTTCGAGGCTCTGAGGGAACGTTCTCTCGTGCTCAACACGCTGTGCCCGCACCTGGCCCACCCGGTGCCGTTCATCTACCCCCTCCAGAAGGTCATCGACCGTGGTTACGTCGGGCTGGGCATCGGCGTCTATGACGCGATGGGAGCCGGGCGTGGTGTGCCCTCCCACCTCAAACACTTGAGCCGAAAGAAGACGATGGAGTCCTTCCCATCGGGCAAGAGGTCAGCCATCCGGGGCTCCATCCGATTCTACGAAGGACAAGTTGATGATGCCCGGCACACCATGATGATCTCGCGTACCGCGGCAAGCTATGGTGCGTTGTGCGTCAACAGCACCCGAGTCACCAAGTTCCTGCGCGAAGACGACCGCGTCGTTGGGGTGACAGTCAAGGACCTGGAGACCGGCCGGGAGTTCCAGATCCGGGCCCGCCAGGTCATCAACGCCACAGGCGTGTGGACCGATGAGATCCAGCAGATGGTCGGTGGACTGGGCCAGTTCCAGGTACGGGCTTCGAAGGGTGTCCACATCGTCGTTCCCCGAAACCGGATCAACAGTGCTACCGGCATCATCACCCAGACCGAGAAGAGCCTGCTCTTCATCATCCCATGGGGCAGTCACTGGATCATTGGCACTACCGACACCGACTGGACCCTCGATCTGGCCCACCCCGCCGCCAGTCAGAGCGACATCGACTATCTGCTCGGACAGGCCAACACACTCCTGCAGGATCCTCTGACGCGAAACGACGTGGTCGGGGTGTACGCCGGACTCCGCCCCTTGCTGTTTGGTGAGTCCGACTCGACCAGCACGCTGTCTCGTGAGCACGCGGTCTCCAGCCCGGTGCGGGGGTTGACGGTCATCGCGGGAGGGAAGTACACGACATACCGGGTGATGGCCAAGGACGCCGTCGACTCCGCGGTCCACGGGCTGGAACGAACAGTCCCCACGTCCTGTACCGAACGAGTTCCGCTGGCCGGAGCGGACGGGTACTTCGGTGCCTTCAACTCTCGCCAGCTCACCGCTGACAGGACAGGTCTGCACGTCTCCAAGATCGAGCACCTGCTCGGGCGATACGGAACCTTGTCCTCCGAACTGCTCGACCTGATAGACCAACAGCCAGAACTCCGCGAGCCATTGGCCAACGCGCCCGAGTACTTGAAGGCTGAGGCCTACTACGCGGTCACCCACGAAGGCGCCCTGCACCTGGATGACGTCCTCACCCGCCGGACCCGAATCTCGATCGAGGTCCCCGACCGCGGCGACGCGGCCGCAGCCGAAGTCGCCGACCTCATCGCCCCGCTCCTGGACTGGACGCCGGAACACGCCCTCCAAGAAGTCGAACACTATCGACTGCGGGTCAAGGCCGAACGCGAGTCACAGGAGCAACCCGATGACCACACTGCCGATGCCGCCAGGCTCGGCGCCCCCGACGTCCGACTCGGTGCTGCCAACCCGGAGGACCGGAGGGCTCTGGGAACTCATTGATCGCGCGACGTTGCTCGATGCGGCAGCCACTCCGCCGGCTCGAAACGAAGTTCAGGTAGCCATCAATTCGAAGGCCGGAGCCGGTCGGCCTCAGGCGGATGAGATTGATACGGTATTTCCCAGGGCTAGGCGGCGCAGGTGGATGACCACCACGCATCGATCGCCCCAGACCTAATGTGAGGAAAGGCTGGTTATGGAACAGCGTTATGCCACAAGCCCGGAGCACATTTCCGGCATGGACACCGCGGAGCTGCGAGTCCGATACCTCGTTCAGGATCTCTTCGCCGACGACGAGGTCAGGGCCGTCTATACCCACCACGACCGCGTCGTCCTCGTCGGCATCAGCCCGGTCACCAAAGCACTGGAGCTGGAGACTTTCCCAGAGATCCGCAGTGACGCTTTCTTCGACCACCGCGAGGGCGGGATTGTCAACATCGGCGGCACCGGCACTGTCACGGTGGACGGCACGGAGTATCGGCTGACCAAGGGGTCCTGCCTGTATGTCGGACGCGGCGTGCGCACTGTCGTTTTGGCGTCCTCAGACCCGAGCGGCACGCAGGGGGCGGCCCGCTTCTACCTGATCTCTGCGCCTGCCCACACGGCATACCCGACGACGCTGGTTGAGGCCGGCCACGGCAACGTCCGCGAGCTGGGCGACCCGCTCACCTCCAACCGCCGCACCCTCAACCAGTACATCCACGAGAAGGGCATCAAGAGCTGCCAGGTCGTCATGGGCGTCACCGAACTCCACCCGGGAAGCATGTGGAACACCATGCCCGCCCACACCCACGACCGCCGAACAGAGTGCTACCTCTACTTCGACCTGCCCGACGACGCCCGCGTCATCCACCTCATGGGTGAGCCGACCGAGAGCCGACATCTCGTGGTCGGTAACCGCGAGGCGGTCATCTCCCCTAGCTGGTCCGTCCACGCCGGCGTCGGTTCGGCTAGCTACAGCTTTGTATGGGCCATGGCAGGAGAGAATCAGTCGTTCGACGATATGGACGGCTTCGCCATCACGGACATGCGCTGACTCAGCAGAAGAAAGGCAAACCTGATCGGCCCGGGCCTACCTCGACACCTCAGTCCCGAGCCGCAGCCGGCGTCAATCGTGCCGTCGACATCCTCACCGAACAGATCACTCGCACTTGCGCCTGCGTCTGACGCTTCCCTTGCCTCCAAGCACTGGGCAGACGTCATCTTGCCCGAATCCGCCGCTCCACACATCATCACCATCTGCGATCGGCTGGGAATGCTCTCGTCAGGCACGGACGCCTGCATATTGACGCGCCCGCGTCAGATGCCGATGCCCGTCCGGTTGAGGATCGGCGAATTCAGGCGGTCGTCGCAACGATGGGCCTTTCGGGGTCAAACAGTAGACGCTGCATGGCTTGGGCGGGGGTGATTCCGCCCAGTGTCTTACGAGGTCGGCCGTTGAGCTCGGTCGCGACCTCGAGCAGGCGCTGAGGTGAATGGACGGACAGGTCGGTTCCCTTGGGAAAGTACTGGCGCAACAACCCGTTCGTGTTCTCGTTGGATCCTCGCTGCCAGGGTGAGTGGGCGGGTCACAGAAGTAGATGTCCATCCTCGTGGCCAACGTGATCTCGACGTGCTTGGCCAGCTCGGTTCCCTGGTCCCAGGTCAGCGATTTCCGCAGGTGCTCCGGCAGCGTCTTGATGGTCGCCAAAAGGCCATCACGTACGGCCGTGGCGCTGTGGTCATCGGGCAGGTGGACCAGCATCGTGTACCGGGTTTGGCGCTCCACCAAGGTGGCGATGGCCGAGCGGCAGTTCGACCCCAGGATCAAATCCCCTTCCCAATGTCCAGGAACGGCGCGGTCGGCGACCTCGGCCGGTCGCTCGCTGATCAAGATCATGTTCGGGATCTTTCCCCGTTTCGTGACCGAGGACCCTCTCGGGCGCCGGACCGCACGACCGGTACGCAGATGCCGGTGCAGGTCAGCACGCAGATGACCACGACCTTGGACGTACAGCGCCTGGTAGATCGTCTCGGGACACACCCGCATCTCCGCCCGCTCGGGAAACGCCTCAGCGAGGTGGAGGCTGATCTGCTCAGGGCTCCACTTCACACACAGCCTCGATTGCACCATGGCCGCCAGCTCGAGGTGGTCGAACTTGCTGGCCTTGGGTCGGCGACCGCGCAGCTCGGCCTGCTTCTGTGCCGCGTACGGCGCATACTTCCCACGCCGTCGCGGCGTCGGGGCGGAACCGTTGCGGGCCAGCTCACGACTGACCGTCGCGGCGGACCGGCCGATCCCGACGGCGATCGCCCGCACACCAGCCCCGCCCAGGTACAGGTCGGCGATCTGTAGTCGTTCCTCCAAGGACAGGTATCGGCCCGACGGGACTGGCCGTTTCCGCGGGAGCCGACCCCCGGTCGCTTGACGCCAATGACGGCCAGTTGCTCGACTCACGCCGACAGCCTCACAGACCGCAGTCAACGTCGAGCCGCCAGCCATCAACACCCAGAATCGCGCCTGCTTATCGATCAGTTCCTTCTTCGACGACATGCACAACACCTCAGATCAGAACGGTGTTGCGACGACCGATTGAACTCGCCATCGGCTTACGGCCACCCTCCCTGACCTGAGACTACGAAGACAAGACGATGACGCCGTCCGCGCCTATCTTGTCTACAACTTGAGGGTGGCACTCAGAGACCCGACTGCCAGGTCCCAGGTGCGACCGCTGGGTTCCGACCCGGCGACCGCGTCCCAGGTGTCCCGACCCGTTGCAACATGTCCCACGAATCTCAATTTGGCGTTCAGCCTGAGACGGAGTGGGACGACTGAGACGTCGCTGGTCAGCAATCTGGTCATGGATCTGGTCACGGACCACACATGCAAGAGGCCCTCTCCCAATGGGAAAGGGCCTCTGACGCGAAGACATTGGTAGCGGGGGCAGGATTTGAACCTGCGACCTCCGGGTTATGAGTACTACGAATCATGTCAATGGCCAAGTAAAAGTCCCCGCTGGTGGCCAACTAAAAGTCCCCACCCCTTGCGGTTGATCAGCTCTTGTTCTTGGGTCCTCCTTGGGTGGTTCGGGCTTCGCGCATCCGGTAGGACTCCCCGCTGGTGACCACGGTGGTGGCGTGGTGCAGGAGCCGGTCCAAGAGGCTGACGGCGGTGGTGTGTTCGGGTAGGAATCGGCCCCAGTCTTCGAAGGACCAGTGCGAGGCGATGGCCAGGGACCGGCGTTCGTAGGCGGCTGCGACGAGGCGGAACAGCAGCTGGGTGCCGGTGTCGTCCAGCGGAGCAAAGCCCACTTCATCGACTATGAGCAGGTCGTTGCGTAGCAGGGTGTCGATGGTCTTGCCGACTGAGTTGTCGGCCAGGCCCCGGTAGAGGGTCTCGACCAGGTCGGGCGCGGTGAAGTACCGGACCCGGTGCCCGGCGTGCACTGCGGCGTAGCCAAGGGCTATCAAGGTGTGAGACTTGCCCGTGCCGGCCGGCCCGATCAGAGCCAGATTCTCCTTCGCACCGATCCATTCCAGCGACGTCAGGTAGTCCCAGGTGGGCGCTGGAATACTCGAGGCGGCCAGGTCGAACTCCTCGATGGTCTTGATGACCGGGAACGCCGCAGCCTTGAGGCGGGCCCGGGTGTTGGATGCGTCCCGGGAGGCGATCTCGGCTTCGATCAGGGTCCGCAGTATCTCTTCGGGGGCCCAGCGTTGGGTCTTGGCGGTGAGCAGCAGCTCGGGGGCAAGCTGGCGCATCGCGGCGAGCTTGAGCCGGCGCAGCCCGGCGGTCAGGTCGGCCGGCAGCACCGGTGCTGGGGCGCTCACGAGGACACCACCGCCACGGCCCCGGTGGGTGCGTATTCGGCCAGGGATCGTCCCGCGGTGGTGGGCAGGTCGATGACCAGGGCGGTGCCGGCCGGGCGGGGCTGTTGGGTTCCGGTTCCGGCGGCCAGGATCGAGCGGACGTCGGCGCTGCGCCAACGCCCGAATGCGGTGGCCCGCTCCAACGCGGCCAGGAACACGGGATGGCCGTGCGCGGCGGCCAACGTGTTCAACTCACCCAGCTCGGGTCCCAGGCGGGTGTGCCCAGCCGCGGCGGCACCTGCCAGGAATGCCTCCGCCGACGGGCCGAGGCCACAGAACGCTTTCTCCGCAGGGGTTCTGGGCCTGATCTCCCGCCGCGGCTTGGGACGGGCACCGCCGTAGTGCTCGTCGGCCACGGAGGCTTCACCGGGGGCGACCACGGCATGGTCGGCAACTACCTCCCCGGTGTGGGGGTCCACGATCAGTACCCGTCCCGAGCCGGCGACGACCTGCACGCTCTTACCGATCAGGATCATCGGAACCGAGTACCGGGCCGACCCGATCCGCACGCAGGACAGCTTGTCGACCTTACGCAGCACCGGCGCCGGCCCGATCCGCAGCTGCAACGACGGCAAACCG
>DATCNE010000230.1:0-17155 GCA_036565395.1 Dermatophilaceae bacterium
CAAGGTCACCGCGATCGAGGCCTGAGCCTCCTTCATCGGTCGTTCCCGAATCTGACAAGCCCCAGAACCTAAGGCAGGCACTGACATGGCACACAAAAAGGGTGCATCCTCGACGCGCAACGGGCGCGACTCGAATGCCCAATTCCTTGGCGTCAAGCGCTTTGGCGGCCAGGCCGTCAACGCCGGCGAGATCATCGTTCGCCAGCGAGGCACGCACTTCCACCCCGGCGACGGTGTGGGGCGCGGCAAGGACGACACGCTCTTTGCGCTGGTCGCAGGCGCGGTGAAGTTCGGCATGAAGCGTGGCCGCAAGACGGTCAACATCATCGAGCCGGCTGTCGTTACCGAGCCGGCTGTCGTTACCGAGCCGGCTGTCGTCACCGAGCCGGCTGTCGTCACCGAATCGGTCTGACACCAGCCGCTGCACGAACCTCGCGCGACGCAACCGCGCGAGCCAGGTACCTCGTTGCGAGGGGGTGGGCCAGACGGCCCACCCCCTCGCGCTTTGGCACGACCTCACCACTGATCGGCCCACACACAGCCGCGGAAGGAGACAGAGACCATGACGAACTTCGTTGACCGCGTCGTCCTTCACCTGTCCGCAGGCGACGGTGGCTCAGGCATCGCGTCGGTGCGCAAGGCGAAGTTCAAGCCGCTCGGCGGGCCTGACGGCGGAAACGGCGGCCGTGGGGGCAGCATCATCCTGTCCGTCGACCAGCAGTCGACCACCCTGCTGGACTACCACCACAGCCCGCACCGCAAGGCCAAGAACGGTCAGCCCGGCGGCGGTGACGAGTGCAACGGCGCCGACGGCGGTGACCTGGTCCTTCCGGTTCCGGCCGGCACCGTGGTCAAGGGCGTCGACGGCCAGGTCATCGTCGACCTCGTGGCCCCGGGACAGACCTATGTGGTTGCCCCAGGCGGTCGTGGGGGCCTGGGCAACCATGCACTGGCCTCGCGGGCTCGCAAGGCTCCCGGATTCGCCCTGTTCGGCGACATCGGCGACACGCTCGACGTCGTCCTTGAGCTCAAGTCCCTTGCCGACGTTGCCCTCATCGGCTACCCCTCAGCGGGCAAGTCCAGCTTGGTCGCCGTCCTGAGCGCGGCTCGGCCCAAGATCGCTGACTACCCGTTCACCACGCTGGTTCCGAACCTCGGCGTGGTGATGGCCGGCGAACAGCGGTTCACCGTGGCCGACGTGCCCGGTCTGATCCCGGGTGCGAGCGAGGGCAAGGGCCTGGGCCTGCAGTTCCTGCGGCACGTCGAGCGTTGTTCGGTCCTGGTGCATGTCATCGACTGCGCGACGCTCGAGGCGGACCGCGATCCGATGAGCGACTTCGACGTCATCGAGCAGGAGCTTTCGCAGTACGTCGCCGACGAGTCCCTGGGCGGCCGACCGCTGGCCGAGCGCGCCCGCATCGTCGTGCTGAACAAGGCAGACGTGACCGAGGCCCGTGAGCTCGCCGAGATGGTCAAGCCTGAGCTGGAGGCCCGAGGCCTCGAGGTCTTCATCATCTCCGCGGTGGCCCGCACCGGTCTCAAGGAGCTCACGTTCGCGATGGCCCGGCATGTCACCGAGGCGCGAGCGGCGATCGGCGAGATCGAGATCCCGCGCGTCGTCCTGCGTCCCAAGGCTGTGGACGACAGCGGCTTCGAGATCAAGCGCGAGAACACCCCGGACGGCGAGATCTACCGGGTGATCGGTGACCGTCCCCGACGTTGGGTCGACCAGACCGACTTCTCCAACGACGAGGCCGTGGGCTACCTCGCCGACCGGCTGGCCCGCGCAGGGGTCGAGGCGGCTCTCTTCAAGGCCGGCGCAGTGGCCGGCGCCACCGTGGTCATCGGCTCAGCCGACAACGCGGTGGTCTTCGACTGGGAGCCGACCATGGCTGCCGGCGCCGAGCTGCTCACCGGTCCCCGGGGCAGCGACGTGCGTCTGGACAACCTGCACCGCCCCACCCGCGAGGAAAAGCGGTCCACCTACGCCGAGCGCCGGGCGGCCAAGACCGCTGCCCGCGCCGAGCTCCAGGCTGACCGCAAGGCCGGACACTGGGCCACCGCAGGCACCTCGGCCGACGACGACGGCACCTCGGGCGACGGCACCTCGGCTGACTCCGACGATGAGACAGAAACGGGCAGCTGACCCGGTCTCAATAGACTGCGCGTGTGCCCACACCCCGCCACGCCGACCTGCGCGCCGCCCAGCGCCTTGTCGTCAAGGTCGGCTCCAGCTCGCTGACCACCGCCGAGGGCGCGCTGGACCAGACCCGGCTCGGCGCGCTGGTCGACGTGATTGCCGCCCGCCGCCGGCAGGGCACGCAGATCGTCCTGGTGTCCTCGGGTGCTATCGCAGCAGGCATCACACCGCTCGGCCTGCCCCGGCGCCCGCGAGATCTGGCCACCCAGCAGGCGGCGGCCAGCGTTGGTCAGGGGGCTCTCGTCGCGGCATACAGCCTCGCGTTCGCGAAGCACGACCTCACCGTCGGCCAGGTGCTGCTCACCGCTGAGGACGTCACGCGCCGCTCTCACTATGCCAACGCCCGGCGCACCCTGGACCGGCTGCTCGACCTTGGCGTCGTCCCGGTGGTCAACGAGAACGACACGGTCGCGACCCACGAGATCCGTTTCGGCGACAACGACCGCCTGGCGGCGCTGGTGGCGCATCTGGTGCACGCGGATGCGCTGATTCTCCTGTCAGACGTCGATGGGCTGTATGACGGTCCGCCCTCCCGGACGGGTAGCTCGCGAATTCCGTTGGTGCGCGGTGCGGTTGACCTGACGGACGTCAAGATGCGGGGCTCTGGGTCAGGTGTCGGCAGCGGCGGGATGGCCACCAAGGTCGAGGCTGCCGGCATCGCCACCGCGGCTGGCATCACCACCATCCTGACCTCGACCGACCAGGCCGCTGCGGCCATGGCCGGCGATGACATCGGCACCTTGTTCCTGCCGACCGGGTCCCGCAAGGCCAGCCGGCTGCTCTGGCTGGCCCACGCCACCACGGCCCGTGGCCGGTTGATCCTGGACGACGGAGCGGTGGCAGCCGTGGTTGAGCGACGCAAGTCGCTGTTGCCGGCCGGGATCCTCAAGGTCGAGGGCCGGTTCGGTGACGGCGATCCGGTCGACCTGTGCGACCCCTCCGGTCACGCGATCGCCCGGGGCCTGGTCAACTACGACTCCACCGAGCTGCCGGCGCTGCTGGGCCGCACCACGCATGACCTGGCCCGTGAGCTCGGACCGTCCTTCGAGCGTGAGGTCGTGCATCGCGACGACCTCGTCCTGCTCTGACGGCTTCGGCTCGCCACGGTTAGTCTCGTCCCATGGCTGATTCGATCGATCCCGAGATCACCGCGCACGTCGCAGCCCTGGCCGGTGCGGCACGCCTGGCCTCGCGCCGGCTCGGACTGTTGACGCGCGCCGACAAGGATCAGGCGCTCCTGGGCATGGCCGATGCCCTTGACTCGGCGTCCGCAGAGATCATCGCCGCCAACGACGAGGACATCGCACGGGGACGGGCCGAGGGTCTTGCCGAAGGACTGCTCGACCGGCTGCGGCTGGACGGGCCTCGGGTGCAGGCCGTCGCACAGGCCCTGCGTGACATCGCGGCGCTTCCGGACCCGGTCGGCGAGATCGTGCGAGGGTCGACGCTGGCCAACGGTCTGCAGATCCGACAGCTGCGCGTGCCCATGGGTGTCGTCGCCATGATCTACGAGGCGCGCCCGAACGTGACCGTCGACGCGGCCGGCCTGGCGCTCAAGAGCGGCAACGCAGTGGTGCTGCGCGGAGGCTCAGCGGCAGCTGCCAGCAACCGCGTCCTCGTGAAGGTGCTGCGCACGGCGTTGGAGGCCCAAGGTCTGCCGCCCGACGCGATCGCTCTACTGGACGAGGGTGGCCGCGATGCGGTCCGAGCGCTGATGACGGCACGCGGCCTGATCGACGTGCTCATCCCGCGCGGTGGCGCCGACCTGATCCAGACCGTGGTGCGTGAGTCGACCGTGCCAGTCATCGAGACCGGTGTCGGCAACTGCCACGTCTACGTCGATGCTGCTGCGGATCTCTACAAGGCGCTGGCCATCGTGGTCAACTCAAAGACGCATCGGGTCGGCGTCTGCAACGCGGCTGAGTCCTTGCTGGTCCATCGCAGCATCGCCCCGGACTTCCTGCCCAAGGTGTTGGCGCAGCTGGGTTGGGCCGGGGTCACCGTCCACGGCGATGCCGAGATCGAGTCGTTCGCCCGCGAAGCCGGCGCCGCATACAGCCTGGCCACGGACGAGGACTTCGCCCGCGAATACCTCTCACTGGACATCAGCGCTCGAATCGTCGACTCGCTCGACGAGGCGCTGGCGCACGTCCAGCAGTACGGCACAGGCCACACCGAGGCCATCGTCACCGAGGACCGCGCGGCGGCGCGTCGCTGGACGGCGGAGGTGGACGCGGCGGCCGTCATGGTCAACGCGTCGACGCGGTTCACCGACGGTGGTGAGTTCGGGTTCGGGGCCGAGATCGGCATCTCCACCCAGAAGCTCCATGCCCGCGGGCCGATGGGCCTGGCCGAGCTGACCACGACCAAGTGGGTCGTCGAGGGCGACGGTCAGATCCGCCAGTGAGCCAGATCCGTCGGTGACCAGATTCGACACCGAACACTGGAGTCCGTCCACCGGCTAGGCTGTGCTCATGTTGTTCACGTCCACAGCCACCGCCCTTGCCACCGCAGGGACCGAGTCGGTGCGCGATATGCCGATGCCGCCGTGGGCCTTCGGCGCCATCGCCTTCGGATGCTTCATCGTGCTCCTGGGGGTGCTGTGGTCCTTCCGTAACACCGCCGCCAGGTACGACAAGCCCGATCCTGGCGCGCACACCTGACCAGGCGCGTCGGCGTCATGGGTGGGACGTTCGATCCCATCCATCATGGACACCTCGTGGCCGCCAGCGAGGTCCAGGCTCTGTTCGACCTCGATGAGGTGGTGTTCGCCCCGACCGGTCAACCGTGGCAGAAGGGCTCGGCCAGCGTGTCCCCGGCCGAGCACCGCTACCTGATGACGGTCATCGCCACTGCGTCAAACCCTCGCTTCACGGTCAGCCGCGTCGACATCGACCGGACCGGCCCGACCTACACGATCGACACCTTGCGCGACCTGCACACCCAGCGCCCGGACGCGGAGCTGTTCTTCATCACCGGCGCCGATGCGTTGGCCCAGATCCTGTCGTGGAAGGACGTCGACGAGCTGTGGGACCTTGCCCATTTCGTGGGCGTGACCCGGCCAGGGCATGTCCTGAGCGACATCGGCCTCCCGGCGGACCGGGTGACGCTGCAGGAAGTCCCCGCCATGGCCATCAGCTCGACCGACTGTCGCTCACGGGTCGCCGAGGGCGAACCGGTCTGGTATCTCGTGCCTGACGGAGTCGTGCAGTACATCGCCAAGCACAAGCTCTATCGGCCAGCACCGGCCGTGCCTGCTCCCACGAGCTGAGCAGGACCAATGACCGGCACGACCACAGCCAGACTGACCACATGCATGCACGACCAACCATCAGGAGGACCGCGTGGCCGCCACGCAATACGCCATTGATCTCGCCAGAGCTGCAGCCGCAGCCGCCGAGGACAAGCTGGCCAGCAAGATCGTCGCTCTGGACGTCAGTGAGCAGCTCGCGCTCACCGACATCTTCGTTCTGGCGTCGGCTCCCAACGACCGCCAGGTCAGCGCGATCGTCGACAACATCGAGGACAAGCTGCGCGAGCTCGGCGTCAAGCCGGTGCGCAGGGAAGGCGAACGCAACGGCCGCTGGGTGCTGATCGACTTCTCTGACATCGTCGTCCACGTCCAGCACGAAGAGGAGCGGACCTACTACCAGCTTGAGCGCCTGTGGAAGGACTGCCCGGCCATCGACCTCGCGGTCTGACATGGCAGCCACCACGACCACCACGACCTCGACCACCAAGGCCGGCCGGAGGCTGATCGTCTGGCGTCATGGCGAGACCGATCACAACGCCGGCGGCATCTGGCAGGGGCAGCTCGACACGGCGTTGTCCGCCACAGGCCGGGAGCAGGCGAAGGTTGCAGCGGTCGCCCTGGCGGCATACAGCCCGGTGGTGATCGTCAGCAGCGACCTCGAACGGGCAGCTGACACGGCGCGAGCTCTCGCCTCGCTTCTGGGTCTTCAGGTGCGCTTTGACGAGCGGCTGCGCGAGATCCACGCCGGCCAGTGGCAGGGCATGACCGCCGGGGACGTCGCTGAGCAGTTCCCCGAGGAGCAGGCTGCGCTCATGGCCGGTGAGGACATCCAACGGGGGATTGACGGCGAGAGTCTTGGTCAGGTGGCCGAGCGCGCACGGGCGGCCATCGACGAGATGCTGCCGAGCCTGGCTCCGGGGGAGTGCGCCGTCATCGCCACGCACGGTGTCTCGGGGCGAGCGATCGTCGCTTCGCTGGTCGACCTGGACCAACACCTGGCCTGGCAGTCCATCGGCGGGCTGCGCAACTGCCACTGGGCCGAGCTGCGCGAATATGCCGGTGGCTGGCGGATCGCGGCATGGAACGTCGGCCCAAAACCCTTGTGAGCATCCCGATTTGGTGAATGACGGGGGGTGGCCGATAAACTCTCCCACGGTCCCGACCACTGGGGCACCGCACGAGCAATCGTGAGGGGCTGTGGCGCAGCTGGTAGCGCACCTCCATGGCATGGAGGGGGTCAGGGGTTCGAGTCCCCTCAGCTCCACGGGATGAAGGCCGGTTTCCCTTGGGGAGCCGGCCTTCGACGTTGTGTGGGTCGTCAGTCTCTGCTTCGCACCGCATCGGCCACCTTGTTGAACCGGCGCTCGTCCAGGACCGCTCCCTCGCGGCGGACCCGATCAGGGTCGACGCGCACGACCCGGTCGACCCGGACCTCACTCGCGCGGCCAAGGTTGTCCCAGGGACCCGTCCCGACATCCGTCCATCGGCGACCTGCCCGCGCTTCCTGATCGGCGTCGTGGTCATGGTCCTTGCTGGTCAACGGCAGGGCCAACAGCCACGGTCCGTCGTGCCCGATCACCAGCACCGGACGGTCCTTGCCCTGGCTGTGGTCCTCCTCATAGGGCACCCAGGTCCAGACGATCTCGCCCGGGTCGGCCGCGTTGCCGTTCCCCGAGTTGGGCTCATAGCTGATCTCGGGGGTCCCGAGGAAGTCACCCGGGTATGCCGTGCCTCTCGCCTTAGGAGGCGACGGCGGGTGGCCCCGGCGCCCGGCTCGGCCCAGCGCACGGCCGAGAACCCTCGCAAGCTGTGATCCCAGACGGCTGCGCTTCGCCATGCGCCGACCCTAGCGGTCGAGCCACTCGGGATAGCGCAGGTGTGTCATTGATGGCGCAGCCGCGCATGTGCTCGATCAAGGACGGACCTGCGCTAAGTGGCCGGTCTAGCCTTGGCCCATGAGCATCGACGTCACCAGCACCTCGGTCGCCGGCGCAGTGCTCTCCGTGAACCTCGCCCGCGTCCGGCCGAACCCGTACCAGCGCGGGGAGGCGACTACCGGCATCGACAAGGCCCCGACGCCCGAGCCGGTCCTCGTCCGAGCGCCCGGCACCATGCGCGATGGACTGGGCAGTGGGCTGGTCGGCGACATGGTCGGCGACCGCCTGAACCACGGGGGTGACGCCCAGGCCGTCTATGCCTACGCGAGGGGGGACCTCGACCATTGGGAGTCCGTTCTGGGGCGGACCCTTGCGGGCGGCGTATTCGGTGAGAACCTCACCACGACGGGTGTTGACGTCAACGGGGCGGTGATCGGCGAGCGCTGGCGGATCGGGGACGAGCTCGAGCTGGCGGTGACCGTCCCGCGCATACCGTGCGGCACGTTCCGGTTCTGGATGGCCGAAAGCGGCTGGCTGCGGACGTTTGCCCGTGCTGCGATGCCTGGCACGTACCTGAGCGTGGCGCGGCCAGGGCTGGTCCGCGCCGGCGATCCGGTCACCGTGGTCCACCGTCCGGCGCACGGCGTCACGGTCGCTCAGGTCTTCCGGGCGCTCACCCTCGAGCCCGAGCTCCTGCCGTCGATCCTGGCCGCTGACGAGCTCTTGGAGAAGACCAAGGAGAGGGCCCGACAAGGCAGGACCTTCTCGCTGGGTGGGTCAGAGGTGGGCTGAGCACGACTACCTGAGCTGGAAGGACGCGACCGGCATACGCGTTCGTGAATCCGGAGGTGACCGGCGGTGCGGCCCGGACAACGGGTGACCCCAGTGCTGTGTCAGCGGCCTCGCGGACTGGTGAGATTCGTTGCTGAGATCGATTTCGAGTATCGGTGCGTGGCTGGGAACATTGGTCAGTGACAGAAGCCGCGATCGTGCACGACGCCGATCTTGTCGACGTCGAGCCCACGGCATCCTGCAGACATGTCAACCTCGCGATCTTTGCGCTCGCGATCGGTGGTTTCGCTATTGGCACGACCGAATTCGTCACCATGGGCCTGCTCCCGCAGATAGCCAGCGGCGTCGGCATCACGATCCCCACTGCCGGTCACGTCGTGTCGGCCTACGCCCTGGGCGTCGTCGTCGGTGCTCCACTGATCGCGACACTGGCCGCACGGCTGTCACGAAAGTCCGTCCTGGTCTGGCTCATGGTCGCCTTCGCTGCCGGAAACATCGTCTCCTCGATGGTGGCCAGCTATCCGCTCCTGATGCTCGCGCGGTTCCTCTCCGGTCTGCCGCACGGGGCGTTCTTCGGCATCGGCGCCGTGGTAGCCGCTTCGCTGGTGCCGAGGCATCGGCGCATGTGGGCGGTCTCGATGATGCTCGCCGGGCTGACCGTGGCCAATATCGTCGGGGTGCCCTTGACCACGTGGGTGGGTCAGAACTTCGGCTGGCAGTGGCCCTACGCGTTGGTCGGCGTCATTGCCCTGGTCACGGTGGCTGCCACCGTGGCCTGGGTGCCGCACCAGCCTGATGAGGGCGATGCCTCCATGCGAGCCGAGCTGCGTTCGCTCAAACGACTTCAGGTCTGGCTCGCCCTGCTCATCGGAACGGTGGGGTTCGGCGGCATGTTCGCGACGTACTCCTACATCGCGCCCACGATGACCGAGCTCACCGGATATGCGCCGTCGGCGGTCCCCTTGATCCTCGCGATCTACGGGATCGGAATGACGACAGGGGCGTTTCTGTCGGGACGCGTCGCGGCATACGGCCTCATGCGGGGGATCTTCTTCGCTCTGGCGGCCATCGCAGTGATCCTGATGCTGTTCGGCTTCGCCGCGCACAACAAGGTGACCGCGGTCCTCGCAGTGTTTCTGCTGGGGCTGGTGCCCACCATCCTGGTGCCGATGCTGCAGACCAGGCTGATGGACGTCGCCCATGAGGGCCAGTCGCTGGCTGCCGCGCTCAACCACTCCACGCTCAACATGGCCAACGCTCTGGGCGCATGGCTGGGCAGCATCGTTCTGGACGCGGGGTACGGCTATGAGTGGCCGAGTCGGGTGGGCGCCGCCCTCGCGGTTGCGGGCCTCGGCATCACCGCGGTCTCGATGCTCGTCGGACGGCGGCAGGCGCGTCATGCCTGACCTGGCTGGCACAAAGTCCCTGGTGGCGGTGGCCGGTCTTTTCGCGGTGAACGGCACTCTCGTCGGCGGCTTCGGCGCGACGTTGCCGGCTCTGCGCGAACGGTTGGGCGTCGATGCGGGTGGGCTGGCGGTGGTGCTGGTCTCGCTGGCTGCGGCTGCGCTGGTTTCCATGCAGATCGGGGGGCGCCTGGCCGACAGCCGCGGTGCCAGGAGCGTCGTGCTGCCGGCGTCCGCGCTGTTGATCACGGGGGTCGCGGCCCTGGCGTTCGCTCGGAGCCTTCCGCTCGCAGCTGCGGCAGCCGCCTTGGCCGGGCTGGGCAACGGAGCCATGGATGTCTCGATGAATGCCCTCGGTGTCCGGGTGGAGCAAGCTCGGGTGAAGCCGGTGATGAGCAGGCTGCATGCCGGCTTCAGCGTGGGAAACCTGGCCGGTGCGTCGGCGGTCGTCCTCATCGCCCGACTGGCTGGCGAGGGCGCCGCGGTCATCACTCCCGCCCTCGTCACGCTCAGCGCGGTCTCCGTGGTCGCCTGCGTAGGAATCTCGCGGTGGGTGCCGTTGACGGCAGGGATCAGGACGGTCAGAGGGCCCGATGCCGGTCCGCGAGTGCCGGCGTTTGCGGTGCTGCTCGGGGCCATGGCGTTCAGCTTCGGTCTGGCTGAGGGCACCGCCGTCGACTGGTCATCCGTCCACGTCACCGATGTGGCTCGGGTCGAGCCATCGACAGGGGCGCTGGGCCTGGTGGCGGTCAGCGCGTTCATGGTCCTGATCAGGTTGTTCGGCGACCGGGCGGTCGCGACATTCGGTCGCGCGAACGTCGTGCGCCTCGGCGGGCTGGTGGCAGCGATCGGCTACATCGTGGCGATCGTCGGCCAGTCGCTCCCCGTCCTGCTGGTGGGCTGGGCCATGGTCGGCCTCGGCGTCGGCATGATCGCTCCGCAGGTCTACGCGGCCGCCGGCCACGCAGGAGGGGGGCGGATGCTCGCGGTCGTGGTGACGTTCGGCTATGGCGCCTTCCTCATCGGCCCGGCGATCATCGGCGCGCTGATCAGGCAGGTCGGCATCCGTCATGCCATGGTCCTCCCCCTGGTTCTGAGCGTGGCCCTCGTGGCGCTGTCCAGCGTTCTGTCCCGCTCGGAGCCGGCCGTTCAGCAGCCCGTCGAGCGTTGACGCCCCCCGGGGTGGTCCGTCCGTGTGCAGGCCGCCGTCGTGGGAGGATGGAGCAAGGCCCGCATTCATCGCCGCCCCATCGTGTTCGAGGCCGCCCCATCGTGTTCGAGTAGATGTGTCCAGAATCTAAATGTGTCCAGAATCCTGAGGTAGTTCGCCCGTGTCACCCATGGCCCGTAACGCCCTGCAGCCGCACGCGACGCCGCCCGACCTCATCCGCAACTTCTGCATCATCGCCCACATCGACCACGGCAAGTCGACCCTGGCCGACCGGATGCTGCAGATCACCGGCATCGTGGACCCCCGCGCGATGCGCGCGCAGTACCTCGACCGCATGGACATCGAACGCGAGCGTGGCATCACCATCAAGTCCCAGGCGGTGCGTATGCCGTGGGAGGTCGACGACGTCACCTACTGCCTGAACATGATCGACACGCCGGGCCACGTGGACTTCACCTATGAGGTATCCCGATCGCTGGCCGCGTGCGAGGGGGCAGTCCTGCTCGTGGACGCCGCCCAGGGCATCGAGGCCCAGACCCTGGCGAACCTCTATCTCGCGATGGAGAAGAACCTCCACATCATCCCGGTGCTGAACAAGATCGACCTGCCCGCAGCCCAGCCGGAGAAGTATGCCGAGGAGCTCGCGGGTCTGATCGGCTGCCAGCCCGAGGAGTGCCTACGCGTCTCGGGCAAGACCGGTGACGGCGTCGAGCCGCTGCTGAACAAGATCGTCCGCGACCTGCCGGCGCCGGTCGGCGACCCCAACGCTCCGGCGAGGGCGATGATCTTCGACTCGGTCTATGACACGTATCGCGGTGTGGTGACCTATGTGCGCGTGGTGGACGGCAACCTCAACCCCCGCGAGAAGATCCTCATGATGTCGACCAAGGCAACTCACGAGCTGCTCGAGATCGGGGTGATCTCTCCCGAGCCGGTGGTCTCCAAGGGGCTGGGCGTCGGCGAGGTGGGCTACCTCATCACCGGGGTGAAGGACGTCCGTCAGTCGCGCGTCGGTGACACGGTGACCAATGCGTCCAAGCCGGCCACCGTCGACCTCGGGGGCTACCGAGACCCCAAGCCGATGGTGTTCTCGGGTCTCTACCCCATCGACGGCTCGGACTACCCCGACCTGCGCGATGCCCTGGACCGGCTCAAGCTCAACGATGCCGCGCTGGTCTACGAGCCCGAGACGTCAGCCGCGCTCGGCTTCGGCTTCCGGGTCGGGTTCCTCGGCATGCTGCACCTGGAGATCGTGCGCGAGCGGCTGGAGCGTGAGTTCGATCTCGACCTGATCTCGACGCTGCCCAACGTCGTCTACGAGGTCAAGCTCGACGACGGCAAGGTCATCACGGTGACCAACCCCAGCGAGTTCCCGGACGGCAAGATCGGAGACATCAGCGAACCCGTCGTGCGTGCGACGATCCTCTGCCCCAGCGAGTTCATCGGATCTGTGATGGAGCTGTGCCAGACCCGCCGTGGCACGTTGCGTGGCATGGACTACCTCTCCGAAGAGCGCGTCGAGATGCGTTACACCCTCCCGCTGGCCGAGATCGTCTTCGACTTCTTCGACCAGCTGAAGTCCAAGACCCGCGGATACGCCTCTCTCGACTACGAACCCGACGGCGAGCAGACGGCCGACCTGGTCAAGGTGGACATTCTTCTTCAGGGCGAGGCTGTCGATGCCTTCAGCTCGATCGTGCACAAGGACAAGGCCTACTCCTACGGCGTCATGATGGCGTCCAAGCTGCGTGAGCTCATCCCGCGCCAGCAGTTCGAGGTGCCGATCCAGGCCGCGATCGGCGCCCGGATCATCGCCCGCGAGACCATCCGTGCGATGCGCAAGGACGTTCTTGCCAAGTGTTACGGCGGTGACATCTCGCGCAAGCGCAAGCTGCTCGAGAAGCAGAAGGAAGGCAAGAAGCGGATGAAGATGGTCGGCCGGGTCGAGGTGCCCCAGGAGGCCTTCATCGCCGCGCTGTCCAACGACGCCGCGTCCGGCGGGGACCGGACCAAGAAGTAGCTCCGCCATGGAAAGCATCCCGGCAGTGGACGGCGAGCTGGCCGGGCCGTTCCAGCGTCGGTCGGTCTCGTTCGTCCACCGCGACCACCGGCTCGGCCCGACCATGCAGCGGACCTGGGACGAACACCGCAAGCGGTTGATGATCGACGTGCCAAGAGCGCGGGCAACCACGTCGGTGGCCGCCGGCTTTCTCCTCGATGCGATGCGCGACTTCGGCAGGGACGCCCCGCTGGTCGTCGAGATCGGCTCAGGTACCGGAGATGCTGTTGTGTGCGCCGCGCAGGCCCATCCCGGCACGAACTTCCTGGCCGTCGAGGTCTATCGCCCCGGTCTGGCCGCGACAGTGGCCAAGATCGTCCACCATGACCTCACCAACGTCCGGCTGGTGGACGCCGACGCGGTGCAGGTGCTCAAGCACATGTTGACCCCCGCGAGCGTTGCCGAGATCTGGGTCTTCTTCGCCGATCCCTGGCACAAGGCGCGGCACCACAAACGACGGTTGGTCAACCCGGCCTTTGCCGAGCTCGCCGCGTCCCGTCTTGCCCAGGGAGGGACGCTGCGGCTGGCGACCGACTGGCTGGACTACGCAGAGCAGATGCGCGACGTGCTCGACGCACATGGCTCGCTGACCAACCCGTATGCCGGAGAACCCGGTTTTGCCCCGCGTTTCAAGGGTCGGGCCATGACCCGGTTCGAGGAGAAGGGGCTTGCGTCCGGCCGCGCCATCTACGACCTCGAGGTCCGGGCGGACTAGCGCCATCGACTCATTCGGCCGGGCACGTGGGCAAGCCGGGCACGTGGCTGGACGTGCCCATTGGCCGGCTAGCCGGGGACGTGGCAGACGGCCTCGACGTTGTTGCCGTCGGGATCGCGGACGAACACCCCGTAGTAGGACTCGTGGTACTCCGGCCAGACCCGCGGCTCGTGCAGGATCTCTGCCCCACCAGCGACCGCCGCATCGAAGAACGCCGTGACCGCGTCTCGCGAGGGTGCCTGAAAGGCGATGTGCGACTCCCTGAAACCTTCGCCGGTCTCGTGACCGCCGAGCCAGAAGGTGGGGGCTTCGGTGCCGTAGCCAATGACCTCCCCGAAGTCCATGATGCGGTGGCCGCCCAGGGGAGCGAGGACCGCGTCGTAGAACCGGGCGCTGGCGCCGACGTCTGAGCACTGGATCGACAGATGATCAATCATGGACCGATTGTGCTGCATGCGACCGACAAAGGTGTAGGCCCCGGAAAGTATGAGTCTCCGGGGCCTACGGTTGATCATCGACGGTGAAGGCCGACAATCTCACGGTGGTTCGCTGGCTCTCTCCGCACGCATCACCCGGCGGTTCCAGCAGGCAAGCCCACTGGTCAAGAACCTCGATCTCCATCCGATCCCGCTCCCGTTTCCGGGGGCGTAGTGAGAGTTCTACGCCGATGTTGTGACGGTCCGCAAGTGGTCTGGCAAAGTATTTTCGTTGCACCGGCGTGTCGGCCTCGACACGCCGGTGAAGTCGCATCTCCCTGGCGCCCGATTTGCCTTAGGCCTGGGGATGTGGCGCGGATCACGTTGAGAACAAACAGGTCCCGACTGAAGTAGCCCCGACTGAAGTAGCCCCGACTGAAGTAGCCCCGACAATGGTGCAGACCCCGGGGAGTATGAGTCTCCGGGGCCTGCGGTTGATCATCGGCAATGAAGGCCGACAATCTCACGGTGGTCCGCTGGCTCTCTCCGCCGGCTTCACCTGGCGGTTCCAGCAGGCAAGCCCGCTGGTCAAGAACCTCGATCTCCATCCGATCCCGCTCCCGTTTCCGGGGGCGTAGTGAGAGTTCTACGCCGGTGTCGTGACGGTCCGCAAGTGGTGGGGCACAAAGAACTTCGCGCCACCGGCGTGTCGGGCCCGACACGCCGGTGGGGATCGGATCTTCAGCTGTTTTGACTGTCGCGATCTGGCCCAACTATCTTGACGTCGAGAAGTTCTGCGAGGGGAACCCGGCGTGACGCCAAGCAAGTCTGACGAACGACTTGACGGCCCGCGGCCGATGGCGGCCAACCTCACGGTCAAGGGGATCCCCGTGGACCCGAACCTGCGGATCATGGCCGTGGCGACCCTGGTCAACACGTTCGGCAATGGTGCGCTGGTGACGACGTTCGCGCTCTACTTCACCCGCGTCGTCGGACTGCGGCCGACCCAGGTGGGGCTGGCACTGTCGGCTGGCGCCCTCGTCGGGCTGCTGGTCCAGGTCCCCGCTGGGCACCTGGCAGATCTCCGGGGTCCTCGTAAAGTGTTGCAGGCGTTCACCTTTGGCGCCGGCATCGCCATCCTGGGTCTGTTGTTCGCGCGCTCGGTGTGGGCACTCGTGGCCGTGATGGCCATCATCGCGGTCTTCGACCGAGGCGCGGGAGCCGTTCGGAACGGTTACATCGCCCGCGTGGCCGAGGGCGGGCAGGGGGTCCAGTTCAAGGCCTACTTGCGGGCGATAACCAATGTCGGCATCTCGTTCGGCGCGCTGTTCGGTGGGGTGGCACTGTGGGTGGACCAGAGCTGGGCCTTCCTTGGGGTGTTTGCCCTTGACGCGGCCACCTGTATCGTGACGTCGATCTGGCTCGGCCGCCTTCCGCACATCGCGCCGTCGCCGCCTCGTGAGGTGGGTGAGCCGCGGATGGCGGTGCTGCACGATCTGCCGTTCGTCGTGATCAGCCTTCTCAGCGGAGTCGCGTCCATGCACTTCGTCGTCATGGAGCTGGCCATGCCGTTGTGGATCTCGCAGTACACCTCGGCGCCCAGGTCCCTGGTGGCGATCACCCTGATGATCAACACCGTTTGCGTGGCCCTGTTCCAGGTTCGCCTGACCCGCGGCATCGACCTGGTCGGACCGTCCTCGCGGGCCATGGCGCGGTCAGGGTTCTGGATCGCCGGGGGATTCGCCCTCATCGCCCTCGCCAGCGGTCAGCCGGCCTGGCTGGCGATCGCGCTTTTGTGCGCCGGGACGCTCGTGCACGTGGTCGGCGAGATGCTTGGCTCCGGAGGGCAATGGGGAGTGCAGATGGGCTTGGCCCCGCGAGAGCGGCAGGGGCAGTACCAAGGCTTTGCCGGCATGGGTTTCTCGTTGTCGAACATTGTCGCCCCGACGCTCATCACCCTGCTGTGCATCGAATGGGGCCGACCCGGCTGGTTCGTCCTGGGTGGTGTGATCGCCCTTGCCAGTGCCCTGATGGTGCCGGCTTCGGCGTGGGCCCTGCGAAGTCGCGAACACTACGGCGTGCTGACCCACTCCGGCTGACCTCGCCCGTGGTCCCGTGCGCTCGGATCCCTGCGAGGATGGATGTATGCCGAGTGCCTTGCCCGAGGGTGAACCTGCCCCGCCGTCAGGAGAGCTTCCGGCCAACGCGCTGAAGACCCTCGGGACGACTCCTTTCGGCGTTTACGTCCACGTCCCGTTCTGCACGGTGCGTTGTGGCTACTGCGACTTCAACACCTACACGCTGACCGAGCTTGGCGTTGACGGCGCCAGCGTCGGGACGTACGCCGACGTCGCCTTGCGTGAGCTCGAGCTGGCCGCCCGGGTGCTGGGCCCAGCCGCTCCGCCGGTGGCAACCGTATTCTTCGGCGGAGGCACCCCAACCGTTCTGGCGGCGGCCGACATGGTCAGGGTGCTGGACGGCATACGAACGCGGTTTGGTCTGGCCGACGGCGCTGAGGTGACCACCGAGGCCAACCCGGACTCGGTCACTCCGGCGTCGTTGCGGGCGTTAGCCGCTGGCGGGTTCAACCGGATCAGCTTCGGCATGCAGTCGGCCGTGCCGCGCGTGCTGGCGACGCTGGAACGCACCCACGACCCGGACAACGTGGCCAAGGCGGTCGAGGCCGCGAGAGCCGCCGGGCTGAAGGTCAGCGTCGACCTGATCTATGGCACGCCGGGGGAGTCGCTGCCGGACTGGCGCACGAGCCTGGACGCCGCCATCCACCTGGGGGCTGACCACATCTCTGCCTACGCCCTGGTCGTCGAGGAAGGCACGAAGCTGGGGGCCCAGGTTCGGCGGGGCCAGGTGCCGGCACCGCAGGATGATGACGAGGCCACCAAGTACGAGCTGGCCGACCAGATCCTCGGAGCCGCCGGCTTCGGGTGGTACGAAGTCAGCAACTGGGCACGCACCGAGGCCGACCGCTGTTGCCACAACGAAGGCTACTGGCTCGATGGTGACTGGTGGGGCGTGGGACCGGGGGCACACAGCCACGTTGGCGGCGTTCGGTGGTGGAACGTCAAGCACCCCAACGCTTTTGCCACTCGGCTCAACGCGGGGCTGTCGCCGGCGGCTGGTCGGGAGCTGCTCACGGACGACCAGCGTTACGACGAACGAGTGCTGCTCGGGGTGCGTCTGGTGGATGGGCTGCCGATCGACGTCCTGCGTCCCCTGGGCAGTGAGGCAGTCGCCGGCCTGATCGCGGACGG
>DATCNE010000231.1:0-3539 GCA_036565395.1 Dermatophilaceae bacterium
AACATCGAATCCAAGCAGATCCGACGCATGGCATTGCGCCACGCTTGGCTGTCGTATCCGCTGGATGTGGTCATCATCTCAGCGTCCATCAACCTCGTGGCCGGCCTGGCGAAATGACCAGACCGGTCAGCATCCTGACCGACCCGCAAGCGCCCCAAGGGAATGCGCGGACAACCCGACTGCGACCAGACCGCCGACGAGCGCCTGCGTGTGCGGCATACGTCCTCACGTCAAACACCATCGCATGATCAGGACGCGGGGGCGGCGGCCAACCTGCTCAGGGAGTCCTCGAGACCATCGCGTGGTACCAGGGGGGAAAGTCACCTTCTCCAGGATTGCCTTGTCCGTCTGGTGGTCACCGCCCATGTGGTCGCCTGTCATGGTGAAGACCCGTCCCGTGCCGGTGATGCGCTGCGCCTGGTGACCACGATCCAGTTGTGGTTCTCTGTCATCTCCTGATCGTCCACCCGACCGGGCATACGGCAATCCGATGCCCGAGCCGCTGCGCGCTCAGTCCGCGTTCTCCACCGAGCCGCGCGGCGCGGCGAGCCATCCCGTTGTGGTTGCCGATGGGCTCGTCCAAAGCCTCGTCCAACTGGCGGCGCTCACCGTGAGCCGATCCTGTCGCGGGCCCCTGGAGGAGGGGTGGGGTGGAGGTAGCGGCCTCGGCCGCCGCCGGTTGGGGGCGTTGCCTCGGGCCGGTCAAGTTGTAGGAGGTGGCCAGTCGGGAGCCATGAACCAGCCGGGCTTGCCGATCATCTCCTCGCTCGAGTGGCCGTACATCCTCTCGGCGGCCGGGTTCCAGCTGGTGATGATGCCGTCGGGCCCGATGCTGATGTTGGCATCGCTGCTGAACTCGACCATCGCCGCCAGTCGGCTCATCCGGTCTCGCTTGTCGTTTGCCTTCTCGCGGTCGGTCAGGTCGTGCACCGCCGCGATGGCCAGCAGGCCGTCCCCGGTGTCGAACTGGAACAAACTGAGGTTCAGGGGGAACTCGGCGCCATCCCGTCGCCGTCCGCGGAGACACCGTGGTGACACAGCAGGTTTCCGTTCACTCGTCCCCCGTTGATCGGGTTCTACGCGTCGCGTTCTCGGGCCTGCGAAGTAGGCTTCCCGGCGCGTCGGGTGGTCTGGCCGGACAGAGTCCGGCACCAGAGTCTCGACGGGCTGGCCGACCAACTCGTCACCTTCATAGCCGAAAAGCGAAAGCGCCCGGCGATTGATATACCGGATCACGCCTGCCCGGTCCACCCCCACCAAGGCATCGGGCACCGCCTCCAGGAGTCCCACGAAGTCCGCCTCGTGTTGCCCGTGCGCGAAAAGTCGGGACGTGGGCTCTTCACTCGTCGAACGCATCTATTCTCCGGTCTTTCAAACTGAGACAAAACTCGAACGTTGTCCATCAATTATGCGGCGGAACACCATCCCCAAGACGTGCCCCTCGGTGGCAGTGTGGCGAGCATCACTGAGCGACAACATGATGGTCAGTGACACGACCGATGCGCCGACTGAGCTGACTCACAAGACGCAGATCTCATCGGTGGTGTGAAAGTGCTCCGCTGCCGGCGGCCTTCGCTGCGTAAGTTAGCTGGCGACACCCGGGTTAAGCGTCAGGCGAAGCGAGAGCTCGGGATCAGCCAGGTCCAGGCATGGACGAAGCCGAGTCGAGTGAAGCAGCGAGCCAAGCAACGCGTGGGCTACTACTCCCCCACGATGCGCTTGGTCCGCAACACCGCGAAGGGTCGGTTCCCGTCGTTCCTCGGGCTGTTCGGCAAGAAGTAACCCAGTCAGCCCGCCGGGCCCACATTGCGGCGCCGCTACTGCGGGCGGACAACGAGCAGGATCCACGCGCAAGCTGACCCGGTGGCGCCCGGGCCGAGCGCTATGTCGCCTCCGATGGTGCCCCCGATTTCCGGTACCTAGGACATGGCGAAGATCAAGCTGCTCCAGGGGGAGGCCTACGACCGGGTAGCGCTGGCACAGGGCAGGATCGAAGCCGCCGTGGCCGCTATTCAGTCGGGCTCGGAATGGCGCAACTACCTTAAACTGCAGTCCAGCCTCCACAGGTACTCGGCAAACAACGTCTGGCTCATCGTCAGCCAGCACGCCGCCGCGTTCGAGCAGGGCCTGGTGGACACTCCCTGGCCCTCATACGTTGCGGGCTTCAACACCTGGAAGGCTCTTGACCGGTCGGTGTCCAAGGGGCAGCACGGCTACCAGATCCTGGCACCCAATCGCCGGGCAGCTCGCGTTGCGACCGACGCCGGTGGGCACAGCCGAGCGCTTGGCGCCGACGAAGCTCCATCCGCCGACGAGTCGCTCGAAACCCGACGAGTCCTCAAGGGATTCCGAATCGAGCACGTATTCGCCGCTGAGCAAACGACGGGCGTGCCTCTCCCTGAACCCCCTATGCCGAAAGTTCTCGACGGCAAAGCGCCAGATGGGCTGTGGGACAACATCATCGGTCAGATCACCGACCGCGGGTATGCCGTGCGGCTAGTCCCGTCAGCCGACGCCATTGGCGGGGCCAATGGCCGCACCACCTGGGACTCGCGCCTGGTGGAGATTCGCTCTGACATGCACGAAGCGGCCAGGACAAAGTCGCTGATCCACGAACTGGGGCATGTCGTGCTCCACGATCCCGCCACGCTTACGGGAAAGGTCCACCCCACGCGCGGTCTGAAGGAGGTCGAGGCCGAGTCGGTCGCCTTCATCGTGGCCGATGCCCACGGGGTGGCCACGGACGACTACACCTTCCCGTATGTGACCGGCTGGGCCGGCCAGGACGGCGCCAAGGCAGTGCGAGCGACCGCTTCTCGCGTCGCATCTGCTGCGCAGTCCATCATCAATGCCAGCACGGCAACCCATGGGACCGGAGGTCGTGCACCCGGCGTCGAGGTAGCGCTGCAGGCGCGACGCGACACGACTCGGACAGAGACTCCCGCACCGGAACTCCGGCAGCTGGAAGCACGCAGTATCGGCGGTGCCGCGTGACCTCGAGCAGCCGCACCAGCGCCAACCTGAGCGACAGGGCTCTGGCTGTGGCGGTCACGACTGCGGGTGCGGTGCTGGGATGCCTCTGGGCGGGCGCTTGGTTGTCTTCTCTGCTCAGTGGTCACGGCACTCCGAAGGGCGGCCTCCTCACTCCCATCATCGCGCTGACCAACCCAATAGATCCGTCGATCAGTTGGGGTCGGCCGATGGGTCCGGCGGCGCTCTACTGGGGCATCACCGTCATCATCGCGGTGGCGCTCGTCGGCCTGGCCCTGGTCGTCGCCAGAAACGGTCGACGCAGTGCCAGCTCAGCGAAGGCTGACCCGCGGCAACTACGAGGTCTGGCCAGCCACCGCGACGTCGATCACGTCGCCGGCCCAAAAGCCTTGCTGCGCAGGGCATCCAGCCTGCGCCCATCTCTGAACAACCCGCGCGAGCTGGACGTCGGTCACTGGCTCGGCCGAGTCGGCCGGATCGACTGCTACTGCAGTGTCGAGGACTCGATGGTCCTGCTCGGGCCGCCCCGGTCGGGCAAGGGCTTGCAC
>DATCNE010000232.1:0-15677 GCA_036565395.1 Dermatophilaceae bacterium
GGCCCGTACCCCGGCCGCCTTGTAGCGTGCGATGACGCCGTCGATGACCGCGTTGTTGCTGGCGGTGCTGGCCGACCACGGCGACCGCGTCCTGGGCTCGACATCGATCCAGACCATCGGCGACTGCAGACCGGCCCGGGCCATCGTGGCGAGGTTGAACTCAGCCTGTGCGGCTCCGGCGCGACGTAGCCGCTCGGTCATTGTTCCGGTGCCGCCGTAGCGGGCCCGCTCTGCGCTGGTCGGATAGGTCGAGATGGCGTAGGCGCCAACCCACAGGTGGCGGGCCTTGACTGCGCGGACCTCGCGGCCGATACACGGGTTGGCACGGAACGAGCCGCCGTCGGTCAGACCCAGCACGGCGAACGACGCGCCGGGATGTGGACCCGGCAAGTCATAGCCGCCCTGGCTACTTGGGCACTGGGGCCAGGAGATGTCGTTGCCGTACGCGGCGACACCAGGTGCATGCGCCCGGGATGCGCTGGCCGGCGCCGCGACGGCAAGTGAGCTGGCTGTGGCGGCGAGGGCCAAGGCGATGGTGGCGGCGATTGTGGTCAGCAGGCGTGGTCGAACGGTCATCGAGAGCTCCAAGGTTGTTGCACGCTAGCTGAGTTTCATGACCGTCACGGTGCCCCCCAGGTTCACGGGAGGCAGCGACGCCGTACCACTAACAAGGCCCGGTACCTTGTGGGTTCCGGCCTTGGCAAGTTTGCGTCACCGATCGCCGTGGCGCAGCCGTTTGGGTGAGTTTGTCGCCGTTCTGGGATGCACACTGATCGGTCCTTGGAACGTCCGTTTGTTGTGTGATGGACCTCACGCCCAAGGAACGTTCGCTCAGCCCTGCAAACGAGCGTAGACATGTTGTTGGCGGGGACACCGGCGTCCGCCGGGCAAGCGGGTTGTGGACGGAGTAGAAGTGCAAGATCACCAGCGCGCACCAGCCCCCGAGAACACGGCACCGAATCGCGCCGCGGCACAGGCCGGTTCGGAGAGTGCACATGGCAAGGCAATCCGTCCCTGGTTCAAGAAGAAGCACGTCGTTATGCCGCTGAGCCTCATCCTTCTGATCGTGTTCACCGCCGCCGTCAACCTCAGAGGCGGCGTGGCGACCTTCGGCTCCGTAACGGGCGGCTCGCAGTCGAAAGTGGAGAGCGCTCGCCAGGCCGAGACATCGGCCGCCGGGATCGGCACGAAGGTCCGCGACGGCAGGTTTGAGTTCGTCGTGACCGGCGTGGAGCGCCCCGGCAAGACGCTCGTGGGGAAGATGGACGAAACGTTGACTGCGCATGGCGAGTTCGTGATCGTCCGGGTCAACGTCACCAACATCGACAACGAGGCACAGTCCCCTGACTGCTCGTGTCAGCTCCTGCACAACGAGGAGGGTCGGGAGTTCGAGCCAAGTCCGGCGATCCTGTCGACCACTGGGGCCCTCAAGTTCGTGCGGCGGATCGACCCCGGCGAGACGGTGAAAGACGTCCTCGTGCTGTTCGACGTGGCACCCGGGACAAAGGTCGTCAACATCGAGCTTCACGACTCCCCGTTCTCGCAGGGGGTCCAGGTCAAGCTGTCCTGACACCCTCTACTGGCGTGAAGGCACCAGTTCGGTCCAGGTGTTCGATGCCACGTCGTAGGCCCACACGTCGTCACCTTGAGGCTCGGTGTATCCGGTCTCCGCCGTGGTCAGCACTGTGGTACCGAGCATGACGATGCGCTCGTTGACCGAGTCGTAAACCATCGTATGGCCGAGCCGGGCGAGTGGCCCCGTCTTGGTCAGCGGATCAACGAGCGAGAGGGGCAGCGGAACGTTGGCCCAGCGGTCGGTGCGGCGTCGTCCAGCGACATCCGGTGGGTGATTACGAAGTTCGGGTCGATCTCGCCCGGCGCCTATCGGGGATTTGTCTACGAAGCCGCCGTACACACCGATCACGGAGACGGTGCCGCCGTTACAGGGCATCGATCGCGACATCATGGCTGTGGAGATCACTGGTCTCATCTTCGACCCGACCACGCTACGGCGTAGGTCCGCGAGTCACCGAAGCTGGATGGTCGGCAAGGAGCAGGAGCGCGACCTGCACTTCGTGAAGCTTGGGCGGCCTCGGGCATCACCGGGCGAACAACTGCGCGAAGGTGGCCACGAACTCTTCAAAGGTGTGCGAGCCAGCTACAAGACGTGCCAGGGATCTGGGACTGTCGAGTACTTCGATGATGCTCTCGAAGGCGACGCGGAACGAGCTGCGGTCCACCGGGGACAGTGCGAGCATGACGACGACGTTCACGAACCGGCCACTCCAGTTGATGGGCTCGTCGAGCACCATCACGGCGAGGGCTGATCGGTTGGCGCGCATGCCGATCGGGTGGGGGACCGCTAGGCCGTCGATGAATGCCGTGGAAGACAGGTCCTCGCGTTCTATCGCCCGAAGAATCTCGTCTTGGGCGAAGACTCCTGCCTTGACCATGGCCGCACCGAGATAGCGGATCGCCGAGTGTGCGTCGCTTCGTGCCGCACGAGGCGGGTTTCGGAAGAAAAGTTGTGGCTCGAAGAAGCTCAGGACGGTACTGTGTGGACCGGGTTGCTGTCGCTGGTGGCGAGCTTTGGCCGCGGCCTGGCGCACGACTTCGACGTCACGCCGTGTCGGCCAAGGGGAGACTCGCACGGTGGGGATCTCAAGCTGGAGATCCTCGGTGCTGACCACGAGCTCGGTGCCGCTGAGGCTGCGCGCAAGGTTGCTTCCCGTGGTGGCCGCGGAGACCCGAATCTCCGTGGGCAGAGCCTGCGCCAGCGCGGTGGCCAGGTCCTGATGCATGTCGTGGTAGTTGCGGGTGACGACGAGCGTGCGTACCAGGTCGTCCTGCTGCGCCTGCGAGTGGATTGTCCCGCCGATGTGAAAGGCGATGAAGGCGATCTCGTCCTCTGGGACGACGAGCTGACACTGACGACCGAGTTCCTGCGCCACGAAGACCGCCAGCTCGTAGATGAGAGGTGACGTGTGCTTGATGGACGATGTCAAGGGATTGGGATTGAACGTGCCCTCTCGACCTCTTCGGACCAGATTGCCGAGGTGTACGCCAAAGCGTTTCACAAGGCGCTTGTCGTACAGCTGGATCCCGTACTCCTGTCCCAGCAGATCCACGATCCGGTTGGTCAGGTCGTTCCCGCTCGCGTCGTCGTCGGGCTCGGAGCCGGAGGGTTCCGTGAGCACGCGTGCGCTGATCTGCTCAGACAGGGTTCTCAGGTCTGTCTCGGCGAGGCGGACACTGAAATGGGCGTGGATCATCTCTCCGACGGGGCCGACCAGGGGATCGTCGTAGGGGGTCTCGCCTTCAGCCGTCCTGCCGCGCATTGGCGCGGCCGGGGCCCGTCGCTCGGGACCGGTGGACCGGCTGACTGTCACCGCGATGTGCAGCAGCGTGGCGTCGAGACCGTAGTCGTTGATTCCGTAGCCCAGGTCGCCGAAGTACTGCGTGAGCTCCGTGACGAAGTCCTCGAAACCGAACTCGGGGAAGCGCTGCTGGATCAGGGGTAGGACGTCCATGCGCCGCTGCGAATCATGGCGAATCACAGCTCGAATGGCACGACGACGTGCGGACTCTGTGCCGGTGAGGCTGATCACGTCATGCGCGCGCCGAAGCACGAGTCCGCACTGGTCCGCTCGGTCCTTCAGCTCGACGAGGTCCGACTCCACCGTGGATTCGCTGACATACAGGTCTTGCGCCAGGTCGTAGAGGTCCCAGCCCTCGGTTCGTTCGAGCAGTCGAAAGAGAATCGTGTCCCGACGCGCGTCAACGCTCGTCCGCCCGGTACTACCTGGATCCGGGGCCGCGCCGACCGCGAGCCGGTACCCCAGCGCTGAGGACTCGATGACGTCCTTCCCCGTCACCGCCTCCGAGTTGACAGTCCGAATGTAGGTGCGAACGGAACGGTCGCTCACTGCGAGACGTGTTGCGATGTCCCGGGCGCTGACCCAGTCCTCTGCTCGGGTGAGGATCTGCAGAAGCCGGCGTTGGCGTTCGATCCTGCCTGCCTCGCCGTGCGCCGAGGCGAGGCTGCTCCGTCCCATGGTGAGAAGTCAAGCACTGGCGTGGCGGCTCGTCAGTCACCGCCTCTTCCGGGGCGCGGAAGAGGACTTGCTGGAGACTCGGGGGCTCGCGACGGTGTGATGGTGCTGTCCCAGAAGCCGGGCCCTCGCGACGGGGGCGTACGAACAAGGAGCATTTCGTGACTCGTATCCTCATCATCTGCGGCGCGGGGGCCTCAAGCAGCTTCCTGGCGCAGCGCATGCGCCAGGCGGCCAAGAAGCGATCCGTCGATGTCGCCATCACCGCTCGCAGCGAGACGGAGCTCGAGACGCTGCTGTCGAGCACTGACGTCGTCCTTGTCGGCCCCCACTTGAGCTACAAGTTCGACGAGATCAACGAGCAGTGCCTGACCGCAGGGGTCGTCACCTCCATATTGCCCTCCAAGATCTACGGAATGCTTGATGGTGAGAAGGCGCTTGACCTTGCCTTCGCGACTCAGGCGAAGGTGATCTGAGATGAAACTCGTTGTCGACTGGGTGTCCACGCGCTTCGCTCCTCGAATGAACGCACTGACCCGCAATGCCTGGGTGTCCGCGATCCAGGAGTCCATCCTGCGCGTGGTGCCCTTCATTCTCGTTGGCAGCTTCGTTACGCTGCTAGCGATCATCCCGGGGCTCTCCGACGCAGTGCCGACGATCTGGAAGCTCTCCGACTTCACCTTCGGGATGATCTCGCTCTTCATGGCGGTCCTCATCCCCTATTTCATACTTGAGAAGAAGCGTCACCCTGAGTTCAGTCAGATCGCCGCGTTGGCGAGCGTTGCGCTGTACATCATGCTGCTGAAACCGGCAACCCTCGACAACGGGGCTGTCAGTTTCACCTTTGCCCGGTTCGGTGCGCAGGGAATGCTGGTCGCCATCACTGGTGGTCTCTTCGTCGGTGCCGTGATGAACGCGTTCGCCCGGTGGGACATCTTCAAGAACAACACGACTCTTCCGGGTTTTGTCACGACATGGTTTCAATCACTTCTACCGATTCTCATCGTCATTGCCACCGGTTGGCTGCTCACCTTCGTGCTCGAGTTCGATTCGTTCGCCGCAATTGTGGCGGTCTTCTCGCCACTGCTCACTGGCGGGCAGTCCTTCATTGGATTCGTCCTTGTATGCTTCATCTCCGCCTTCTTCTACTCTTTCGGCATCTCGAGCTGGGCGCTGGCCCCGGTCTTCTATCCCATCTGGCTCGCCGGCATCCAGCAGAACTCCCAGCTCGTCGCGGCCGGAAGACAAGCGGTCAACATCAACACCTACGAGGTCGTATTCTCCGGATTCATTGCCTTTGGCGGTATCGGTGCCACGCTCATGCTGGTAGTGATGATGTCGTTCATGGCCCGGTCCACCCGGCTCAAGGCCATTGGTCGGGCGGGTGCGGTGCCTTCGCTCTTCAACATCAACGAGCCGATCGTCTTCGGCGCACCGATTGCCTTCAACCCGATCCTCATGGTGCCATTCTGGCTCAACTCGATCGTGCTCTCGAGCCTCACGTACATAGCATTGCGTACGGGCTTGGCGCAAATCCCGTCACGGGTCTTCAGCCTGTGGTACATGCCGTTCCCGATCTCGACCTACCTCGTGAGCGGGCTGGCGGGCGTCGGACTGGCCCTCGTATTGATGGCGGTGTCATTCGCCATCTGGTTCCCGTTCTTCCGCGTCTACGATGCGCAGGAGGTCAGGGTCGAGCAGGAGGACCTCGCGGCAGAACAGGGTGGCGTCACCGCTGTTTCGCCCGTTTCGCCCAAGGCTCGCGCGCGATGAATCTCACCGACCGAAAGACGAACTAGTTAGCACAGGAGCGCTGCCTGATGATTACCGAGGAATTGGCTCGCACGGCCATGAACATCATTCTCCCGAGCGGTGATGCGCGGAACTACATTCGCTCCGCCCTCGACGCGATCGGAGAGGCGAATCTGCCCGTGGCACAGCATTGCCTGGCTGAGGCGAGAGCCAAGCTTGCCGAGGCGCACCGTGCCCAGACGGAGATCGTCCAGGGTGAGGCCGCGGGCGACGGGCCGCCGTACTCGGTGCTGTTCACTCATGCGCAGGACACTCTCATGACGGTGATGAGCGAGCACGGGATGGCCACCCGGATCGTCGGCCTGATGAACAACGTCAACGAGCGGCTGGCAGCGATGGAGGCGCAACGGTGAGCGCATTTCCCGACGGCTTCCTCTGGGGCGGCGGTGTCGCCGCCAATCAACTCGAGGGCGCGTGGGACGCCGACGGGCGTGGTCCATCGATCGCGGATGTCGCCCACTTCCTGCCCGACGCCCGCCAGCGCGCCGTTGAGGTGATCCGGTCACGCACCCAGATCGAGACGGCTCTGAAGTCCGACGGAGTGCATCCGAAGCGCTGGGGAATTGACTTTTACCACACGTTCCGCTCGGACATTGCTCTCTTCTCAGAGCTCGGATTGAATTCCTTTCGGACCTCCATCTCGTGGAGTCGAGTCTTTCCGCGAGGAGACGAGGAAGAGCCGAACGAGGCGGGCCTGGCCTTCTACGACGCGCTCTTCGACGAGCTCCTAAGTCGAGGAATGGCCCCAGTTGTGACGCTGTCCCACTATGAGATGCCCGTCAGGCTCGTGACGGAGTACGGTGGGTGGGCCAATCGGCAGGTGCTTGAGTTCTGGGAGCGCTACTGTCGCGTGGTGCTCGCACGCTACGCCGAGAAAGTGGCGTACTGGATCACGTTCAATCAGATGAATACGGTCTTCTACGAGCCCTACGGCGCGCTCGGCATACTCACCGAAGATGTTGCGGACGTGCGTGCGGCAACGTGGGCTGGGATTCACCATCAACTCGTCGGCAACGCGGTCGCTGTTCGGCTCGCACGCGAACTCTGCCCGCGCGCGAAGATCGGGTCCATGCTGCTGGACATCGCGCTTTACCCGCGGACCACGTCTCCCGACGACAATTTCGCCGCCTACCAGAACTTCCAGCATTCGACATTCATGGCGGACGTGATGGTCCGTGGCGCATACCCGGGCTATGTAGAGCGCTACCTGGACGAGCATGCCGTCGCGTTGCCGTGGATGGCCGGCGACGCCGAGGTGTTGCGTGAGAACGCCATCGACTTCCTGGCGTTCAGCTACTACACCAGCGAGGTGGTGTCCGCAGGCACCGTCCTTCTTGACGCGGCACAATGGACCGCCAGCAAGGAGGAATACCGCAACGACCTGCTGCAGGCCACTCCGTGGGGTTGGCAGATCGATCCTGTTGGGCTGCGAACTGCCCTCAACAAGTACTGGGATCGCTACCAGGTGCCGCTCATGATCGCCGAGAACGGGCTAGGTGCGGTTGACGAGGTGCGCGCGGACGGCAGCATCCAGGACGACTATCGGATCGAATACCTCCGACGCCACGTCGAGCAGGTTCGTGAGGCCATAGCGGATGGAGTGAGGGTTATCGGGTTTTACCCATGGTCCCCGATCGACATCATCAGCTCTGGCACCTCTGAGATGAAGAAACGCTATGGCTTCATCCATGTCGATCAAGATGACTTCGGCAAAGGCTCTGGCCGACGGTCCCGAAAGGCCAGCTTCGGTTGGTACCAGCGCGTCATAGCCACCAACGGCATGAGCCTCTGAGGAGCAATGATTTGCGTCGCGCGGCAATCTTGCGCCCGGCACGGTTGCTCAGTGGTGTTCCGGATGCCTTCCGGAAGTGGCAGGCCATCCGATGCGGGGTTCGGCCAGGTCGGGCGTCCCGGCTCCATCTTTCCTCGCGACGGCGGGAGGCGACGGCCATTCGGTGGTCACTGTCGGGAGCATGTTGTTGTCGCAACTAGTTTCGATAGCGTAGAAGAGAGAAGAGATGGAACAACGGACTGTCATTTTCGGAACACCGAGCGGACTCCACGCTCGACCCGCCGCGCTCGTCTCTCAGGCCGCTGGAGCGGCCGGAGTTGCAGTCACGGCTGTCGTTGAGGGAAGGGACCCGGTCGACGCTTCCAGCATGCTGATGTTGATGACGCTGGGTGTAGTTCACGGCACCTCAGTGATTCTCGCCGCCGAGGGCGAGGCTGCCGAGGAGGTGCTCGACGTGCTCACGACGATGCTCGCGCGGGACCTGGACGCGTCGTGACTGCTGCTACCAGCGCGACGAGTTCGTTGATCCGTTAGATCGACAGTCTGGTCGCCTCGTAGTTGCCGCGGAACTGGGAAACGACTTCGTTCTGCGCCATTGGGCACTCCCGCCTTCTGATACTGTTTGTGAGACGATTCGGAGCATGGATGTGGTTGCTCCGGTCGATCATCACCTTGTCGGACTGGTCCGTGTCTCCACCGACTCCCAGGACACCCAGTTGCAGCGAGACGCGCTCGTTGCGGTGGGGTGCGGACGGATCTTTGAGGAGAAGGTCTCCACCCGCGCGACCGAGCGTCCCGGCCTGGCCGCGGCGCTGGACCACCTGCGCCCAGACGCCGGGGACAACCTGGTCGTGTGGAAGCTGGACCGGCTCGGCCGCTCCGTCAAGGACCTCCTGACCATCGCGGACGACCTCCACTCGCGCGGCATCGGCCTGCGGATCCTCACCGGGACCCTCGCCGGGGCGTACACGCCCACTGGGGAGGGGAAGTTCTTCTTCACGATGATGGCCGCTTTCGCCGAGCTGGAGCGAGACATGATCCACGAGCGGACCATGGCCGGCCTGGCCGCTGCGCGCCGCCAGGGACGGGTCGGCGGGCGCCCCAGCGTGATGGATGGCGACAAGCTTGCTGCCGCGAAGGCACGGCGGGCCGCCGGCCAGAGCCCTACCCAGATCGCCAAGGCCCTGGGGATCTCTCGTGCCAGCGTCTACCGCCACCTCGCCGCTGCCACACCCGACCAGCCGTAGCGCCTCGCGCCGTCGAGGTCGCGGCGGCCGACCTGGCACGGCGAGCCGGTGCTTACCGCCAACCACTGTTCCGCTGCATGCCAGACCCCTTTCCGGCCGCCTTGGCTACCGAGCCGACGCGGGGAACAGGGCGGCTGACCTTCCCGTCGACATGTGACCGGCATCGAGGCCCGCATCGCGAGCCGAGCAACCCGCGGATCTCAAGAACGAGACCGGAGCACATGGCCGCATACAGGGTGCGTTTGCGTTGCAGTTGGGGATCCGCGTGCGGGCGGTCACCCCGGCGGTGGATGGTGCCAGCTGTCTCACGCGGGAATAACCAGGTTCTGCTCGCGGGTTGGGGGTCATAGGCGGCCCAAGGACCCGCTCGGACGGAGCTAGGGACATGTTTGACGAACTCGGCAAGATCGGCGTCTGGCGTTCGGCGGCTCAGCTGTCGCCCGAACTGGCAGTAACTCTGGAGCGACTGGGCTACGGTGCCATCTGGATCGGCGGATCACCCAGCGGCGACCTTCGCCTCGCCGAACAACTTCTGGACGCGACCACCACGCTCACGGTGGCAACCGGGATAGTCAACATCTGGAAAGATGCGGCTGAACCGGTAGCGGCGTCCTACCACCGCATCGAAGCGCGGCATCCAGGCCGCTTCCTGCTCGGCATCGGCGTCGGTCACCCCGAGGCGATCGGGGCTCGCTACGCCAAACCGTATGAGGCGTTGGTGGGCTACCTCGACGAGCTCGACGCAGCGCAGGTCCCGATCGGGCATCGAGTGTTGGCCGCCCTTGGGCCCAAGATGCTGAAGCTGTCGGCCGAACGTGCCGCCGGCGCCCACCCGTACCTGACCACCCCTGGGCACACCCGCAAGGCCCGGGCGATTCTGGGTTCTGGGGTTCTCCTGGCCCCCGAGCAGAAGGTGGTCTTGGATACCGACCCGGCTCGCGCTCGGTCGATCGGGCGCCCGGTCGTCGCGAAGCCGTACCTGGGTCTGGTCAACTACACGAGCAACCTGCGCTCACTGGGTTACACCGACGCCGATCTAGCCGACGGCGGAAGCGACCGCCTGATTGACGCACTGGTCGATCACGGTGATGCCGGCACCGTTGCTGCAGGTCTCACCGAGCATCTGGATGCCGGCGCTGACCACGTCGCTGTCCAGCTGCTCACCGCTGTCGGAGACGATCCGGTCGTCGGGTTCACCGCGCTGGCCAAGGCCCTCTTCGGCTGAGTTACCGCGGGCCGCCGCCCGCCACAGGATCCAAGGCGAGCCGGTCGAGGGCACGTTGCCATCTGACGGCGGCTGCCGCGTTGATGCCTGCCGTTAATCGGCGAGCAGGAGAGATCGGCCTTCAGGTATCGGTTGAGGATCCGCTCCCGGGACGGGACCTTCGAGTACTACGGGCGTTGCCACGGGTCGATCAGGTTGACGTCCGTGTGCCGAAAGTCCTTCAGGTTTCGCGTGGCCAGAGCTGCGCCATGGGCGCGGCAGATGGAGGCGATCTGCGCATCGAACCCGTCGATCGGCAGTCCGATTTGGTCACGGCCCCCGACGACATCTGCATAGTGCGTGGCCGCACTGGAGTCGAAGGGGAGCACCTGATCCTCGAAGGTGGCGAACACCTCTGTCGCGGTCGTGCGCAGGAGTTCCTTGCGGCGCCCATCGGGCAGCCGGGCGATGCCGTAGAGGATCTCGGCGAGCGTTATCGAGGTTGTGAACAACTCTTTTCCGGTTCGGGCCCGCACCCACTCGGTCACGGGCTCAGAGGGCGATGGCTTCATCAGTTCTGACACGACGTTGGTGTCGACGATGATCATGCAGACAGATCTGCTGCACGAACAGGCGTGGACCGTTCGGGAAGATCCAGCTCAACTCCGCCGATGCTGGCGAAGCGATCCAACATGGTGGCGAAGAGTCCATCTGTGTCACCGGGCCCACTGACTGCATCGGCGAGAATGGCACGGATCTCCGATTCCATCGATCTGCCATGGACAGCGGCGCGCATGCGCAGTCGCTCCTTCACCTGATCGTCCAGATTGCGGACAGTCACAGCAGCCATAGTCCCCATCTCCAAGTTGCTATCAATGCTAGCACTCGGTTTGAGCTGATCAAGGAGCACCCTCGTGGGAAGCCAACCGGCCCCCCACTCGGATCTGAAGGTACTCATTGGTCGAGGAGCGCCGCGAAGTCTGGCACTCGGCTGCGTGGTGCTCGTCACCGATGCTGCTGCCAACGGCTACGGCAACTGCGTCCTCGACAGCAGCCAAGGTGCCACCGCCGGCCGGACCGGCCAATCAGCCATTACCGCCCTGGCCGTCGCTCTGCTGGCCGCCGCGTCCGGGTATGGCCTTGTCTCCCCACCATCTATCCCACTCACGCTGTGCCACAAATGTGCCACGGGACCTTGCTCTGGGGACGGCTCCCGGCGGGCTGAGACCGGTATTGGGCGTTTGACCTGCGCAGACTTTGACAGGGACGGTCCCCTCGAACCGGCGACCGGCGAATTCAGGGCGCACCGCTCGTGATGTGCCACAAAAGTGCCACAAGCCTCTTCCGCGGGACGATTCCGGGAGACATGAGGCGGACCGCAAGCCTCGGACCTGCGGAAACACTAGTGGGGCAGGTCGGGCTTGAACCGACGACCGACGGATTATGAGTCCGTTGCTCTAACCAGCTGAGCTACTGCCCCGTGCGTGCACGGCATACCGCACCATGCGACTGGTGAGCCTATCGCGGCGTCTTGAAGGCGGTCTCCAGGGTCAGCGGGGTATTCAAGGGCCTCACATGCCCATCGGCGCGGCCGGCCGACTCATCAGGCGGCGCCGGGCGGCCGCATCCATCGGGCCGTTGCGGATCTGGAGGGCAGCCGCGATGTCGGCGCGGTGCTCCACCGTCTTGTTGCCGCCGTACTTGAACTTGGCGTTGACACCGGTGATGGTGAGACGCAGTCCGCGGATGGCCGGCATCAACCTCCGGTCGCTCTCGATCTCGGCGCCCGGCGTGACGCGGTGGGAGTCCTCCGGCTCGAAGTGTCTCAACGCTCTGGTCAGGATCGCCGCCTTGGCGGTTGGGTCGTCGACGATCTCGACATCTACCTCGGCCTGAACCGCGGCGTAGTAGCTGGTCGGCACCCCGAGCGCTGGATCGTCGCCCGGGTTGGCGTTGACCGCCGCCGGGACGTACACATAATCCGCCACCACTGTGAACAGCGCCCGCGGACGCTCGGTGAGCGCGCGCCATACCGGGTTCGGTCGCGCGAGATGCAGCTCGAGGGTGTGCTCACCGTCGAAGATGAAGTGCGTAGGGACGACAATCGGCAAGTCTCGGTCCGGTCCTCCTGGCGCGATGAGCTGTCCGAAGTCGAACTCGCGCAGCACCGCCCGCCACTCGTCGTCATGGCTTGGGGCGTCCCACGGGTGCACGAGCATGACCGCCATCCTGCCAGCCCGATCCTGGTGCCCTGCTCCCGCTGCCAACAGTCAGTCGCGCGGCGTCTGGTGCTCCTGTGGCTAATGGGGCACAATTGTCGCGACTGCCGATTCGTTTGGCAGCCGCTGCATGACAGAGCCGGTCCGTTGCCCGAGGTCGTTGGGGAAGACGTCCCTCGCACACAGGAGGCCCGGATGCCTGTCTCAATGCCACATGTCATGACGCGCGGGGTGGTGTTCATTCACTCGACCCCGACTGCGCTATGCCCTCACATCACCTGGGCACTGGAGTCGGTGCTCGGTCAGCGGGTCGCACTGGAGTGGACTCGTCAACCGCTAGGCCCGACCTTGGTGCGCAGCGAGCTGTCCTGGGTGGGCGAAGCCGGCACCGGTGGACGGGTCGCCAGCACTCTGCGCGGCTGGGACAACCTTCGTTACGAGGTGACCGAGGAGCCGAGCGCCGGCAGCGACGGCTCGCGATGGTCGCACACGCCGAGCCTGGGGATCCACCACACCTGGACCTCAGCCAGTGGTGACTCCGTGGTCAACGAAGATCGCCTCAGGGCCGCCATCTCGGTCAGCAAGGGCGACCCAACCGTCCTCAACCAGGAGCTCGATCTGCTGCTCGGCCGGGCATGGGACAACGAGCTCGAAGCGTTCCGGTATGCCGGTGACGAAGCCACCGTTCGTTGGCTGCACAGGGTGGGCTGAGGCGCTCGCACATCCGCGCTCGAGTCGTCGGTCCTACAGCGGGATGTTGCCGTGGTTGCCGCGGCGCTGAGGTGCTTCGGCGATCGCCAGAGCCAGTGCGCTGCGGGTGGCTGTGGGCGCGATGATCTCGTCGACAACGCCGATCTCCACCGCCCGCGGAAGACCTCCGGAGAGAGCCTCGTGCTCGACGGCCAACTCGTTCTCGACCTGTGTGCGGTCCTCTTCGGGGACCTCAGCGAGGCGCCGACGGTGCAGGATACGCACGGCCGCGACCGCGCCCATGACGGCAACGGTGGCCGTCGGCCACGCGAATACCTTTGTCGCGCCTAGGCATCGGGCGTTCATCGCGATGTACGCACCGCCATACGACTTGCGGGTCACGAGTGTGACGCGCGGAACGGTGGCTTCGGCAAAGGCGTGCAGGAGCTTGGCGCCACGTCGCACGACGCCGTCCCACTCCTGGCCCACGCCGGGCAGGTAGCCGGGGACGTCGACCAGCACGATGAGCGGGACACCGAAGGCGTCACACATGCGCACGAACCGCGCGGCCTTCTCGGCAGAAGATGAGTCGAGACAGCCACCGAGGCGCATCGGGTTGTTCGCCACGACGCCGACCGTCCGGCCGCCGAACCGGCCAAGAGTCGTCGTGATGTTGGGAGCCCACCTGGGGTGCAGCTCGACGCTGTCTTGGTCGTCGTCGAGCACGTTCGAGACAAGCGGGTGCACGTCATAGGCACGCCGTGCAGACTCCGGGAACGTCTCGGCGAGGTCGCGATCGGTCACTGCGCCCACATCGAGCGTGCCTTGGTCAGCCATCAGGGAACAGAGCAGCTGGCCGCGTTCGTAGGCCGCTTCGGTCGTCTCGGTCACGATGTGGACGACGCCGGAACGACGCCCGTGCGGCTCCGGTCCGCCGAGTCGCAGGGCATCGACGTTCTCGCCGGTGACCGAGCGCACGACGTCGGGGCCGGTCACGAAGATGCGTCCGTCGGGGCCGAGGATGACGATGTCGGTCAATGCCGGGCCGTATGCCGCGCCGCCGGCCGCAGCGCCGATGACGATGGAGATCTGCGGGATCTTGCCCGAGGCGTGCGTCATGATCGCGAAGACCTCGCCGACCGCGTGAAGTGAGACGACGCCCTCGGCCAAACGTGCACCACCGGAGTGCCAGATGCCCACGATCGGCACGTTGTCGGTCAAGGCGCGCTCGTAGGCCACCAGGATCGCTTTGCAGCCGGCGAAGCCCATCGCGCCACCCTGGATGGTCGGGTCGGAGCAGAAGGCCACGACCGGGGTGCCGCGCACCTTGCCCACGGCGCAGAGGACGCCGCTGGTGTCCTCTGCAGTGATCAGCTCGAGCACGCCGTCATCGAAGAACGCTGCGAGACGCTTGCGCGGGTTGCGGGGGTCGTTCTCCCTGTCGATCTTTGGCCTGGTCGCGGCAACCGCCTTCTCGGCCGCGGGGCTGGGCATGCGGGTGCTCATCAGGTGCTGCGAATGGTCAGCGCCACGTTGTGGCCACCGAACCCGAACGAGTTGTTCAGGGCCGCGATGTCGCCGGCGGGAAGCTTGCGGTGCTCACCGTGGACGACGTCGAGAGAGATCTCGGGGTCGAAGTTCTCAAGGTTGATCGTGGCGGGGGCCAGCCGGTGGTGGACGGCCAGGACAGTGAGGATCGTCTCGAGCGCACCGGCGGCGCCGAGCAGGTGGCCGGTCATCGACTTGGTTGCGCTCACCGCCATGTGATCGGTGTCGTCACCGAAGGCGAGGCGTATGGCGTTGGACTCGGCGATGTCACCGACCGGGGTCGACGTGGCGTGGGCGTTGATGTGGACGATGTCCTTGGGTGAGAGCCCGGCGCTCGACACGGCTTCGCGCATCGCGCGGGCTGCGCCGGCGCCCACGGGGTCTGGTGCGGCGATGTGGTACGCATCCGAGGACATGCCCATCCCGGACACCTCGGCGTAGATCCGTGCACCGCGGGCTTTGGCATGCGCCTCGGTCTCCAGCACGACCACTGCGGCGCCCTCGCCCAGGACGAACCCGTCGCGGCCGGTGTCATAGGGACGTGAGGCCCCCTCGGGATCGTCATTGCGAGTGGACAGGGCCTGCATCGCTGCGAACCCGGCGATCGGCATGGGGTGCATCGCGGCCTCGGTGCCGCCGGCGACGACGACATCGGCGCGGCCGCTGCGGATCATCTGCACGCCGAGGCCGATGGCCTCTGCTCCGGAGGCGCAGGCGCTGACCGGTGTGTGCGTCCCTGCGCGGGCGCTGAGCTCGAGGGACACTGCTGCGGCCGGACCGTTGGGCATCAGCATGGGTACGGCCAGCGGGAAGACGCGGCGAACGCCCTTCTCCCTCAAGGTGTCCCACTGGTCCAGAAGCGTGTTGACTCCGCCGATACCGGAGCCCATGACGACACCAATACGCTCGGGCTCATCCTGCGGTGTGCCCGCGTCGGCCCATGCCTCGCGAGCGGCGATCAGACCGTACTGGCCCGCCGGGTCGAGGCGCCGGGCCTCGACCCGGCCGAGGACCTCGAGGGGAGACTGCTTGATCGTGGCCGCGAACTTCACCGGAAGCTGATAGGTCTCGACCCACTCGAACGGCATGGTGCGCACGCCTGATACGCCGTCC
>DATCNE010000233.1:0-2537 GCA_036565395.1 Dermatophilaceae bacterium
TGGGCACATCGAACGGCCCGTTCGTGGCATTTACCGGCTCCCGACAGTGCCAGCGACCGGCCATGACCTTGAAGCCCTCGCCGTCCTGTGGACTCGTGATCCCGCGGCAGCCATGTCGCATGACAGCGCCCTAGCCGGGTATGAGCTGGGCGACATCAACCCTTCGAAGTATCACGTGACCGTCCCTCTTGGGCGCCGCATTCGCAAAGCCGGCGGCGAGGGGTACGTCATCCATCACCAGCACTTGCGCCCCGAGCAGGTCACATGGTGGGAGGGCATACGCACCGTGACCCCGCTGACCGCGATCGAACAGGCACTCACCTCCGGTGTGCCGACCTACCTGCTCCGGCAAGCGATCACTACCGCATACAAGAAGGCGATGATCCGTGACGCGGACCGCCGGCGCCTCAGCGCGCACCTGACTCGAAAGGTCTCATGAGCCAGTCCCCATTCAGCGAAGCCATCAACCAGCTGAAGCCCAAGGAGAAGGAACCTCGGTCTGCCCGCGTCCTTGATGGTTGGGTCGCTCAGGCTCAGCAGACGCTGGGCGGGGAGATCAGTGGCGGCCGGCTTGGGTGGCTCATCGCTTCCACGGTGGTCGTCGCGGCTCTGCAACGTGCAGTCGATGAGGCCGGTCCGTTGTTCCTCCTCAAAGGCGGAACGCTCCTCCAGCACCGCCTTGGCCTTGACGCACGCGCAACCAGCGACATTGACGGCCTCGTTCGTGGTGACCTGACCCGGTTCCTGGTCGTCCTCGACGAAGTCATCAAGGAGCCGTGGGGTCCGCTGGCCATTGAACGAGGACCAGTCGAGTACATCAAGACACCGTCCCGGGTCACGAAGCCGATGCGCTTCAGTGTGAGGGTGCGCGTCGGAACGACGACTTGGCGAAGAGTTCAGGTCGAGGTTGCCTGTGATGAAGGTGGTGCCGGAGACAGCTCCGAGGTCGTCATTCCCCCATCCCTTGCAGGATTCGGGCTCCCGAGCCCGGACACCCTCGCGACGCTGGCCGTGCGGTTCCAGATCGCACAGAAGCTCCATGCATGCACCGATCCGCATGACCCGCCTGCGTCGATCAACGACCGGCCCCGCGACGTCGTCGACCTCTTGCTGCTCCGTGACCTGGTCCGCACGGAAGGCCACCCGACGTTGCTCGAACTTCGGGTTGCTGCGGAGGCAATCTTTGCGGCTCGTGCTGACGATGCCCGTGCGCTTGGACGGACCGAACGCACCTGGCCGTGCCTGGTCGTCGCGCATGAGCACTGGCGGGCCGACTTCGCGGCCCCACGGGCCGGCTCGTGCGTGGACACTACGCTCGAGGAGGCTGTCGCCGCGGTCAACACGTGGTTCGACCAGATCGCCGAAGCCATGTGATCCAGCGTCGTGGGGCCAGAAGGCGGGTGCTGACAGGGAGTCTGTGGCCCACGGATCGCCCAGGGATCGTTCACGGGGTTCTGAAATGGGCCCAGACCGATGGCTAGTGGAGAAGTGGAGTTCGTCAATCCCCAACTGCGACAACGCCTTTCGCGTGTGGAGCGGGTGACGGGAATCGAACCCGCACTATCAGCTTGGGAACTGCTCGAACCCATGGGCATGTGCTTGGTTCCCTGCGTGTTTCGCGGTCACGAGCGGCCTGGAGTGTCCTTTGGACGCCTGCCGTAATGGCACGCCAATGGCACGCTGAAAATCGGTTGTATTGCCCCAGTGTCCCTGCCTGCAAAGTCGCGGCCGAGTCGCCATCTGCCGTCGCTGAGCACGTACGCGGCGCCACTGGTGGGTATGAAGCGCGGCTGATGGTGGGGTCGTTGCCGTACTTTTCTGGAGTACGAACGCGGGCACAGCCGCGCGTGCGGAGTCCTGACGATCGCCGCACCCCTCTCGCAATTGCCGTACAAATCCCGTACAGTGATGTGCGGAGGTACCACCATGACAACGACCAAGACGCGCCGCCTCGAGCTGCGCACCGACGAGGCCACCGACCAGCTCATCTCGCAGGCGGCAGACCTGCTCCACGTCACCAAGTCGGCGTTCGTCGCCGACGCGGCCCGCATGGCGGCCGAGAAGATCGTCGCCCGCTCAGACGTGACTCTCATGTCGCCAGCGGTGTTCGACACCATGATGGCCTCCCTCGACATCCCCGATGAGTCCCCCGAGCTGGCCAAGCTGGCCAAGCTACCGAGGCTGATCACTCAGTGACTTCACCGGTCTACCGGGTCACCAAGCTGACCCCCGGTTTTGACCTGAGAGCTTTCGACTGCGGCGAGCCGGCCTACAACGAATGGCTCGTCCAGCACGCCGTCAACGCCGTCGAGGCCGGCTCCAGCATGGTCTACCTGCTTCTGGAGCAGGTGAACCCGGGCGCCGAGGAGCGGGTGGTCGGCTACTACGCGATCTGCCCGACCGTGGTCGTTCGAGACGACATGCCCAAGTCACTGCAACGAGGCGTGCTGCGAACCGCGCCCGCGTGGCTGCTGGCCAAGCTCGCCCTGGACAGATCCCTGCGCGGCGACAAGGACCACCAGTGGGGCGCCCAGCTC
>DATCNE010000234.1:0-1896 GCA_036565395.1 Dermatophilaceae bacterium
GCTTGACGGCGGTGTAGATGAGGAAAGCGCCGAACACGTAGAAGACCCAGGAGAACTGGTTGATGGCCACCGCTCCGATGGCGATGAAGATGCCGCGCAAGACCAGGGCGATCATGATGCCGACCATCAGGGCGGTCTGCTGCAGCTTGGGGGGCACACCAAACTTGGACATGATGATGAGGAAGACGAACAGGTTGTCGACACTCAGGCTGTACTCGGTCAGCCACCCGGCGAAGTACTGCGCGGCGAAGTCGGCGTCGGAGAAGTACCAGATCGCCAGCCCGAAAAGGATGGCCAGGGTGACGAAGAAGGCGAGGTGGCGCGCTGACTCGGCCATGGAGGGGACGTGGGGTCTGCGGCCGATGATCAGAACATCAATCAGGAGCAGTACCACGGTCACGCCGAGCGTGAGGATCCAGACCCACGGGGCCACGTTCAGGTCGTTCATCGGCAGACATGCCTTCCGGTCACGGTGCAACACCTGGTGGCCGGAGGTCTCTCCCGCCCCTGATGGCGGACCGGCTCCCCGGGAGCAGGCACGCCCGCAGGCTCGCTGATCCGTGATGACGAGGACGCCGCGTGGGGATACTCCCCTCCGTGGAGCGCCCATTATCCTTCAGTACGGCGCACAAACTCAAGTCGGTATGCCGAACGGCGACCCGGCCTCAGGACGTGGCGGCTGTCATCTGCCGCAGCTCTTTCTTGAGATCGCCGAGCTCATCACGCAACCGGGCGGCCAGCTCGAAGTGCAGGTCGGATGCCGCCTGGTGCATCTGGACCGTGAGCTCCTGGATGAGGTTTGCCAGGTCGGCGGCGGGCATCTCGGCGAGGCGCCCGCTGGACACTCCGACGTCGGCAGCCAACGCTCCTCGGCCGCCGGCGCCGCCTCGAGCCTTGCCCCGAGACTGGGTCCGGCCGCTGCCCAGCAGGGCCTCGGTGTCGGCGTCCTCACGATCGAGCAGGTCGGTGATGTCCGCGATCCGCTTGCGCAACGGCTGGGGGTCGATGCCCCTTTCAAGGTTGTAGGCGACCTGGATGGCACGCCGACGGGTGGTCTCGTCGATCGCCTGCGCCATCGAAGGGGTCATCTTGTCGGCATACATGTGCACCTGTCCGGAGACGTTGCGCGCGGCACGACCGATGGTCTGGATCAGGCTTCGGGCTGAGCGCAGGAATCCCTCCTTGTCGGCGTCCAGGATGCTCACCAGTGAGACCTCGGGCAGGTCAAGGCCCTCGCGGAGCAGGTTGATGCCGACCAGGACGTCGTACTCCCCCATCCGCAGCTCGCGCAACAGCTCGACGCGCCGCAGGGTGTCAACCTCTGAGTGGAGGTAGCGCACCCGGACGCCGCGCTCCAGCAGGTAGTCGGTCAGGTCCTCGGCCATCTTCTTGGTCAACGTCGTGACCAACACGCGTTCGTGCTTGGCGGTCCGTTCACCGATCTCGTGCAGCAGGTCGTCGATCTGGCCCTTGGTCGGTTTGAGGACTATCTGCGGGTCGACCAGCCCGGTCGGGCGGATGATCTGCTCGACCACACCGTCGCCCTTGGCCAGCTCGTAGGGCCCCGGGGTTGCCGAAAGGTAGACGGTCTGCCCGGTCCGCTCCAGGAACTCCTCCCAACGCAGCGGCCGGTTGTCCATGGCGCTGGGCAGCCGGAACCCGAAGTCGACCAGATTGCGCTTGCGGGACATGTCGCCCTCGTACATCGCGCCGATCTGCGGGACGGTGACGTGCGACTCGTCGATGACCAGCAGAAAGTCCTCGGGGAAGTAGTCGAGCAGGCAGTTGGGGGCCGACCCGCGCGAGCGACCGTCGATGTGCAACGAGTAGTTCTCGATGCCGGAGCACGAACCGACCTGTCGCATCATCTCGATGTCGTAGGTGGTGCGCATCCGC
>DATCNE010000235.1:0-7190 GCA_036565395.1 Dermatophilaceae bacterium
GGTCGTTTGTCATCCGGGTCACCGACGAACGGACAGGGGTGAGCAAGCCGAAGTGGGCCGGAGGCTTCGCAACGGAGGCGGCGGCGAAGGAGGCCCGCGACTCGGCGCGCGTCGCGGCCCGCCAGGGCGTCTACGTCGACAGGAGCCGAATCACCGTCACGCAGTACCTCGGCAACTGGCTCGACGCCCACGCCCTGGAGATCAAGCCCGCGACCCTGTCGACGTATCGGTATCTCGTGACGCACTACGTCAACCCGCACATCGGGCGCATGCGGCTCCAGGCGGTTCGGCCGACGACACTCAGCGGGCTGTACCGGGATCTCCTTGTGCATGGCGGGAAGGAAGGGCGGCCGTTGTCACGGGCGACCGTTGACTACGTTCACGCGATTCTGCGCAAGGCCTTCAACGACGCGGTCCGTTCGGAGCAGCTGCTCGTCACGAACCCCGCCGAACGGGCGAAGCGTCCGCGTGGTGGCCCCCGTGGCCTTCGGGAGGTCTGGACGGCCGAGGAGCTCCGGACCTTCCTGAACGCCGCCAGCCACCACCGCCTGTCCGCCTTCTTCCGGGTCGCGGCCTACACCGGGGCCAGACGGGGAGAATTGAGCAACTTGCGGTGGGCGGACATCGACTGGGATGCCCCGGCGCTTCGCATCAAAGGCTCAGTCGGCATCATCGCCGGCCAGCGGGTCGAGGGCACGACGAAGAGCGGACGGGAACGGCTCGTGAGCCTGGACGCTGGGACCGTCGAAGTTCTGCGTGCCTTTCGCCGCAAACAGGTTGAAAATCAGCTGGCTCTCGGCGATGCCTGGACCGAGACCGGCCATGTCTTCACATCGGGCGACGGGGTGCCGATCAACCCCGACAGTATGACGGCACTCATGGCAAAGACCATCCGAGCGCACAACGCCGCTCTCCCGCCGGATGTCCCGGTCCTTCCGGTGGCACGACTCCACGACCTTCGGCACGTTCATGCCACGCACCTCCTGCTGGCCGGCGTGCCCGTGCATGTGGTCGCTGACCGTCTCGGACACGCGGACCCGGCGATCACGCTCCGGGTCTACGCCCACGTCCTACGCCAGCACGCGGCGGGAGTCGCCGATGTGTTTGCAGCCGCGATAGAGCCAGGCCCCAGGACTCTGGACATGGAGTCATAGTTCGTGTGGGGTCAGGGGCGGGTTTTGACCTCGTAGCGCAGGATGAGGTCGGTGCCGGGATAGCGGCTTTGGGTGGCGGTCAGGTGCTCACACAGCTGCGCGATGGCTGCTGTGGCGCGGCCCGTGGGCAGGGGGTCGAGCCGCACGGTCAATGTGCCGTCGCTGGGGTCGATGTCACCGCTGCCGGTTAGCGCTTGACGGACCAGGGTGTGGGCTTCGTGGTTGGCGCGGGCGTAGCCGGTGTGGACACGTACGGCTCGGGCCAAGGTGGTGGCGGTGTTGAACGCGGCGATGCGGATGGCGTGGGTGATCAGCTTGGTCTGTACGTCCAGAACCTGCTGTCCGGGGTTGATCTGGGCCAGCGGCATCCTGGCCGGGACGTCCCGGTGGGTGGCCTGGGCGGTGTCCAGATCGGCTTCTGCGCCGCGTAGGTCGGCGGTCAGGGTGTCGTGGTCGGCGTTGGTGATCAGCACCGCCTGGCCCGGTGGCGGGGACACCGCTTCGAGCATCGCTGCGTCGGTAGCGGCCAGTGCCCGCTCGTAGCGGGCCCGGGCGGCCAAGACGACGCGGTGGGCTTTCTTCTTGGCCGGGTTCGGGACCAGACGGGTCGGGTCGTCGTCGGTGGTGGCGTACGCGTCGTGGGAGTCGAGGTCGAAGTGCATCCGGGCGTAGCGGAAGTAGTTCTCCTGCCGCCACCGCGAGCCCATCCGGTAGATGACCTCACCTGCGGTCAAGTCGGTTCGGGTGGTCAGGATGTGGATCTGCCGGGTGGAGTCCTGCCCGTGCTTGTCCCTGCCACTCTTGTTGCCTGCGACCAGCAGGGTGACTTGCCGCATGGTGAACACCTGCTCGTCGCCGACTGGTAGGTCCACGGTGGTGTCGGCGACCCGCCACTGTTGGGTGCGCCCGGTCTCGGCGACGAACTTCACGTCGCCGAAGAGGTAGGGGTGGACGTCGTCGGCGGGGACTTTGCGCCAGGTCAGCACGTCAAAACCTTCAGCATCCATGTGGGCGAACAGTGCGGGGGACCAGCCGCCGCGGTCGAACCCGACCAGGACCCGGCGGGTGTCCCCGACAGCACGACGGAGGTCGGGTAGCAGCCGGCGTAGCTCCATCGCCAGGGATGCGCCGGGTTGTGCCATGACGACCAGGACCGGGTCGCCTGAGGCGTCGGAGACCCATGTCTCGACCGTGGCGGGGGCGGGGAACTTCAGGCGGGACAGGTGGGTCTTGGCGACTTTGCGGCCTCCTTGGTAGGCGCGGACGTGGCCGTCGACGTAGAACACCGCCAACAGGTCGGGGTTGGTCGCGTCCAGGCGGGCGACGTGGCGGGCGGCGATAGCGGCCAGCAGTTCACCGGCCCGACCGGTGGTGGCAAGGGCGGTGATCTTGCGGCGGATGGTCTTGACCTCCGGGGCCCGGTCCAACCCCAGGACCCTGCCGAAGGCGACCGGGTCGATCCTGGTGGATCCTTCCGCGCGGGGCTCACCGGCCAGCGCCCGTAGGACTCCTTCGACGAGCATCGTGTCCAGGCCGTAGAACCCGTTGGGTAGCCGCCCGAAAACCGTTGCAGCGCAGTCGAGTAGCCCGGTCGCCTCCAGTGCGGGGATCGCCAGAAGCAGGCCAGCAAGGGGTACCCGCGCGGCGGGGGCGAACACCGGGTCCGCGGCCACCAGTTGTCCCCATCGGGCCGCGGCCCGCTCACCCGAGCGGTCCGCCGCAGGCGGTAACACGGGCAGATCCGCGGCGGCGGCGCTGTTGCGGGCGTCATCGTCGACGTCGTCGTCGACGTTCTGGTCGGCCTGCGTGTCGACGTCGCCGGTAGTGGCCGCACCCCGCTTTTGTGCCTGTTTGGCCACCGGTAGTGCCCGCCGGACGCTGGCCTCGCTGATCCCGACTGCGGTGGCGATCGTCCGAAGCGACGCCCCGCCGGTGCGGCGGGCACGGATATCGGCGACCACCTCTTCGGTCAGCCGCGTAGGACCCTTGGGGCCACGTTTGCCCGAGACCAACGCGGCCACCCCGGCATCGGTCACAGCCCCTTCCCAACGCCGCAAAGTCTCGGTGTTGACCCCGAAACCTTCTGCGACCCGCACGGCCCGAGCACCCTTGATCCGCACCAGTTGGACCGCGGCCAGCCGCCGGCCCAGGTCATCGTCGCCGTCCCAGGCGAAGACCAGTTCACCGCGGACGAAGACCCGCCCCCCGGCCTCGTCTTCCACCAAGCAGGCCACATCTCCCATCTCGATCGCGCCTGCGGGCACCAGGGTCAGGGGCAGTTGAGCGGTCATGATCGCCATCGTCCCCCACCTCCCTAACCGACTAAAACACCATATAAATTATAACGCTAAACGGGGAGGAAGGCAAGCCGAATCGATGACAAACATGCAGGTCAACTCGCTAGAAGGACCGATGCCGCACACGCTATGTCCGGAGCCCTGAGGCCCCGACGCCACTCCAACTGCCGCCAAGAACGGAGCAGCCGACCCAGGCGCAGCGGACGTGTTAGCACGACCGTTAGCAAGCTCGGAGCTTGAACCAGAGAACCCCAGGTCGTTGAGCCTGTGACCTGGGGTTCTACGCGGAGCCGCCTATCGGAATCGAACCGATGACCTATTCATTACGAGTGAATCGCTCTAGCCGACTGAGCTAAGGCGGCAGGCCCCGTGGACACGCTGCACGAGTATACGGATGATCGCACTGATCTCCGAACCAGCCTCGTCCCGGCGCCCCCAGGTCCCCGGGACGACGAACGCCGGATCAGCATTTGAGCCCGGCCGCCGGCACGACACCCTTGACCAAATAGGCATCGACAGCGTCGTTGACGCACGAGTTGGACCGCATGTACGCCGTGTGACCGTCGCCGTCGAACGTGATGAGATGTCCGTTCTCGAGCTCGGCGGCAAGGCCCTGCGCCCATGTGTACGGCGTTGCAGGATCCCGCGTCGTCCCCACGACCACGATCGGGCCGCTGCCGGCCGCCGTGATCTTCTTGGGAGCATTGTTGGCCGGCACCGGCCAGTAGCCACATGGCACTGTGCTCCAAGCCAGGAACGGACCCCAGGTCGGCGCTTTGTCGCTCAACGTGCGCGCTTCAGACTCATAGTGAGCCAGGCCCCTGGGTTCGGATCGGTCCAGGCAATCCACCGCATAGAGAGCCTGCATCAGGTTGCCGGCATAGGCACCCTGGCTGGTGCGGTCGGCATAGTTCTCAGCAAACTTCATCAACGGGTCGCCCTTGCCGGCGAAGGCATCACGAAGTGCGTCGGTCAGCCGACTCCAAGCTCCTGGGTCATACATCGGTTCGGCGATCCCGAGCGATGCCCACCCCTCGGTGAGCTGTTTGACGTAGGGGTCGTCCAAGGGCAGCGGCTTGGCGTCCAGCTGCTTAAGGAAGTCACGCAGCCTCTGCATCCCGGAGTCGAGGGAGTCACCGAGCGGGCAGTCACCCCTGTCGACGCAGTTCTGAACATAGGCCCGGGTGGCGGTCTCGAACCCGAGTGCCTGGCCTTCGTTGACCTGGGCCAGGGTGAGGTTGGGGCCCAAAACGCCGTCAAGGACGAACTTGCCCACCTTGGCAGGGAACAGGTCGGCATATGTGGCACCAAGGAACGTGCCATAGGACTTGCCGAGGTAGTCCAGCTTTGTCTCGCTCAACGCCGCGCGTAGGACGTCCATGTCCTTTGCCGCTTCGATCGTGGAGACGTGGCCGAGCAGAGCGCCACCGTTTGCCTTGCACTTGTCGGCAAAGGCCTTGGCCGAGACCGCGAGCTGCTGCTCCTCAGTCTTGTCGTCGGGCGTCGGGTCAGCGCCGAGGAAGCTGTCGACCTCGCGGTCGTTCAGGCACTTGACCGGCGACGAGCGTCCGACGCCTCGGGGGTCGAAGCCCACGATGTCGTATACCGCACTGACCTGCTTGGTGAAGACGGCTGCGCTGACATAGTCAACGCCGGACCCACCAGGGCCGCCTGGATTGACCACGAGAGAGCCGATCCGCCTCGCGGGGCTCGTGGCCGGGACCCTGAGCAAAGCTAGCTGGAGAGTTTCGCCGTGGGGGTGGGAGTAGTCGATCGGCACGGTCAGCCTGGCGCACTGGTTGGGGCCGCAGTCTGACCACGCGAGATCCTGTTTGTAGAACCTCGTGAGAGTTGCCCGGCCGGAGGGGGGCACCTGTGCCGCCGACTTCTGCGCAGGGCTGGGTGGGTTGGCCTGGCTCTCCCGGTTGGGCATGACGACACACGCGGAGTTGGTCAACGCGACAACCAGTGCGCCGGCCAGTAGCGAGACCAAGCGTCGCGCGCGGGGTACGCGGATGGAGTGGCTGGCCCCCGTGGATGTCACGTCCGTGCTCCCGTCGTCGTGCAGCCTGGCGTTCTGACGGTAGCTCGAAACCCTGAGAGCAGTTGGGTCAACGAGGAAGCTGCAACGAGATCGTCATCGCCTCCAGTGCCAGTAGTGGGTGGACGTTGGCGTCGATGCGTTCGCGGGCGGTGCCAATGGCATCCATGCAGCCCAGCAGCCGCTCGGGTGACAGGACGCGTGCCAGATGCTGGACCTGCTCGATCATGTCCTGGTTGACCAGCCCGATCGAGGCGCCGGTGTGCACAACCAGGGCGTCGCGGTAGATCGAGAGCAGATCGATCAGCGACCGGTCGATGACGTCCCGGGAGAACCGGGTCGCCCGGGTCTTCTGCTCTTTCTCCAACGCCGATACCTGTGAGCGCACGTGTGGCGGTTGGGTGCGTGCGCTGGGGTCGGCGCCCAGCGTCTCCATCAGCCGGCCCCTCTCGGCGATGTCGCGTTCGGTCGAGGACGCGGCCGCCTCCTCCTTGGCGATGGCATCGAGGTCGGCTGCGGCGCCGACTGCGTCGCCTACGGTGCGGATCTTCCCTGCTAGAGCGATGACGTCGCGGCGTCTGATCTTGGCGCCCTCGTCGCGGGCCAGCCGGCGGGCGAGCCCCACGTGACACTGGGCCGCACGAGCAGCAAACGTGGCCATGGCGGGATCGATGCCGTCGCGACGCACGAGCAGCGCCGCGACCGCCTCGACCGGCGGCGTCCGCAGCCGAACGTGGCGCGAGCGCGAGCGGATCGTGATGATCACGTCCTCGAGCGAAGGAGCGCACAGGATCCAGACGGTGCGGGCGGCCGGCTCCTCCAGCGCCTTGAGCAATGCGTCCGCGGCCCGCTCATGCAGCCGGTCGGCATCCTCGATGACGATCACCCGCCAGCGCCCGATGGAAGGACGCCGCGCAGCCAGCTGGACAAGGTCGCGCGCAAGCTCCACCTTGAGTGTGAGGCCCTCCGTGGCGATCACGTCGACGTCGGCGTGGGTGCCCTTGAGTGCGGTGCGGCACTCGCGGCAGGTGCCACAACCGCCGGTGGGGCACTGCAGTGCAGCCGCAAACGCTTTGGCCGCAACGGATCTCCCCGATCCGGGAGGGCCTGTGAGTAGCCAGGCATGGGTCATCGCGCCCGGGTCGGTGACCGCTCGATGGAGCATGGCGACGGCTGGCTCCTGACCAACAACGTCGTCCCAGACGCTCACCGCGCCACCCTGGGCAACAGCGACAACAGAGGCAACAGCGCGACCCGGGCTCTGACGAGCTCGTGGATCTGCTCGGCTCGCAGCTGGCCATCGACGACGAGGTATCGATCGGGGTCGGCACGGGCGAGAGTCAGGAAGTGCTCGCGGACGGCGCGGTGAAAGTCGTCGGACTCGGATTCGAGCCGGTCGTGAACCCCGCCGCGCCGAATCCGGCCGACCTCAGCCGGCAGGTCGAGCAAGACGGTGAGCTTGGGCACCAGGCCTCCGGTGGCCCACACGTTGAGCTCACGCACCTCGTCGACGCCGAGGTCACGCCCGGCGCCCTGGTAGGCGATTGAAGAGTCCAGATAACGGTCGGTGATGACCACCTCACCGCGCTGCAGCGCCGGCCGGATCAGGGTCTCGACGTGATGGGCCCGGTCCGCCGCGAACAGCAGGGCCTCCGCCCGCGGGGACACGTGGTCGCCGTGCAGCACGAGCTCACGAAC
>DATCNE010000236.1:0-17542 GCA_036565395.1 Dermatophilaceae bacterium
TGTCTGAACGATCGGCAGGTCGTAGACCGCGTGGGATTGGCCTGCCGATAGCGCATCCGACTGAATTCTGGCCCCCTCGGCAAGACCGCTGAGGAGTCGCGGCGCACCGTTGTCTGCGTCGGGCGTTGCCCAGATCAGGACGGGAGGTTCGCCCACAGGCGCGAGGCGCAGTCTGATCCCAGACTGCGGCGGTGGATCGTTCTTGCCCGCATCCCATTGGATCTCGTCTTGGCCAACGAGGTTGATGAGGTGGATGACCAGTCCGTGCGACGTCCGCACCACACGCGTCCAGATCGTCCCAGCTCTTGCTTGAGTGGAGAACACAACGTCGTCCCGGCCGGCGAGCACGAGGTCCTCGTTGATTCCGCCGGTGAAGAACTCGGTCACGTCGACCTGGGTCTCGTCGAGCAGCAGATCGCCGTACCTCACGTGGAAGTCGTACCAGCGGACAAAGAGTTCGAGGCTGTCCGGGTCGATCCGGTGGTTGCGGGGGTAGTAGGGATCGGTCAACACGTTGGAGTCCTCGCCCAGCAACAGGTGAGTCGCCCCATGTGAGAACACGGTCGCCATGACGAGGGTTGCGCACACGTTCGCGCGGTGTTCGTCGTGGGCGTAGCAGGAAAGGTATGCCGAGAGAATGGGTGGATGCTCGGGTCGATACGAGCGCGCCGTGGTCGCGAGCCGGCCAAGGTCGGCAAGCGTGGAGTGGGGTGGCCACACCTCGATGTACGTGGCGTTCTGCGGTGCGCGCGCGGTCGCATAGGTGGGGAAGTCGTTCACGTTGTTGAACATGAAGGGTGTCAGCGGCAGCCGCGCACGTACGGCAGCGAGCAGCGCGGGGAATGCCGCAGCCAGGTCGACTCTCTGGCCGTCCGATCGCCGGGCGAATTTGGGCCAGCCGTACTGGTCAAGGTGAAAGCCGCGGATGCCGGTGCGTTCGACGACGGTGGCCAGCTGCTCCACGTAGTGGGACAGCCACTGGGGTTCGCTGGGGTCGACGAGGACCAGGAAGTCATCGCCGAGCCGGTACGGTTCGCCGTCGGGGCGAACCAGCTGGGAGTGGGGCCAGTCGTCTTTCTCCCCGCTCCCAATCGCATAGACCGCCGAATAGCCGAGGGGAACCACCCCTGCCTTCTCGAGCTCCTCGCACATCCGGTTGACCGCCCCGAGATCACGCTCTTGACCCAGCGGGTCGGTGTAGTGCTCGGTGGGAGGCAGTAGTTGCGAGTGCCGATACGCCCAGTCGTAGAGCAGAGCCAGTGACAGATGCAGCCTGCGGTAGCTGCGTGCGACTGCACTGGCGTCGACGTCGTTGGTCAGCGTGACGATGAAGCCGTATCGCGGTCGTTCGAAAGCATCGCCGAGTACATCGAAGGCGGTTGTCGCGATCAACGTGCCGAGGCGAAGTTCCACGCCATACCCGCCGCGTTCGAAGGCGCCGAGCTGGATCGCGGACGACCCGGAGGGCACCTCCTGCTCGTGCACCTTCGTGGCGAGATGCCATACGGAGAGCATGCCGTCCGTGGGTGTCGGCCGGTCGAGCTCGATGCCAACCGGTTCGTCGAGTCGAAACGACGACCGCGCCGGGATCAGCTCCATCGTGTGGTTCCCGCGTCGGACTGCATGAGCAGGTATTTGGCGTGTGACCACAGCAGCGGGTTGGCCACGGGGCCCCATCGGTCGACCCAGGGCTGCACGGCTGACGGGTCCTGCGCTTCGTCGAGGATCTGTTCGGGAAGCCACCCGGAGTGCCCTTGGTGGGCGCGTACCCAGTTACGCGCATGGGAATGGCCGATGGCGTTGCCCTGGAGCCGGTCGTGCCAACCGAGCCAGGAGGTCAACAACAGCCAAGGGTTCCCGCCGTAGTAGCTGTCTCCCAGGTACCGCCGGATGCCGCCGCTTGGCGAAGCGAGCGAGGTGCGGATCCCCTCGACCGTGGCGAGCAACGTGGGGTCCAGCTCGTTGATGAGGCCGAACGGCGTCGCGAGGGAGATCAGGCTCGCGTCCAGACGGTCGTCCTTCGGGCCCTTGACGAAGGAACCACCGGATACGCAGGTGGTCTGGATGAAGTGCAGCACGGCGTCGGCCGTTTCATCCAGATCCGGTCGGTCCAGCATGCGTGATGCTGCCCGAAGTCCAGCAGCAATGGCGGCCAGAGTCGACGTGTGCCGTTGATCGCCGAACTCCTCCCAGTAGTCATAGCAGGGAAGCTCCCACGAAGCTGCGACATACTCCGCGGCAAGCGCCACCGCGGGCCGATACGCCGCCGGGTCCGCGCCGCCCAGATGCGAGTGCAACGCGAACAGCCACGTGCCGTAACCATCGAGCTGGAAGTTCGGCCAGGCGTCCTGCGGTTCGTTCTCGGCTTGCCCCGAAAGCGTGTACCGGGTGGGAAGCATCTCGACCCGGTCGAATGCCTCGCCGACGCGGAGTCTGCCCACAATGTCGAGGATCCTCGTCCGCTGATCGTCGATCACGCCGGCCGTCCACCGATGAAACGCTCGCGAAGAGGCCCTCTCGCCGACGGCGTCCATGGCCAGCGCGCAATACGCGCCGTCCCGGAGCCAGGCGAAACCGTACTGCGGAAAATTGGGGCTCGCGATAAAGGCACCTGAGCGAGATTGGCCATCAGCGAGCACCCGGATGCTCGCTGCAATGAGCGGATCCGTTGGGGATGTTGTGATCATTAGCCTTTGACAGCTCCCGAAGTTAGGCCCTGCACGAAGTAACGCTGGAAGACCACGAACACCACGATCACCGGGACGATGGCAATCGCCGAGGCGGCGAACACCAGACCCCACAGCGTGGAGTTTTGGCCGTGGAACAGGGCAATTGCCAAGGGCAGGGTGCTCTTTTCTGGGGTGTTGATGATGGTCAGCGCCCAGGGGAACTCGTCCCAGCTGGCCAGGAACGTGAAGATCGTGGCCGTGGCCAGGACCGGCTTGGATAGCGGCAGTATCAGCCGCCAGTAGCGGGTCCAGGCGTTTGCGCCGTCCACCTCCATCGCCTGCTCGAGCTCACCCGGGATCGCGGCGAAGAAGCCGCGCATGAGGAAGGTGTTCAGCGAGAGAGACCCGCCGACGTAGAAGAGCACCAGTCCGGGGAGGGAGTCGATCAAGCCGAAGTACTTCGCCAGGATGAACTGCGGGATGATCAGCATCATCGCCGGGATCATCAGCCCGAGCAGCAGGATCTTGAACAGCAACTCCCGGCCGAAGAAGGAGAAGCGGGCGAAGGCGTAGGCCATCATCGTGCTCAGCAGCAACGAGAGCACCGTCGTAGCCAACGCCACGATCAGCGAGTTGACGAGGAACGTACCGAGACTGTCCTGGGTCCACACCTCGGTGTAGTTGCTCACCGTCGCTGGGTGCGGGATGAACTGCGGCGGAATCGTGAGGACGTAGGCCTGGCTCTTGAACGAAGTCGACAGCAGGTACAAGAAGGGCAGGACCATCACGACCGCGCCGGCGGTGAGCACGGTGTAACGCAGAGCCGGTCCTGCCAGGCGTTTCTTGTACGCGTAGTTCCTCATTGTGCTCATTGGTCATCACCCTCGCCGCGGTAAGCCCTCAGCTGGATGGCTGACAGAACGAACACACCGATGGTCAACAGCACCGCGATCGCCGATCCGTACCCGAAGTCCAAGTTGGTGAACGCCTGCGTATACATGTAGGTAAGCAGCACCTGGGTCTCATCGGCAGGGCCACCGTTGGTGATCAACAGGACGGAGGTGAAGACGTTGAAGCCGCCAATCACCAGCATGATGGTGACGAAAGCACCGGCTGGCCAGATTGCCGGCAGCGTCACCGCACGGAACCGCTGCCAGGGCCCCGCGCCGTCGCACTCAGCTGCTTCGACCAGCTCTTTTCGCACGCTCTGCAGAGCGGCAAGGAAGATCATCATGGACCAGCCGACGCCCTTCCAGATACCGAGTGCCGAGACGGCGACCATCCCGGTCCACCGGCTCGACAGCCAGGAGATGTTGCCGCTGGTGACATGGCTGACGTCGTGCAGCATCCAGTTGACCACGCCGCTGTCGGCGAACAGGTACTGGAACAGCAGCGATACGACAACCCAGCTGGTGACCACCGGCAGGTAGAACAACGCGCGGAACAAGGCGCGGCCCGGCGCCTTGTGGTTCAACAGCATCGCGATGCCAAGACCGAGCACGATCTGCGGCGGCACGGTCATCGCCATGTAGGCGGCGCTGTTCATCACGGCGCGCGAGAAGACCGGGTCGTGAAACGCCTTGATGTAGTTGTCCCAGCCGATGAAGCTGCTGGTAGCTCCGGCGATCACGTTCCAGTCGTAGAAGCTCATCTGGAACGCTCTGGTCATCGGGTAGATGATCAGCCCCAAGAAGAGCAGGAACCCGGGTGCGAGGAACAGCAGCGGGGTCAGTCCTGACTTCCGACGCCGGCCTGGCCGCAACCTGGATCGGCCCCTTCGGCTTGAAGGCGTGACCCCCTCGGCCACGGGGTTCCGTGACCGAGGGGTGCCCAGCAGGACCGTCATCTTCTTGATCCGTCCTACTTGGTCGCGGTCAGCAACAGGTCGATCTGGCTTGCTGCCTTGCTCAGTGCGTCCTTGACGGACACGCTGCCCTGGAACGCCTTGGTCAGCTCGTTCTGCAGAACCGTGTCGATCTGCGGTGCCTGCGGAACGGCCGGGCGCGGCTTTGCGGTCTGCAGCTGCGCGATGAAGGGCGCGAAGGCCGGGACCAGCGAGGCTTCCTGACTGTCCAGGGACTTCACGACCGACATCTGACCGGTCTTGGCCATCGCAAGCTGGAAGTCGGCGGTCTGGGTGAACCGGATGAACTTCGTCGCCGCGTCCTGATGCTTCGACGACGAGTTCATCACGATGTCCTCGCCACCAACGACCGAGATCGAGCCACCTGCCCCGGCAGGGACAGCTGAGTAGGTCGGCTTGAAGTTCGGGTACTGCCCGGACCAGACCCCGGTCATCCAGGGACCGTCCAGAATGCCGGCGTACTGGCCCTTCGGCAGGCCGTCCGAGGTCTGTGTCGCACCCTTGTTGCCGATGATCAGATTCGGGATCGCACCCTGCTTGTACAGGTCGACCAGCATCTGGACGCCGCTCACGCTCGCGTCGCTGTCCAGGAAGCCGGTTGCCTTGGTGACGTCAGGGCTGGTGATCTCGCCACCGGCCGACCAGATCCAGGGGTAGATGTTCCAGCCCTGCAAACCACCGTCAGCGAACACCGAGATCTTCTTGGCTGCCAGCTTGGGTGCGGCGGCCTTCAGCTCCGCGAAGGTGGCCGGCGGGCTGGAGATGCCCGCCGCGGCGAGGGCCTTCGGGTTCGTGATCAGAACGCGAGTGTTGGTGTCCAACGGCAAGCCGTAGTAGTGGTCACCCCACTTGTTGGTGGCCAGGCTGCCCGGGTAGGTGTCCGCCGACAGGGTCGCGAAGTCGCCCATGGCGGTATCGAGCGGGGCCAACACCCCAAGGGCACCGAGCTTCGGCACCCAGCCGAGGTCAGCGCGAACCAGGTCCGGCAGTTCGCCGCCAGCGGCGCTGGTTGTCAGCTTCTGCAGCATCGAGTCGTAGGGGATGTCGACGTACTTGATCTTGATGCCCGGGTTGGCCTTCTCGAAGGCTGGGACGATTGTCGTGCTCAAGGCGTCGGTCTGGGTCTTGTTGCCCCCGTTGCCGTAGGTGCCCCAGAAGGTCAAGGTGACGGGCGTGCTGCCCCCCGCGTCCTTGCCCTTGGTGTTGTCCTGCGCTCCGGCGCTGGAGCATGCGGCGGTGAGTGCCAACGCGGCAACGGAAGCTAGCCCGAGAAGACGAGTGGTGCGACTACCAAACATGGAAACTCCATCCAGAGGCGGGGAGGTGGGTTGATGTGTGGGTCTGGTTTGCGACTCTATGGAGGACGGACTCTGGATGGTCGGCGGCCCTGCTCTCGCACCAGGGCTCGAGATTCAGGTCGACCTTCTTGGAGTTATCTTCGTATCGGTATTAACACACGCCGAAGTGCCCCACGTCAAGGGGCGAAGTCGCGCAGACTTAACATAGCTGGTGCGTGGTTTGAGCTACCGAGATTATTACCGCTGCGGTACTCTCAGCCTTGTTACTTCGAAGGATGCCTCGTGAGGAGGGACCGATGCCGGCCAAGGCTGCCGTTTGGACGCCGCTGTCCAGCTCAGAGCGCCGAGTCGCGCTCGAGGTGCTGTTGCACGGACCTCTCGCCCGGATTGAGCTTGCGGGACGACTTGGTCTGTCGACCACGAGCCTGACCCGGCTGACCAAGCCGCTCGTGGACTCGGGGCTGCTCCGTGAAGCCGCGGACACCGACACCACGCCCAGGGCGAACGGCAGGCCAATGCGGCCCCTTCAGATCGACCCGGACCTCCAGCACTTTGTCGGCGTCAAGCTCACGGGCAGCACCGCATTCGGTGTGCTCACCAACCTGCGCGCAGACATCGTCGAGACCCGACAGCTCGACCTTCCCAGTCACGAGCCCAGCGTGGTCGCAGACGTCATCGCTCAGCTCGTCGGAAGTCTTGCAACCCGCGCCAATGGGATCACGGCGATCGGGATCGGGCTGGGTGGGGCCGTCAGGCACTACACCCACGTCTCTCGCGCACCTTTTCTCTCTTGGCGCGACATCGACTTCGCCACACTGGTGCGCGACCGGGTCGGACTACCGACGGTGATCTCCAACGACCTGGACGCCCTGATGGAAGCCGAACGCTGGTTCGGTGCCGGTCGAGACGTCCGCAACTTCGCCGCTCTGACCATTGGTGCTGGAGTTGGTGGCGGACTGGTCATCAACGACAGCCTGGTCACCGGTGTGGACTCCGGCTTCGGACTGCTCGGGCACTTCCCACTTGACCCGCTGGGGCCCCCGTGCCCGGAAGGCCACCGCGGCTGCGCCGATGCACTGCTCTCGATGACCTCGATACAGACACAGGCTTCTCTCGCCCTGGGGAGGTCCATCAGCTACGACCAGGTCCTCGATCTCGCCACCGCTGGCGATCCCACCGCCGACCGAATCGTCGGCAACGCGGCCCGGGCCTTCGGTGTGCTCATTGCCGCCGTTGCCAACATCGCCTTGCCCGAGTGGATCCTCCTCACCGGCGAAGGCATCCGCCTGGCAGAAGTTGGCTGGGACCGCCTTCAAGACAGCGTCAGAGAAAACCGGAATCCCGAAGCCTCGAAGCCGGATGTTCGTCTGCTCGACGATGACCCGATCCTCTGGGCGCGGGGCGCGGCCGCGGTCGCCATCCAGCGCGCCGTACTTGGTGAGCTGCAGAGCCCTGCCTGAGGGCCCTGCCTGAGAGCCCTGCCTGAGAGCTCGACGCCTTCACGGAACCTTCACGCAATCACCGGGGGAATCGCGGGGTGCGCAGCCCAGGGTGATCACAGAGACCTGCGCCCGCGGGTCTTTGTGGTGTCTAACGGGCGCGACAGGACGATTATCGGGAAGTTCTCCTTATGACACGCAGGACCGGAACAAGTCGAACCGTGATCTCATCCGTCGGAGTGGCTGTTGCCATCTTCGCCGCAGTGATGGCGTTCGAGTCCAGGTCGACGTCGTTCGACGAGGCCGGGAGCGCACAGTCCAACAGCAGCTCCGGCCACATGGCGGGTATGAACATGCCGGGGATGGACATGTCCGGGAGCGACCCGACGCCGACGCCGAGCATGGCGGCCGACATGCCGGGGATGGACATGTCCGGGGATCACGAACACGCCACCACAGCGGCCTCGGCCCGGCCCCTCGCGCCCGTCCTGGGCACGTTCGGTGGGGGGACCTCGGCGGTGCTGCTCACGGCAGGCTTCCTGCGCCGCAAGGATCGCGCGGCCAACCAAGCCAGGAAAGCCGCCACCACTGCACGAAGGAACCGGAAATGAGCCAGGACGTTCTGACGCGGACAGACGACTCTGCGCGACCCGATCGCTCAGCTGACTCCCACGCTGACGCAGATGACGTGCGGTTCGACAAGCTCCCCGGCGAGCCACTGGGACGCGACCTGCTCAAGAACCGGTTCGTATCGGCTGTGATGCGTAGCCGGTGGTACCCCGGCGCCTTCCAGATCCCGATCGCAGCCGTGTTCGGTCTGGTCGCCTACCAGTTGCTGACCGGGCCCTCCAAAGCACATGAGAACGCCGGTACTGCCCTCATGTGGGTGCTGTGGTGGCCGGCCCTGCCGTTGGTGTACGTGCTCTTCGGCCGGTTCTGGTGCGCGGTGTGTCCGTTCGCGGCGATCTCCGACTTTGTCCAGAAGCTCGTCGGCGTGAACCGTCCCGTCCCACCATTCCTGAAGAAGTACGGCGTCTGGATCATCGACGCCACGTTCCTGGCCATCACCTGGGCCGATCACGTGTTCGGGATCGTCGGATCCCCGTGGGGGTCCGGAATCCTGTTGCTGCTGTTGACCTTTGCCGTCATCGTGTCGGGCGCCTTCTTCCAGCGGCGCACGTTCTGCCGGTACCTGTGCTTCCTGGGAGGTCTGTCCGCCAACTACGGGCGAACCGGGATGGTGGCGCTGCGTGCCAAGCCCGATGTCTGTGCGACCTGCACGGCGAAGGCCGCCTGTTACAACGGCACCGACACGGTCGCGCCATGCCCGCTGTTCACCTTCGCCCGCACCATGGAGGACAGCGCGAACTGCAACCTGTGCGCGAACTGCGTCAAGTCCTGCCCCAACGATGCGATCACCCTGACGGTCCGCAAGCCCACCAAAGAGCTGTGGTTCCTGCGCAACCCGAAGATCGAGGAGTCGTTCCTGGCGATGGCGATCATGGGTATCGTCATCATCCAGAACGTGACCATGCTGGGTCTGTGGACCGAAACGCTCGACTGGGTCAACCGGACCACCGGCATCACCAGCTACCCGGTCATCTTCACTGCGGTATTCGCGGTCGGCGTGTCCATCCCGGTGGCGCTGCTCGCCCTCGCGGCCAAGGTCGCGTCCCTCGGCAACCTGGAAAGCGCATTCAAGAACTTCGCCAGGTTCGGGTACGCCCTGATCCCGCTCGATGTCGCCGCGCACGTGGCGCACAACCTGTTCCACCTGCTCGCCGAGGGCAAGGGAGTGTTCTACACCGTCGGTGCCTTGTTCGGAGCGCACCAGGAAGGCTCCACAGCTTTGGTGGGGAACGCGAAGATCCAGGTGCTGCAGTTCGCCATCCTGGCCCTGGGTCTGGCCGGTTCCGTGTACACGGCCCGACGGATCGCACACCGCAGGTACCTCACCCCTGGCCGCCGCCACGCGACCCTGGTTCCCATCACGGGCTTGATCGGGGTCCTGGCGGCCCTCAACGTGGTCATGTTCCTCTTCCCCATGGCCCACCGGATGTGACCCGCGGGCACGAGCAGCCCGGTGGAGATCGGCCAGTCAGCGGTGGGGCAGGAGGATCCGAAAGGTGGACCCTTGCCCGATCCCGGGGCTGCTGACGGTGAGCTGCCCGCCATGGGCCTCGACCAGGGCCTTGGCGATGGCCAGCCCGATGCCTGATCCTCCGTGGGTTCGATCCCGAGCGGTGTCGACCCGATAGAAGCGTTCGAACAGATGCGGGAGGTGCGCGGCCGGAATACCTTCTCCGGTGTCCGCGACGGACAGCTCCACATGGCTCGTCCCAGGGGAGAGAGCGGCCGAGACGGTGACAGTTCCGCCGGTCGGGGTGTGCCGCAACGCGTTGTCCAACAGGTTGCCCAGGACCTGACCCATTCGTTCGGGATCGAGGGACAGCTCGGGCAACCCGGCGGCGATCCTGGTGACCAGGAGAACGCCTTTGGCCTGGTATGCCTCGGCCGCCGCGTCGGCGGCAGCCGTCGCCACCGACTCCGGCCGTACTGCGCGCGCGTGCAGCCCGACCTGCCCCTCCTCGGCACGGGAGACGGACGTGATGTCGTCGGACAAGCGCGCCAGGCGCTTGGTCTGAGCACGCAGCAGCTCGACAGTCCCGGCATCCAGCGTCGCCACGCCGTCCTCCAGCGCCTCGAGGTAGGCCTCCAACATCGCCACCGGGGTGCGCATCTCGTGCCCGAGATCGGCCAGCAGTCTGCGGCGGGTCTGCTCGACCGAGCCCAGACGGCCGGCCATCTGGTTGAAGCCCGAGGCGAGCGCGTCGAACTCCGGGCCGAGCCCTGGCCCGGGGACTCTCACGTCGTAATGGCCGCCGGCGACGTCGCTTGCCGCCGTGGCGAAGTTGGCGACGGACCGGCCGATCCGACGGCTCTGGTACACGCTCACCGCCAACGCGGCCGCCATCGCCGCGAGCAGGGCCAAGGACAGAGAGATCACGTTGGCGCTCTGGTAGGCCTCCTCGGTATGCAGGCTCTGGGCCGATGTCGATCCGGGATGGACCATGGCGAGGTGGTCGTGGAACAGGCGTGGGCCGACGGTGGCAGCAATCGTCCATGCCGTGAGGGCGCCGGCCAGCAGCACCAGGGCCTGGGCCACGAGCAGGCGACCGGCCAGGCCAGCCCCTCGACGGGTGGGCTCGTTGGCTGTGAACTTCATCTGCCGTCACCCATGCGGTAGCCGATGCCCCGGACCGTGCGCACATACCGCGGTGAGCTGGAGTCGTCGCCAAGCTTCTTGCGCAGATGTCCGACGTGGACGTCGACCAGATGCTCGTCCCCGACCCAGGTCTGGTCCCACACGGCATCGATCAGCTGGCGGCGGGAAAAGACCAGCTTGGGCCGACCTGACAATGCCTCCAGGAGGTCGAACTCGGTGCGGGTCAGCGCCACCGGATCACCGTCGAGGTGGACCTCGCGCCCGGCAACGTCGATGCTCAACGCCCCGAACATCCGCGCCGGCGCCTCCTGCGCTGACTGGCGACTTGCGGTGGACGCGCGGGGACGGCGCAGCATCGCCTGAATCCGGGCCAGCAGCTCACGAGGGCTGAACGGCTTGGTCAAGTAGTCGTCCGCGCCCACAGACAGACCGATGAGCTTGTCGATCTCCTCGGTGCGCGCAGTGAGCATCACGATGTAGCAGTCAGAGAAGGTACGCACCACCCGGCAGACCTCGACGCCGTCGATCAGGGGCAGCCCAAGGTCCAGCACCATCACGTCGGGATCGACCTGTCGGGCCTGGTCGATCGCCTGCGCCCCGTCATAGGCCATCGATACCTCAAAGCCGTCCCGGGCCAGGTAGGACCCGACGAGGTCAGCCAGAGCTCGCTCGTCATCCACGACGAGGACTCGAAGACCACTGCGCGGCGCTGCTTTCGGGATGAGGTTGCCTGCGGGTTGGCTCATGGGTCCAGTGTCGGGGATTCGTGCCGCCAATGATGCAGTGAGCGCCTGCCCTACTGCCCGACTGGCGTGAAACTTAGGCATTTCTTCATCATTCGGACACCATTTGGCGTGGGTTCGGCGTCCAGGTTGAAGACACAAGGAACCGGCGGAGGTGCGCGATGGCAATGAGCACATGGCTCTTCCTCGCCGTGATCTGCGTGATCTACGTCGCGCTCGGGTTCTGGGCGGTTTCCCAAATCTTTCCCAGCGACCGAACCGGTGCAATCCGATCCGACCCAGCTACCGACACCACGACCCTTTCGTCGACAAAGACCACCACCTTGCCCTGACTGGGCAATGGACAGGCTCCACCGGCTTCAAGAGCTCTCCGGACCTGGCTGGGCGGCAACTTCAGCAAACCTTCATGGAAAAACCGTCAAAGACCCTTGTCTGTCCAGCGGACCGTGATTCGTATGAGTCGAGTTGAGACGACGCCCTTGACGGGGAGTCAAGGTCCGGAACGGGGCTCTCACGGCCCACGGGCCCAAGCGGTCGGCATACCGATTGTGGTTACGTTGGTGGAGGCACCCGCGTGCCACCTGTGTGAAGACGCGAAGTCCGCGCTCGCAGTCCTGGCCCAGACCTTTCCGATGACCGTCCGCGTGCTGTCGATCGGCGCCGAGGCCGGTCGGGCACTGATGGAAGAACACAGGGCGCCGATGAGTCCCCTCGTTCTGCTGGACGGCCAGTACTTCAGCTCTGGGCGACTTCCCCGACGCAAGCTCGAGCGTCGACTCGCGAAGGCAAGGCACGGTGAGTCTGATGGCTGACCTGCTGACCACCGGCTCCGTCATGGCCGCCTTCTTCGCCGGTGGCGTGGCACTGTTCGCGCCCTGCTGCATCGTGTTCCTGGCCCCTTCCTACCTTGCCGTGGCGGTCAAGAACCGCCGCTGGCGATTGCTGCCGCTGACGTTCGTCTTCGCAGCAGGGCTGGCACTGGTCCTGGTCCCGATCACCTTGGGGATGAGCCTGGTGGCGGGGACCATTGCCAACTACCACCGGCCGCTGTACTACGCCGGAGGGGCGCTGATGCTGGCCCTGGCCGTGTTCACCCTGTCCGGCCGGATGGTCAGCCTGCCCTCGTTCGTGCGGGCGCCGGACACCACTCGTGGAGACACGGCCAGCTTCTTCGCCCTGGGCGTGTTCTCAGGGGTGGCCAGCAGCTGCTGTGCCCCCGTCCTGGTGGGGGTGATGACCCTGTCGGCCCTGTCCGGGTCCCCAGCCGGTGGCCTGGTTCTGGGCTTGGCCTATGTCTTCGGTATGGCGTTCCCGCTGTTCGTGATGGCGCTGCTGTGGGACCGGTTCAACCTCGGCGAGCGCAGGTTCCTCAAAGCGCGGCCGGTCCGGCTGCACCTGGGCGCACGAACCTTGGCGACGAACACGGTCAACCTCGTGGTGGCAGCCGGCTTCACCGTCATGGGGCTCTTCGTGATGTACCTCGCCGGCAGCGGGACGATGACGTCCGGCCCGGGGTTCCAGGTCGCTTTCGGTCGACGTCTGGCATCGGTCTTCGGCTGGGTGGAAGAGGCCACCGCGCCGATCCCCGAGGCAGCCCTCGGCTTCGTCGTCCTGGCGTTGGCCGGCGTGTTCGTCTACGCCACTTTGCGATACCGCCCCCGCGTGAGCCAGCCCCAGCCGTCAGCGGAAGATCCTGAGTCCGACGACGCCCCGTCTTGCCACGAGCAAACCACCGAACCAACCTCGACCCACAAGTGAGGACCCTCCAATGACGACAGGAACCAGCCGAAACGGCACGCACCAGGCAAGCCAGGAGCACATCAACGCGTTGCGAGCGGCCAAGGTCCAACAGGAGCAACGCCGCCGGCAGCGGATCCGGCTCGCGTCGGTGGGCGCCACGGTCGCAGTGGTCGCGCTCGTCGTGGCGATGATGCTCACCTCACGCCAGGAGTCCTCCTCCGTGATGCGGGTCGCCCCCGACTTCACCCTCACGGACACCTCCGGGACTCAGGTGACCCTGTCGGTCCTGCGCGGCAAGAACGTTCTCCTGTACTTCAGCGAGGGCGCCGGCTGCCAGGCCTGTCTCGTCCAGATGGCCCAGATCGAGAAAGACCCAGCCTTTGCAGCCGCAGGAGTAACCGTGCTGCCCATCGTGATGAACACCCGCGAACAGATGACCGCCGACATGGCCGCCAACGACGTGGCCACCCCCTTCCTGCTCGACGACGGCACCACGTCCAAGGCCTACGGGACCCTCGGCAAGGGCATGCACGCCGACCTGCCCGGGCACAGCTTCGTGCTGATCGACAAGGCCGGAAACCAGCGCTGGTACGGCGAGTACCCCTCGATGTGGCTGTCCACGGCCGACCTGCTCAAGGAGGTCCGGACCCACCTGAGCGGCTGAGCGTCCCTCTCACTGGTAGCGGCTGGTGGAGCCTGCGAGCGGTCTGCTGGTCGGGAGCAGCGCCTGGCGCGGGTAAACTTCGGGCCAGGACCCGCGCTCGCCACTGGACTTCGGCCCCGTGGACGCAGCGTGTCGTCAGGCACGTGCCCGCCCGAACACTGAGGTGGCCACGATTGACATTCTCCGCGGTGATTTGCGCCGTATGCGTGTCGTTCACCTGATTGGCGACTCGTCCGCGCTATGAATGAGGAGACCCCGCCAAGTATGAGTTGGCGGGGCCTCATCTTTGTCTGGGTGTGACACTCCCAGGCTGGCCGGACAGTGCGGCAGGATCCCCGCGCCCCGTCACGGGCGGGTCCAGCGGGTTCCCCCGCTGGCTGCAGGACCTCGTTTACTGTCCGTCGACGCCGCCCGTTACCGGGTGCGTACCTTTTGTTCTACGCCGTGTTGGACACGTTCGCAAGAGGTCGAACGGACCCACCGGAGATGCCTTCGCATCAGGTGCGGCACCGCCACCGGCCGACGTCAACGCGGGGGCATCCGCAGGGCGCCGTCGAGCCGGATGACCTCACCGTTGAGCATGCCGTTGTCGACGATGTGGGCGACCAGCGAGGCATATTCCGGGGGCCGGCCCAGTCGCGAGGGGTGAGGCACCTGAGCCTCGAGGACCGCGGTGGCCTCATCCGGCAGTCCGGCCAACATCGGTGTCGCAAACGTCCCCGGCGCGATGGTCACGACCCGGATGAGCTTGTCGGCGAGATCTCGCGCAGCTGAGAGCGTGAGGGCGACGATGCCCCCCTTGGACGCGGCATACGCGGCCTGCCCGATCTGCCCGTCGTATGCGGCGATGGACGCCGTCATCACGATGACCCCGCGGTCACCGTCAACCGGCTCGTTCTCGAGCATGGCCGCGGCCGCCAGGCGGACGACGTTGAAGGTGCCGATCAGGTTGATGTCGATGACGTTCCGGAAGGACTCGAGGTCCATCGGGCCCTTGCGACCGACGATCCGGCCGGGTGTTCCGACGCCCGCGCAGTTGACCACGATCCGAAGGTCGCCGAGCTCCTTGGCAACGGCGATCGCGGCCTGCACCTGAGCCTCGTCGCGCACGTCGGCAGGACTGAAGCGGACACGGTCGCCGAGCTCCGCAGCCAAGTCCAGGCCGGCGGACGAGGGCAGGTCGATGATGACGACCGAGGCACCGCCCGCGTGCAGACGGCGTGTCGTGGACTCACCCAGGCCGGAGGCACCACCGGTGACGAGCGCGACCGTGGAAGCATTGATCTGCAAGGGTTTCTCCTAGGAAGACGGGGTCAGCCGCGAAGCAGCTGGCGGGCGATGACGAGGCGCTGGATCTGGTTGGTGCCTTCGAAGATCTGGGTGACCTTGGCCTCTCGCATGTATCGCTCGACGGGGAAGTCACGCGTGTAACCGTAGCCACCGAGCACTTGAACCGCATCGGTCGTGACCTTCATGGCCGCATCGGTGCAGATGAGCTTGGCCACCGCGGCCTGACGGGTGAACGGCTTGCCGGCGTCCTTGAGCCGAGCGGCATGCAGATAGGTTGCGCGGGCTGACGTCACGGCTGCCTCCATGTCAGCGAGCAGGAACGACAGGCCCTGGAACTCGCTGATGGCTTTGCCGAACTGTTCCCGCTCCTTGCTGTATTTCGCGGCCACGTCCAGTGCCGCTTGTGCCAGACCCGTTGCGGCTGCTGCGATTCCGAGGCGGCCTGAGTCGAGCGCGTGAAGGGCGATAGACATGCCCGAGCCAGGTGCGCCGATCAGGTGGGCGTTGTCGACGAGGGCTCCGTCAAAGATGACCTGGCGCACGGTGTCGCAGGACAGGCCCATCTTGCGCTCGGGCGCACCGAAGGAGATGCCCTCGGTGTCGCCGGGGATGACGAAGCAGGACAAGCCCTTGCTCGGGTGGTCGTCTGTACGGACGAACGCGGTGTAGTAGTCGGCATGGCCTGCGTGCGAGATCCAGGCCTTGGTGCCCTTGATGCTGTACTGCGAGCCATCCTGGGTGGGGGTTGCCCTGGTGGAGATGGCGGAGACGTCGCTGCCGGCCTGGGCCTCGGAAAGGCAGTAGGCGCCGAGGGTTTGTCCGCTGAGCATCACCGGGAGCAGGTCTGCTCGTTGCTGGTCGCTGCCGTACTCGGCCACCGGGAAACAGGTCAGGGAGTGCACCGAGACACCGACAGCCACGCTCATCCAGGCCGAGGCGATCTCCTCAACGACCTGGAGGTAGACCTCATACGGCTGGCCGCCGCCGCCGAGCTCCTCGGCATACGGCAGGGAGAGCAGGCCCGCGCGGCCCAGTAAGGCGAAGGTGTCGCGCGGGAACTCCGCTGCCTCCTCGGCGGCATCCACCTTGGGTGCGAGCTGGTCGGCGCAGATCTCGCGCGTCAGGTCGATGAGGTCCTGGGACTCCTCGGTGGGCATCAGGCGTTCCGCTGGCATGATGCAGACGATACGGCTCCACCCACCGCACCCGGACCAGACCTTCTCCGAAAGGACGACACCATCCACAACGTGTGGCTCACACCAGCCGCCGAGCTGAACGGACAACGCCTGTGAACGCGTCACCTCTGCACGACCCCGAAGCCCGAGGATTCGCCAGCGACAACTACGCCGGCATCCACCCTGAGATCCTCGAGGCCATCGCCCGGGCCAACGGTGGACACCAAGTGGCCTACGGCGCCGACATCTACACGCAGCGCCTGCAGAGCGTCTTCCAGCAGCACTTTGGTGACGCCGCCACGGCATACCCCGTCTTCAACGGGACCGGCGCCAACGTCATCTCGCTGCAGGCGATGACCGAGCGCTGGGATGCGGTCATCTGCGCCGAGTCCGCGCACATCAACGTCGATGAGTGCGGCGCTCCCGAGCGGGTCGGCGGCCTGAAGCTGCTGGCCATCCCGACCCCGCTGGGCAAGCTCACCCCCGAGCTGGTCGACCTGCAGGCGTGGGGGTGGGGCAATGAGCACAGGGCTCAGCCCAGGGTCGTCTCGATCACGCAGAGCACGGAGCTCGGGACGCGATACTCGGTGGACGAGATCGCAGCGATCGTCGAGCACGCCCATGGGCACGACATGCTCGTGCATCTCGACGGTGCCCGGATCTCGAATGCCGCTGCGGCACTGGGCGTTCCGTTGCGAGCGTTCACCACCGACGTCGGCGTCGACGTCATCTCGTTCGGTGGCACCAAGAACGGGATGATGCTCGGTGAGTGCATCGTCGTCCTCAACGCCGAGGCGGTCAGCGGGATGGCGTTCCTGCGCAAGTTCTCGATGCAGCTGGCATCCAAGATGCGCTTCGTGTCAGCCCAGTTCGATGCACTGCTGTCCGGCGATCTGTGGCTCCGCAATGCGAGCCACGCGAACGCCATGGCGCTTCGGCTCGAGGTTGCCGTCCGTGAGGTCGACGGGGTCGAGGTGCAGAGACCGGTCGAGGCCAATGCGGTGTTCGCGGTCCTGCCCCTGGCGGTGACCGAGCGCCTGCAGACGCGCTACCCGTTCTATGTGTGGGACGAGAAGACCGGCGAGGTCCGCTGGATGACGTCGTTCGACACCACCGAGGCGGACGTCGACGGGTTTGCCGCCGCGCTCAAGGCCGAGATGGCGACCCACCAGCTCAGCTAGTCACGCGGGATAGACGCTGACCTCGGTCGCTTTCACGGTGGCCCACAGCTCCTGACCCACGCCCAGCCGCAGGTCGGCAACAGCTGCGGCGGTGACCTCGGCGGCCAGGGCGAAGGGGCCGTCCAGACTCACCCGGGCCGTCTGGCCGATGAGCTGTATGTCGCTGACTGTGACCGACCAGGTGTTACGCGGTGAGCCCTGGGGGCGGGTCCGGTAGAGGGCGACGGCGGACGGCGGGATGGTCACGCAGACA
>DATCNE010000237.1:0-5920 GCA_036565395.1 Dermatophilaceae bacterium
GGAACGCCACCTCTGCCGCTGCGGCGTGCAGCGCCGCATCGTCCGCGCGGTCGTCAGAGCGGGACAGGAGTCCCCATGACTCTCGAAAGCACTCGGGCGGAGATCTTGACCCTTCCGAAGAACCTGGCCGCGAACCCCATGCTGTCGCGTTGGGTGCGCGTGCACACCGATGGCGTCGTGGACGTGCGCGTGGGCAAGGTCGAGCTGGGGCAGGGCATCCTGACTGCGCTGGCGCAGCTGGCCGCAGACGAGCTGGACGTGGACCTGGCACAGGTCCGGATGCTGCCCGCCAACACGGCAACCGGTCCGAACGAGGGCCTGACGGCGGGAAGCATGTCCGTCGCCGACTCCGGTCCGGCGGTCCGTCTGGTCGCAGCCAACGTCCGCGCGCTGTTCGTGCGCGAAGCCGCGCGGCGCTGGCAGGTCGATGCCGCGCAGGTCACGGTCGTGGCCGGACTGATCGCGAGCGCGCAGGCACCAGGCACCACGTCATATGCGGAGCTGGCCGACGCGGTGGACCTCGAGGTGGCCGCCGATGCCGGCGTGCCGGTCAAGACGCTCGAGGAGCAACGCGTCGTCGGGACCAGCGCGCCCCGGCTGGACCTGCCGGACAAGGTGGCGGGACGGTCGCGGTACATCCACGACCTGCGTCTTCCCGGCCAGCTTTTCGGCCGCGTGGTCAGACCTCCGTCGCCCGGCGCGCGACTCGTCGCGGTGGACGCTTTGGCCGTCGCCGGGCTCGACGTGCAGGTCGTCCGGGATGGTTCGTTCCTGGGGGTGGTGGGCGCGGACGAGGCGCAGGTGACCCGCGCGGTCGACATACTGCGCGGCTCGACGACCTGGGACGAGTTCGACACCCTGCCCGACGAGGATGACCTCGACACCTACCTGCGCGCCGGGCCGCACGAGCTGATCCCGGTCGTCGAGGACGACCCGGGCAACCGACCGCAGGGCACGAGCCTGCGTGGGAGCTACAGCCGTCCCTTCATTGCCCACGCCTCCATGGCACCCAGCTGCGGTGTCGCCTGGTGGCAGGCCGACGGCCATCTGGCGGTGTGGAGCCACAGCCAGGGAATCCACAACCTGCGGGACGCCATCGCCCAGGTCCTCAAGCTCGACCCGGAGACGGTGACCGTCGAACATGCCGAAGGCGCGGGCTGCTACGGCCACAACGGCGCCGACGACGCGGCCTTCGACGCCGTGCTGCTCGCGCAAGCGGTGCCCGGTCGGCCGGTCCAGGTTCAGTGGAGTCGCAGTGACGAGCTGTCATGGTCCCCGTTCGGGTCCGCGATGACCGCTGACGTGGAAGCCATTGTGGACGAGCAGGGCCGCATCACGTCCTGGACGTACGACGTCTGGAGCCAGGGCCACACCGCGCGACCGGGATACGCCGGCAACCCGGGGCTGCTGGCGGCGACCCACCTCGAGACGCCCTGGACGTACTCCGCCCCGACCGACCCACCCGCCGCGAGGGGTGGTGGAACAACGCGAAATGCCTCGCCCATCTACGAGATCCCGCATCGGCGGGTCACCGGTCACCGCCTCATCGAGACGTCCGTCCGGTCCTCGGCGCTGAGAGCCCTGGGCGCGCACATGAACGTGTTCGCGATCGAGTCCTTCATCGACGAGCTTGCGCAGCTGGTCGGTCAGGACCCGCTCGTGTTCCGCCTCGCGCACCTCCGCGATGATCGCGCGCGGCGGGTCCTGGAGACCGCAGCCGAGGCGGCCGGCTGGGGTCAGGACACACCCGAAGGTGTTGGCAGGGGTATCGGGTTCGCCCGCTACAAGGAACGGGGTGCCTACTGCGCGGTGGTCGCCGAGGTTGAGGCCGAGCACGACATCCGGGTCCGCCGGCTGACGATCGCCGTTGACGTGGGTCGCGTGGTCAACCCTGACGGCGTCCGCAACCAGATCGAGGGTGGTGCCACCCAGGCAGCCAGCTGGACCGTGAAGGAGCGGGTGCGCTTCGACCGCCGTCGCGTCACCAGCGACGACTGGGAAAGCTACCCGATACTGCGTTTCAGCGAGGCGCCGCAGATCGATGTCGAGATCCTCTCGAGTCCCGACCTGCCGTCCGTCGGTGCGGGTGAGGCCGCGCAGGGGCCGACGAGCGCAGCCATTGCGAATGCGGTCGCCGACGCGATCGGCGTTCGCGTTCGCCAGCTACCGCTGACCGCCGATGCGGTTGTCGCGGCAATCGAGTCGGACCACCAATGAACCAGGACCAATGAGAGGCAGCACATGTCCACGCGACGGATCAGCTACGTACCGCTCGAGCAGATGGACGAGAGGATGCAGGAGGAGATGCAGCGCTGCGCCCGCGAGGGAACGCCGCGGCCCGAGAGCTCGGCGATCCGCGCGCACGCGCCGAACGCCTTCTGGGCCTTCGCGGACTCCTGGAAGGCGATCTTCCACAGCGGGGTGACCGACCACTCGATCAAGGAGCTCTGCCGGGTCTACATCTCGCGCACAGTGAAGTGCGAGTTCTGCGGCAACCAGCGGTCGATCAAGGCCACCACGGCCGGGCTGATCGAGCAGCAGTACGACGAGCTGCTGAACTTCGAGACGTCCACGACGTACGACGACCGGCAGAAGGCGGCCCTGTCGTATGCGGAAGCCATCGCCTGGCACCTCGAGACCGACGACGCGTTCTGGGAGCGCCTGCACGGCCACTTCAGCGAGGCCGAGCTGGTCGAGCTCGGCTGTTTCATCGGGCTGACCTTCGGTCAGCAGAGCTGGATCCGGCTGCTCGGCATCGACCACCACCAGTACATGGCCGGCGGTGACGCCTCAATGGCGCCGGGCTTCCGGACCCAGGAGGAGCTCGAAGTCAGCAAGGCCAACCCGGACTACTGGGCGAAGACCCCGTAGCCGGACCGCTGGTGGCTCACCACTGCACGGCGATGTACTTCGACTCGAGGTAGTCCAGCATGCCGTCGTGGCCACCCTCGCGGCCGATCCCGCTCTGCTTGCTGCCACCGAACGGCGCCGCCGGATCGCTGACCAGGCCCCGGTTCAGGCCGACCATGCCGAACTCCAGCGCCTCGCTGACCCGCAGCCCGCGCGCCAGGTCGCCGGAGTAGACGTAGCCCACGAGTCCGTGTTCCGTGGCGTTGGCGAGGGCGATGGCCTCCGTCTCGTCCTCAAAGGTCACGATCGGTGCGACCGGGCCGAAGATCTCCTCGCGCAGGATGGCCGCGTCGGGGTGGACGTTCACCAGGACGGTCGGCTCGTAGAAGAAGCCTTCGCCCTCTGGGCGTCTGCCTCCCGCAATGGTCTTGGCACCCTGCGCCAGCGCTCCTCGAACCAGCTGGTCCACCTTCGAAAGGATGTCCTCGTTGACGAGGGGGCCGACCTCGGTGCTCTCATCCGTGCCTGGTCCAACGCTCATCGCCGACATCCGGTCGGCCAACCTGTGGCTGAACTCGTCGGCGACGGACGCCTCGACGTAGAACCGGTTCGCGGCGGTGCACGCCTCACCGGCGTTGCGCATCTTGGCCACCATGGCGCCCTCGATCGCAGCGTCCAGGTCGGCGTCCGCGAATACCAGGAACGGGGCGTTGCCTCCGAGCTCCATCGAGGTGTTGACGACCTGGTCGGCCGCCTCGGCCAGCAGGATGCGGCCGACCTCGGTGGAGCCGGTGAAGGACAGCTTGCGGACCCGCGGGTCGTGCAGCATCGCGGAGACGACCTCACCGGACCTGCGGGATGGCAGGACGTTGACCACACCCGGCGGGACCCCTGCCTCCTGCAGGATCGACGCCATCGCCAGCGCGGTCAGGGGAGTGTCGCTGGCCGGTTTGAGGACGACGGTGCAACCAGCTGCAAGTGCCGGCGCGATCTTGCGGGTCGCCATCGCCGCCGGGAAGTTCCACGGCGTGACCAGGACGCAGATGCCGACCGGCTGCTGCAGGACGAGGATCTTGTTGGCCCCCGACGGCGCGGTCATGACCGAGCCGGCGCCGCGAACCGCCTCCTCGGAGTACCAGCGGAAGAACTCGGCGGCGTAGGCCACCTCTCCCCGCGCATCGCGCAGCGCCTTGCCGTTCTCCAGGGAGATCAGATGGGCGAGGTCCTCGGCACCGCGCATCATCAGGTCGAACGCACGCCGCAGGATCTCGGCCCGCTGGCGAGGGGGAGTGGCGGCCCAGGCCGGGGCGGCTTCGTCGGCAGCGTCGATCGCGGCGATCGCGTCGCTGACGCTTGCATCGGCGACCGTGGCGATCGTCCGCCCCGTCGCCGGGTCCACCACGTCGAAGCGGCGATCGCCTGCGGCCTGAACGGCCTTTCCTCCGATGTAGAGGTCGGTCGCGAGGTCGCCGAGGGGGTCGGTGGTCTTGTCGCTCATGGGTGTTGACCTTTCGGCATGGCCGGTCCGGGAGTCGGTCGGGTTGTTCGGTCCGGGACCCGGCTCGGGTTGTTCAGCAGGGGTTGGGTTCAGTACGGGTTGGGTTCAGTACGGGTTGGCGATGAACAGCTCCTGGGAAGGGAACAGCGTGAGGATGCGAGGACCGTCAGGGGTGACCACGACCTCTTCCTCGATCCGCGCGGCGGAGAACCCATCGCTGGCGGGGCAGTACGTCTCGAGCGCGAACACCATGCCGGTCTGGAGCTCGACCGGCTCCTTCATGCTGTTCAGCCTCGAGATGATGGGCCGCTCGTGCAGCCCGAGGCCGAGACCGTGCCCGAACTGCAGGCCGAACGCGGCCATCTCGTCCTCGAAGCCGAACTCGGTGGCCGCCGGCCAGACGGCTGCGATCTCGTCGGTGCCCACGCCCGGCATGACCTTGTTGATCGAGGAGTCCATCCACTCGCGCGCCTTGTTGTAGGCGTCGCGCTGGCTGGGGGTGGCGCTGCCGACACTGAAGGTCCGGTAGTAGCACGTGCGGTAGCCGTTGAACGAGTGGATGATGTCGAAGAACGCCTGGTCACCAGGGCGGATGATGCGGTCGGAGAAGTTGTGCGGGTGGGGGTTGCACCGCTCGCCCGACACGGCGTTGATCGCCTCGACCTGGTCGGAGCCCATCTCGTAGAGCCGTTTGTTCGCCAGCGCCACGATCTCGTTCTCGCGGATCCCCGGCTTCAGCGCCTCGACGATGTCCTGGTAGACGCCGTCGACCATCGCGGCTGCCTGGTTCAACAGCATGATCTCGTCGCTGGACTTGATCTGACGCGCGTCCAGCATGAGCTGCTGCGCGTCGACCACATGTAGGCCCTGTCGATGCATCTCGAACAGGAACGGAGGCTCGACGATGTCGACCCCGACCGGTTGGTCGGCGACCCCGGCGTCCTCCAGCATTCCCTTGATCTCGCGGACTGCCGACTCCATCAGCCCGGCCGTCGGAGCGATGGCGCCGCGCAGACCCAGCATCCCCGCGTGGCAGTCCTTCGGATCCAGCCAGGGTGAGTGCAGCCGGTGGTGGCGTGCGGCGGAGCCGAAGTCCCACAGCCTCGGGCCATCGTCGCGGGTGAGCAGCGCGTAACGGGTCATCTTGTCGCCCAGCGCACCGCCGATCCACGTCTGGGTGGTGTAGCGGATGTTGTAGAAGTCGAAGAGCAGGAACGCGCCGCACTCGCTCGACTCCAGCGATGCCTTGGCCCTTGCCAGCCGGTATTCGCGGAGCCGGTCGAAGTTGACGCGCTCCTCGTAGTCGACGCCCATGTGTCCCGGAGCGGCAAGGGGAGCCATCTGCGCGCTCATGGCGTGTTGCCCCCACCGAGGCCGTCGTCCACGTCGACGTCCTCGGGCTTGAGCTCCAGGCCGGAGCTTGCCGCCTGGAGGTCGAGCAGGATCGCGAAGTCCTCGGTGACCCGACCGCTGCTCACCGCGGCCTGCACCAGCTGTGCGGTGATCGATGCGACCGGCATGGGCACGTCGAGCTCGCGGGCGGCAGCGAGTCCGAGGTCGAAGTCCTTGCGC
>DATCNE010000238.1:0-6373 GCA_036565395.1 Dermatophilaceae bacterium
CCACCACCACGATGTTCACAGACCCGTGAATAACCTGCGTGGGGCATAGGTGACCGACACGGGGCTAAGTTTTCCTGGGTGGTGGCGAAGGCCGACGGCTCCTTCTTCTGCCCGAACGAGAAGGCTTCGAAGCCGCGGGAAGTGGACCGAGGGACGACCCGGCCGTCGTCGGTCATGTTGTAGGCGATCAGAGCGGCGATCAGCTCAGCCATCGACCGCCGGTCCTCGGGCCTGGCATCCTCGCCACGCCACAGGCCGGGGTAGCGTCCGAGCGTGTCGAGGACGGCATACACGCGGTACCAGGTGGGTGGCCACTTGACGGTCTTGAAGGTCTTGCCGTGCCCGAACATGTACGGCTTCTGCGCATCACGCTGCTGCCAGGCGCCCAACGACACCCGGGCGACCTCGAGCAGGCTGACGTCGAGCAGGCTGACGTCGAGCAGGCTGGGGGGTCGCTCGGCCACGGCGTGCGAGTCGCACAGCAACGCCCCCCACATCGGCGCCTCCGACCCTCGCGGGGCCGCGTACGACTGGAAGTGGCCGACTGTGTCCTGGTGGGCGAGCATCTGCTCCAGCACCCGGTCGACCCTGAGGCTGTCACCGGCCCGAAGTCCCATGTCGGCAAGCAGGTTCAGCAGGTTCGGCGCGAACTTTGGGCTGTCGTGCCCCGACAGCGGCTGCCCGCCCTCCCAGTCGGGGAGCCGGTCGATCAGGTCGCGCGTGAGCGGGTCGGCCAGGACTGCCCGGTGGGCGGCGACGACATCGTCGTCATCCGAGTGGTCGAGAACCCTGGTCAGCAAGACTGCGACGATGCGAGCAGCGGGGCATGGTTGACTCACGGATCGCCCGGCGCTACCCCCCGATGATCATGACCCTCTGGTCAGTGCGTGACAGGGTAGGACTCATGCAGCTGCGCGAGCCCGCCAACCACGTCAGCTCCCGTGCCATCGTGTTCTGGACGGTGCGAGCGCTGCCCGGGTGGCTCATCGTTCTCGGAGCACAGCTGCTCTGGGTCATGGCGTCCCGGGACTCTGAAGGTCTGCGGGTGGCTGGTCTCGCGGTGACCGTGCTGTTCGCGTCAGCGCACCTCGTCGTGATGCCGCGTTGGCGCTACCGCGTTCACCGCTGGGAGGTCACCGACACCGCGGTCTACACCCAGTCCGGCTGGCTCAGCCAGGAGCAACGGATCGCCCCCATCTCGCGGGTCCAGACGGTCGACACAGATCGCGGCCCGCTGGAGCAGCTGTTCAGGCTTGCGAACGTTACCGTCACCACAGCGTCCGCCGCCGGGCCATTGCGTATCCACGGGCTGGACCGCGCCACTGCCGACGATCTGGTCGCCCAGCTCACCGAGGCAACCAGTCTCAGCGAGGGCGACGCGACGTGACCCCGAACGGCTCACAACATGCCGCCCAACGCGACGAGTCCTGGCGCCGTCTGAGCACCCGCATGCTGCTGGTCCACCCGGTCAGGGAGCTCATCCGATACATCCCCGCCCTCGTGGGCCTTGTGGTGGCGGGTCGCTCCGTCGGTGATGGAGAGATGTGGTGGTTGGGCCCTCTGGGTGTCGTCATGGTTGTTGCCCTGAGCGTGCTGCGTTGGGCGACCACGCGATACCGCATCACCCCTGAACAGGTGCAGCTGCGCACCGGCCTGCTTCAACGCAAAACCGTTGCCACTCCAGCAGATCGGGTTCGTTCCGTTGACGTAACCGCATCACCGTTGCACCGGCTGCTGGGACTCGCGAAGGTCGACATCGGCACCGGTAGTCAGCGGAGCGGGAGTGGAGGGGGAAGCGGCCTGACGCTTGACTCGCTCCCCGCCGCCGAGGCGGCAGCCTTGCGCGCCGAGCTGCTGCATCGCGCCCTGTCGCCCTCCGCCGACGAGCGTGCGGAGTCGTCCCCGAGCGAGCTGGGAGGATTGCCGTTCGAAGCCATACCCGTCGGAGACGTCCCGGCGGCGCAGGACCCTGACATCGAGCTGGTGCGGTTGGATCCGCGCTGGGTGCGCTTCGCGCCGTTCACCATGTCCGGCGTCCTTGCTGCCGCGGCGATCCTTGGCCTCGGGTGGAACCTGCTCGACCAGATGAACGTCACGCCCAGTGATGTGGGACCGGTGAGGGGCTTCGTCGACCACATGGAGCAGACCGCAATCTGGCTGGGCATCCTGCAGGTGATGGTCACTCTCGCCGCCACGGTCACTGCCCTGTCGATCGGCGGTTACGTCCTGTCCTACTGGGGTTTTCGCCTTACCCGTCATGCGCAGGGCAGTCTCCACATCACCCGGGGGTTGTTGACCACCAGGGCTACCAGCATCGAGGAACGGCGGCTGCGGGGAGTTGAGCTCGGCGAGCCGCTGCTCCTTAGGGCCGTTCACGCGGCACGGCTGAGCGGCATCACGACCGGGCTGGAGTCCAGGGGCCGTGCCGACGGGGGCAGCTCGCTGTTGTTGCCGCCGGCCCCGCTCGCAGTGGCGCGAGCACTTGCGACCCAGATCCTGCGGGACCCAGCTCCGGTCGAGGCCTCGCTCACTGCGCATGGCCCAGCCGCTCGTCGACGGCGCTTTTTGCGCGTGCTGCTGCCGACATTCGTCCTGGTGGTCGGCGCCTGCGCGGCCATCTGGTCGGGCGGTTCCCTGTGGCTCGGTCTTGGGGCGGTGCTGACCATCCCGGTCGCGGTCCTGCTCGCGGCGGACCGCTACCGATCTCTGGGCCACGCATTGTCCGGCGGGGCGCTGGTCACGCAACAGGGTTCGCTCGGTCGGCGTCGTGATGTGCTCGCCTGCGACGGCATCATCGGCTGGAATCTTCGGCAGACGTTCTTCCAGCGCCGCGCCGGACTGGCGACGCTGACCGCAACCACGGCAGCAGGCAGACAGCGGTATGCCGTCACGGACCTGCCGCTTTCCATGGCGGTCGCACTCGGAAACCGAGCGTTACCAGGGTTGTTGGGCGACTTCCTCGAGCCTGAGGTTCCAGAAGCCCCCCGGGCCGGGTCGCCGATATCCCCCGGATGAACAGCTAGATCCAGCTGGGAAACCACATCCGCAGCTGCCACTGCGGCTGCGGAATGACCTGCGCGGTGTAGATCGGATAGAAGAACGCGAAGCAGGCGACGGTGGCGATCACGAAGATCCCGGCCACCAGCAGCCCGATCTTGCGACGACGGGGCGAGGCTTCGGGTCCGCCGATCCCGAGCCCGAGGACGTAGGTCACCGCCAGCGCGACGAACGGCACGAACGCGACCTCGTAGAAGCTGAAGATGGTGCGGTGCTGGTAGTTGAACCACGGCAGGTATCCGCCCGCAAATCCTGCCAGGATCGCGCCGGCTCGCCAGTCGCGGCGCAACGCCCACATGAACAGCAGGACGAAGATCGCGATCGTCGCGCCCCACCACAGCGTCGGGGTGCCGATCGAGGTGATCGCCTTGCTGCACAGGTCGACCATGCAGCCCTCGTGGCCCTTCTTGGGGCTCTCGTAGAAGAAGGAGGTCGGTCTGCCCTGGATCAGCCACGACCAGGGGTTGGTCTTGTACGGATGGTCCGAGGTCACGTTGACGTGGAAGGCGTACATCTCCTGGTGGTACTGCCAGAGCGATCGCAGGGAGTCCGGCACCCACGCGAAGGTCGTTGCGTGGTGGGTCACCGCCCACTGCCGGTCGTAGGAGTCCTTGGCCGCGAACCACCCGGTCCACGATGCGACGTAGACGGAGACGGTCATGCTCACCGTCAGCAGACCGGCATACAGCCCGTCCAGCACGACGGCGCCCCACCACCAGCGGCGCACGCCCGCCGCCCGGCGCGCCCCCATGTCCCAGGAGACGGTCATCAGACCGAAGGCGACCACGAAGAACAGGCCCGACCACTTGGTGCCCGTCGCCAGTCCGAGGCAGATGCCGGCGACCCAGCGCCAGGGACGCCAGCCGAGCCACGGACCGAAGATCATGGCCGTATTCCGCGAGCTCGCGTCGCCCCCGCCGCCGTGAACGTCTCGCAGCGAACCCACCTTGCGCGCCAGCACCTCGCGGGAGTGGTCACGGTCGATGAGCAGGGCGCAGAAAGCGGCGAACGCCCAGAACATCACGATGAGGTCCAGCAGACCGGTGCGCGAGTGGACGAAGTGCTGGCCGTCGAAGGCCAGCAGGATGGCGGCGATCGTGCCGAGCAGCGTCGACCCGAACATCCGCCGGGCGGCGCGACCGATCATCAGGATCGAGATCGTGCCGAGCAGGGCGACCGAGAACCGCCATCCGAACGAGCTGGTCGCGCCGAAGATGTGCTCGCCGATGGCGATGACCCACTTGCCGACGGGGGGATGGACCACGAGGTCGGCTTCGGTGCCGAAGACGTTCGGGGTGCCGTTGGTGAACATCGCGTCCGGGCTCTTGATGCTCGTCGGCACCCGTCGCTCGTGGCCGTACTCGAGGAGGGAATAACCCTGCTTCACGTAGTACGTCTCGTCGAAGACGAACTGGTGAGGTCGGCCGAGCTGCCAGAACCGAAGGAATCCGCCGACAGCCGCGACGATCAGTGGCGCCACCCAGCCCCACAGGACATCGGTGGGGCGGAAGCCGAGCAGCCGGGCGCGCAGCTGCTCCGTCGACGTCATGGCCGACATCGTATGCAGCGCAGCCGTGGATCATCACATCCCCTGTCGTGCGAACCATGCCCCCTGAGAGGATCGAGGGCGTGACCAACTTCGGCGCCGGTGTCCTCGTCCTTGCAGCCACCCCGATCGGCGATCCGCGCGACGCTGCACCGCGCCTCGCGCTGGAGATCGCGACGGCCGATGTGGTCGCGGCAGAGGACACCAGGCGCTTCAAGCGCCTGTGCGGTGCGCTCGAGGTCAGGCCGTCAGGGTCGGTCGTCAGCTACCACGAGCACAACGAGGCGACCCGTACCGCGGACCTCCTGGCCCGGTTGGTGAGTGGCGCACGCGTGGTGGTGGTGACGGACGCCGGTATGCCGTCCGTGTCCGACCCCGGCTATCGCCTGGTCGCCGCCGCCGTTGAGGCCGGCGTGAGGGTCACCTGCGTGCCCGGCCCGAGCGCAGTCCTGATGGCGCTGGCAGTGTCCGGGCTGCCGGTGGACCGCTTCTGTTTTGAGGGTTTTCTGTCGCGCAAGGCGGGGGAGCGACTGCGTTCGCTCCAGGCGCTCGCGCAGGAGCGACGGACGATGATCTTCTTCGAGGCGCCGCACCGACTTGATGCGACGCTGGCGGCGATGGCTCAGGCGTTCGGCCCGGATCGCCCCGCAGCCGTGTGCCGGGAGCTGACCAAGACCTATGAAGAGGTCAAGCGCGGTGGCCTGGCCGACCTGGCCGTGTGGGCGTCCGACGGCGTCAAGGGCGAGATCACCATCGTGGTCGGCGGTGCGCCGGCTGTGGTGACCGATCCCGAGGCGGCCGTGGCCGGCATACAGGCACGGGTGGCTGCGGGTGAACGGCTCAGGGATGTCAGCGCAGAGGTGGCTGCGGCGACCGGACTGAGCCGGAAGGACCTGTACAACGCGGCGTTGGCCGCTCGGCGCTCACCCGACCCGACGTGACCCCAGAGGTGACGTGACCCGAGGTGCGAGACGGCCTTCAGGCCTGGGTTGAGACCCTCGTGGCAACCGCTGCTGCTGCGGCGCGGAGAGCCGGGTCGGTGTTTGACGATCGGCCGTCGTCGACGAACCCCGCCTCAGCCACGGTGACGACCGTGCCCGTCTGCAGCGAGGCGTATCCGGAGATCGGCATCTTGGCGGGCGCTCCCGGGTAGGTCATACCATCGCGCAGCAGGTCGTTGAGATTGCCGGTTCCGTTGCCGTCCAGGACCTGCTTGACCGAGGCTGCTGCCGCGCCGGTCGCCATCTGTATCCGCGACACGACGAAGAGCACCGGCCGGCCGCCGACCTCGCCGGTCGCGAGCAATCTCGTTGCCTTCACACAGTTCTCGGCCTTGAACGAGACCTGCGTCTTGCCGCGCGAATGGCCTGCGCAGTCCGTGATCGCGTCCGTGACCTTCACGACATAGCCGGCTGGCGCCACTGCCTGGACGGCGGAGGCCGGGCGTGTCGCAGCCGAACCGGACGGGTGTGACAGAGCCACACCGCCACCGACCAGCAGAACGACAAGGACGCCGGCGATGGCCAGAGTCCTTCGCGACGGCGGCCACGTCGTGAGCCGGGACGGCGACCACGTCATGAGCCGCGACGGCGCCCGCATCGCGGGGCGCGGCGTCACGTCGTCCGGTGGTGAGATCGGGGAGGCGTCCGGTGCCGCGATCGGGGAGGCGTCCGGCGCTGTGATCGGGGCGACGTCCGGTCGAGGGATCTGGCGGGTGGGCGTCGGAGGCGCCTGTGCCATCGTGACGTCCGGACGGGCAACGTACGAAGG
>DATCNE010000239.1:0-5574 GCA_036565395.1 Dermatophilaceae bacterium
CCGGCCCGGGCTGGTCCGAGCCAGGACTGCCTGCCCCGCACGGCGAAGTTGTCCGACGGGGGGCACGACCCGGTCGAACTCAAACGGCCGGGCCCCCGAGCTGAGCAATGATCAGGAACAGGTCATGTTCATCTTGTCGAAGACGACAACCGGCGTGGTCGGGTGAACGGCATTGAAGGTGATGTGCATTACCTGGTGCCCCACTTCGTAGTGCCTGACGCCGGCCGCGTCAATGGCGATGAGGTTGAATGACGCGGTGAACGTGTTGTTGCTGTTCTTATTGTTGACGTTGAAATTCCCCCACACGGTGATCCGGCCGGTGTAGGTCAGTCCGCTCGAGGCCTGCACGAAACTTGCCTTGCCCTCTTCAGTGAACGTCCCCCATACCTCGTCCCCTCCCCGAAAGAACGTGACATGGAATACCGCGTTGCCAGTGATCGTCGGGGTGACCGGCTCGCCCGTGCAAAAGTCTGTATCGCCTTCTTCCGTCCACGTGCCGTGCTGGTGCATCGTCATCGTCACCGTATGACCGGTACCACCGGCCGCGGCGAGAGCGGGCGCAGTCTGAAAAGTAGCGATCGTGGCACATGCGGCCACGATGCCGATGACCCAACGCGCCGTGCGTCGTGCGTCCATTGGATTCCTCCTGTGTAGAAATAGGCGCCACCGTGACACCTAGACCCAATACCGTTCAGTTAGGGTGGATGGGGGGTGTAGTGGGGTTGTTGCTGGGGTTGGGGCCAGTCGCCGTGGTGGGCGCGTTTGACGTGCCACTTGGGCATTTTGCGTTTGATGACGCGTGGCGCCGCCCGTCGTCGTCGTGCCGGGTTGAGGCGGGCGATCAGTCGGTGCAGGAAGGTCAGCCAGAGATGCTCCGTGCCGGCGCTGTGGTCAGGGGGGGAAAGCGCCCTGGTGGGCGACGGACTGGCGGGTGATCCGGAGCGCGGCGACGAAGCTGACCCGGTCCGGGTCGTGGCCGGAGTGCCGGGCGGCGTCGGTCATCAGGGAGCGGATGGCGTAGTGGCAGCACAGGTGTCCCCAGATCTCCTGGAGCACCAGGTCCGGGGATTTGGAGCGCAGCACGGTGCGGGGTCCGCGTTGGTGGGTCTTGAGCTCGTCGAAGGCGAGCTCGATCTCCCAGCGCCGTGCGTAGGCTGCGGCCAGCTCGGTCGCGGAGGCCGTTGCTGGGTCCAAGATGGTGGTGAACAGCCGGTAGGACTCGCTGTTCTCGCGGCCGTCCTCGACGGTGTAGTCGATGACCCGCACCGTGATCGGCTCGGCCTTCTTGCCGCCGCCAGGGCGGATCTGGGCCAGCCACGAGTCGTCGTCCAGGGTCTGGCGGTGCTCCGGGCGCAGGCCGGTCTTGGCCCGCCAGAGCAGGTCCGCACCGGTGCCGATCGCCCTACGCCACAACGCATAGGAGTAGAAGCCACGGTCGGCCAGCAGCAGCATGCCCGGCTGCAGTCGGCCGATCAGCTCATCGGCCAGTGCGACCTCCGAGCTGGTGTAAGCACCGACGACGGCGTCGAAGATCGCGCGCGTACCGCACTCGGCCAGCGCCACCATCCGGGCCTGGGGGAACGCCGACTTCTCACCCTTGCTCACCCCCGGCCGTCCGAAGAACGCCGCGTTCTCAGCGGTGTCTGCCACGTCCAGGCAGCTCCCGTCGATGGCCACCAGCCGCCGACCGGCGAGCCACACCCCAGCCGTCTTCGCCGTCCCGAGCGGTTTGGCGACCCGGGTGAACAATGCCGCCAACGGCTCCGACCCCAGCCGGGCGCGCGCCTGGAAGATCGCCGACTTCGAGGGCGGCGTGAAGCTCTCCTGCCAGCCCGAGGCCCACGACAGCCCATCGGTCAGCTGGCTCAGCACGTCCTCATAGGAACCCTCGGAGTACAGCCCCATCCCGATCGCGAAGTACGCCATCACCCGCGCCGGCAACGAGCGATGGCGCTGCTCGGTACGGCCCGCGACAGCGATCACCTCATCGACCAAACCCGGCGGGAACACCCGGGTCAGCACCCCCACCGACACCAGATCAGACAACCGACGATCCGAGACCGGCTTCACCCACCCAGAACGAGGCATGCCACCAAACTACACCCTTGTAACCTTAACTGAACGGTATTGTCCCTAGCCGCGCAAGGGATGCCTGCAGTGCGTCGAGCCAGCGCTCGCCCTGGCTCTGAGCGATCTCCTCGGACTCGAAACCTTCGCCCCGTAGCGCGACCCCCTCGGCATCCTTCAGGGGTACGTCCGGCGTCATTGATTTCAACCAAACCGCACTGCCCAACACGTCGCTTTCCAAGTCAAGGCGCTCACCCTCCAGGGTGAGGCTGAAAAGCGCTGTGGGCGGCAGTTTGAACCGAACCCGGAAACCGTACGACATGCTTCTCCCTCAGAGCAGTGGACCCGAAAACTAGGTAGCTTTGCCGGCCCAGGTTATCGAAAGTCGCCCCAAGCGATGTGCGCCGGCCTAAGCCTCAGGTGCCGTCCAGAATGGGGATCGCTCACCGACGAGAAATCACAACTATCAAATGAGTGCGTTGTCGCTCAATCATCGGAGTCGACCCGGTGACTAGGTTGCGCGGCGCCGAACGGCGGCGGTACGAGTATCCGCGACCTGACCCTACGAGACAGCCCTCACGGGCCATCCTTTGTCATCCCGAAGACCTCGACGCGGTCGCGTCCGGCCATCTTGGCGCGATACATGGCCTCGTCGGCTCGTTCGATCGCTTCCTCGACCGGCCGTGTCCCGTCGAGCGCGGCGACGCCGAACGACGCTGTCACCTGGACAATCTGGCCACCGGCTCCGTTCTGGATGCGTTGCTCAGCGACGTCAGAGCGGAGCCGCTCAGCCAAGCTGGCGGCGACGACGACCGAGGTTTGGGGACTGCACAGCAGGAATTCTTCTCCGCCGTAGCGGTACAAGCGATCGAACGACCGCATGTCCGCTTGCAAGCACTGCGCAATCAACTTCAGAACCGCGTCGCCCATTGCATGCCCATAGCTGTCGTTGACGTCCTTGAAATGGTCGATATCGATCATCGCAAGGGTGCACTCCTGCAGACCACGCCGCACGAGTGCATGCTGCTCGCGCAGGTCGGAGAGCATGCCGGCGCGGTTGCGCGCTTCAGTAAGTGGGTCTCGGCTCTGCGCGGTCTCCGCAAGATCTCGTCGCAAGGACTCCAACTCAAGGTGCATGTGATCGAGAAGGTTGTTGAACTGATCGAGATCTCCGGCCGAGATTGGCAGCTCGTCTTCCACGCGCTGCAAGAGGCGCGTAGCGCTGCCGTGCATCCTTTCATGCGCGCCCCCAAGGGCAACGAGAGCGGGCTGATCGCGCAGTGCACCGACGGCGTCGCTGTCATACCACTGACCGAAGCGGCAGCGCTGGTGAGCGTCCGCCTTTAGGTCGGACGCGTCCGGCGGGAGCCGGACAACGAGCACGCGGACCAGGTTCTTGTACCACTGCTCGTGGTTATAGATGGCTTGATCGAGTTGCGCGATCGCGGACTGGAGCTCTTGACCCGACAGAAGAACTATTGACGGCCCAGCGGAGTCAGGCACGCTGGCGCCCAGTGAAACTGGCGTCAGACGACTGTTCGCCGATTGCTCGGTTCCGCACAATCCACAGGACCAGGTGCACCGATCAAATGTCCTTCCTGAGCTCGACGCCGCGATTCCTAATCTCAACGCCTTGAGGAGTGGTCTTTCGACACGATACCGCGCAACTTCCTCGTCCGGTGGCCGGAGGCGGCGGTGAGCGGTGACCACATGCTCCGCTGGCCGGGCTACCAGTCCCCAGATGTGCCAGGATCGCGCGGACGAGTCTGACGAGGTCGCGAAGTGCTCGGCGACCAACTGTTAGTTCCAGTGCGATGTGCACTCTTGTTGAGTAAAGATCGCACTGGAATCGAGGCAGAGGGTGAAGGCGACAGCGAAACGGAGGACCGGCCTCCCGGTCGAGTTCGCTCAGGCTCGCGGAACTCGGATGTCGACCCTGCCGTCGCGGTCACGCCGGACGGCATCGCGATCAAGATTCAGCTGCTACGTGGCACGCGCTACGAACCGTGGCCGACCGAGACTCGCGAGATCGAGCAGCGGTATCGCGACGCGCCACCGGCCATCTTGCGAGTGCCTACGTTGTTGTCGTTCGCGGGGTGGAAGACGGCCGCCTGGATAGATCGCGGCGCTGCGCGTGACCTTTACGACCTGTGGGCACTGGACAAGGTCGGCGCGTTGAATGCCGAGTCAGCGGGGCTGTTCGCCACACATGGCGCTAAGGCAACCACCAGCGGGCACCCCATCGGACTACAGCCTGCCCGCACGGACCAACGGATTGGTCGTCCCGTTAGACCCGCCCGTTGAAATGCCCGATGATGGGGGGCCAACCGCTACCATCCTCCGATGGCCGAGATGCTCATCGGGTACGCGCGCTGCTCGACCGACGAGCAGGACCTCACCGCCCAACGTGATGCCCTGGCCGGGCTCGGTGTGAGCTCGAAGCGGATCTACGTCGACCTCTGGCACGCGCGGTTACGCGACCTCGATCTGGACCTACTGCTTCTCGAACGTGATCAGGACGCCGTCCACTCCACCTGGCCCGACTCGGCCCTTCACCTCGACCGCGGTGATGGCCTTCAGCGTCCAACCCTGCGCGCCATGCTCGTTGAGGATCTTCTCGAGCTTGCCGCCGGACATCTTGCCGCCGATCAGTCCCTCTTTGAGTTCCAGCACCTTGTACTGAGGCATCGTTGCGCTCCCATCGGTCGGGTGCGCCCGACCTTAAGCCACACGGCCCGTGCTGTCCCGCAACGCCAGCATGAACGCCAGGTCGAACACGAGGTACGGGACGTTGACCTCGTCGCAGCGGTCGAGCGCCGCCGTGATCTGATCGACGCAGACCTGCCGAGCCACCCCGGCGCGCCCCGGCTCGACCGCCGCATACGTGGCAGCAGCGTCCATCACGGCGGTGAGCGGGGTGATGACCGTCGTCGTGCTCACCGTTCCGCCAGGTGGTGCTGATCGGCCGTGTCCGCGAGCCGCAGCAGTAGCGCAGCGAGTTGTCGAGCCTCCGGGACCGACATCACCGAGCTCTGACGACTATGGTCCGACGCATGGACTTCACAGTCACCAAAATCGACAGCAACGGCGAACACGACCGCGCGCCCTTCAGCGGCGCGGACAAGTACGAGATCGTCAACGGGACGCTGACCGTCCGGACCCATGACCCAAACGATGCCGACATCGTGACCGTTCTGCAGTGGTCGCCAGCCTTCTGGGTGTCTGTCGCAGAGGCGCCGAAGAAGGTCAAGAAGGGCCGGGTGCACGGGGTCTAGGTCGGCAACGCACGACGAAAGCGCCCCGCCTCGACCGAGGCGGGGCGCTTTCACTTGTCGTCAGTCTCCGTGGCCGCGGTCAACCTTGTCGGCTCCGCGGATCAGCAGCGCGGCGACCGACCGGGCCTCACCCGAAAGGAACTCGATCTTCGTCATGGTCACGTCGTCATCGCTGGCGTTCCACCACTCGAGGCTTACGGTCTTGTCCGGAACCGCGTGCCGGCCCGGCTCG
>DATCNE010000240.1:0-4388 GCA_036565395.1 Dermatophilaceae bacterium
GCAAGCCGGTATTCCGTGCACGTCACGGTCACCGCGGACGTCATCGTCCGGGAGCGCTAGCCTTTGCCGCGAGCTGTGCGGGCAGCCGACTTCGCGGCGCGCTTGGCCTTGGCCGCCGCCGACTTCTCCGCACCCTTGGCCTTGCCAGCAACGGCGTCAGACCCCTTGGCGCACGAGTGTGCTTCCGCGGATACTGCCGCCCCGTGCTCCCGGCCCACCGTCGACTTGTCCTGCGCGACCGCGGAGACACACGCTCCGTGAACACCCTGGGCGCCATCCGCGCCGTCGGCAGCCTCCTTGGCAGCCTCCGCAGCCGCTTCGGCAGCGTCGTCCGTGGCATCGGTATCTGCAGCTTCGGTCTCGGCCTCGGTGATACCGGAGTCGCCGGCATGCAGCAATGACTGGGCTGCGGGGCCCTGGTGGGTGTCAGTCGCTGACGAGGTTGACGTGGTGGCGAGTGCCGTTCCGCCGGCGAGCAAGGTGAAGACCGCGGCGGCGGTGAGAACCAGCTTCGCTGATCGCCCGACGTTGCGCTCCGATGGCCTGTGACGAACGGTGTCGAACATGGTCAACCTCCGGGGCTGGGACAACGTCGGTCATCCCAGTATCGCGGGCCAGCCCCCTATCCGTCACCCCCTCCCTCGACCGAACACCTCGGAGCGCCCGTATGTGGCCCTTGGAGCGTCCGATTCGCGTTATCCGCGGTGTCCGGATCGTAAGGGTTCGGATCGTAAGGGTTCAGAGGGGTCGAGACGCCGAGCAGGCCAAAGGGCGCGGAGCCGATGAGGATCCGCGCCCTTTGGCGAAATTCGTTACAACAGCGTCAGCTGGCTGCGACGACGTCCAGCTTGATCGTGGCCTGCACCTCGGGGTGCAATCGCACGCGAGCCTCGAACGAGCCGACCGACTTGATCGCGCCGGTGAGCTCGATCTTGCGACGGTCGAGCTGGGGACCACCTGATGCCTTGACGGCGTCGGCGACGTCACCCTGGGTCACGGCTCCGAAGAGGCGACCGGACTTGCCCGCCTTGGCGACAACCTGGACCGACTTGGCCTCGAGCTGACCCTTGAGACCCTTTGCCTCGTCCAAGGAGTTGACCTCGCGGACCTCGCGGCCCTTCTTGATCGCCGCAACCTGCTTCTCGACGCCCTTGGTCCAGCCGGTGGCCAGACCTCGATGCAGCAAGAAGTTGCGGGCGTAGCCGTCCTTGACGTCGACCACATCACCGGCCGTGCCGAGGCCAGTGACCTCGTGAGTCAAAATAACCTTCATGGTGCTTCTCCTTCTCGGTGCGCTAGCTCAGCAGTCAACTAGCGAAGCAGTTGACTAGCTCAGCGAGCCGAGCTGGAGTAGGGCAGCAGGGCCATCTCACGGGCGTTCTTGACGGCCTTGGCGATGAGACGCTGCTCCTGGGCGGACACACCGGTCACCCGCCGAGCGCGGATCTTGCCGCGGTCGGAGATGAACTTGCGCAACAGCGCTGTGTCCTTGTAGTCGATGTTCTCGACCTTCGCCGCTTTGAGCGGGTTGGCCTTCTTCTTGGGCTTGCGCACAACGGGCTTGGCCATCGTGGTGCTCTCCAATCTTGAGAGGAGCCCAGGGTTTCACCCCTGGGATGGCATGACTTCTGTCTGTCTTGTCTTGCTGATCGGTCGCGGGAAACGAGCCGCGACCTAGAAGGGGGGCTCGTCGTATGACGGGCCGTTGCCCCAGCCGCCTTGCGGGCCGGCCGGCGCTGCGCCACCAGCGTTGGCGGGAGCAGACGAACCAGTGGCCCACGGGTCGTCGGCGGGAGCACCCCGGCCGCTACCGCTTTGGCCGGCAGAGTCATTCGTTGACCCACCGCCCTGACCGCCACTGCTCTGACCGCCGCCACTGAACCCGCCGCTTCCGGTGCCCCGCTGAGTGCGGTTGACCTTGGCTGTGGCGTACTTCAACGACGGTCCGACCTCGTCCACGTCCATCTCGACGACCGTGCGCTTCTCGCCTTCCTTGGTCTCGTACGAGCGAGACTTCAGCCGGCCGGAGACCAGCACACGGGCGCCGCGCTGCAGCGACTCGGCGACGTTCTCCGCCGCGTCACGCCACACCGAGCAACGCATGAACAGGGTCTCGCCGTCCTTCCAGTCGTTGCTCGTCCGGTCGAACTGACGCGGTGTGGAGGCAACGGTGAAGTTTGCGACGGCAGCACCCGACGGCGTGAACCGCAGCTCGGGGTCGCCAGTGAGATTGCCGATGATCGTGATGACGGTGTCGCCAGCCATATCGAGTCCTCTTGATTCGGAGTTCAGGCGCCGGGGCGCAGGAGCTTGGTCCGCAGGATGGACTCGTTCAGGCCGAGCTGACGGTCCAGTTCCTTTGCCGTGGCCGACTCCGCGCTGAAGTTGACGACGGCGTAGATGCCCTCGGACTTCTTCTTGATGTCGTAGGCCAGACGGCGTTTGCCCCACAGGTCGACCTTGTCCACGGTGCCACCGTCTTTGGTGACGACGGACAGGAACTTGTCGAGCGAGGGCGAGATCGTGCGTTCCTCGAGATCGGGGTCGAGGATGATCATGAGTTCGTACTGACGCATGCTGATAACCCACCTCCTTCGGTCTAGAGCGGTCACGGTCCTTCCGTGACAGGAGGGTTGCAGCGTCCCACCTCGAAACACCATGTCAGGGGCCACCGACAATGGGTCGGCAGCAGGCGACGGAGGGGTATGCCGAGGCGAACCCCACGAGGGTACCGGCAACTGCCCCCGCGCCTGAAATCGCCCGGTCCGGACACGACGGCAGGTTCAGCCGAAGCGGACCAGCACCGCGTCAGGCGCGCCCGCCATCGGGCCGGCCAGCGGGTCGACCTCCTGGACCGGCGCGTCCTCGTCAACGCGTTCGTCGTCGCCCACACGCTCGCCTTCGCCCACAGGCTCCACGGCACCAGAGTCCGAGCGGTCGACAGCCTCGTGGTCAACCGCCTCGGGGCCGGCCGGCGGGCGGGACCGGGCGACCCGCCATACCTGCACGAGCACGAACAGCATGGCGACCAGCCGCAGCATGAGCAGCGCGGAGTACCCACGCACGGGCAGACCGCGCTCGGGCTTGCTGAGGCCGGCGATGTAGAGCCACACGGCCACGAAGTAGGTCGCCTCGAAGCCGGCCCAGATCAGATGGTCACGCCACTGCATGCCGACCAGGGCGATCAGCGGAAGCAGCCAGAGTCCGGCCTGGACGGGCACCGCCTTGCCCGTCACGATGACGATCACGAGCATCACCAGGGAGATCTCGGCCACAGTGGGCCGCCGGTCCAGGCTGAGGGCGAACAGCGCACCCACCACCAGGGCAACCAGCCAGCCCACGAGGGGAAGCACGGTCGTGGCGCCCCCGCTGAGGCCATGCCCCAGCAGCGACGGAACCACCCACACCGAGCCGTAGCTGGCCCCGGCCCGCCACCAGGTGCGATAGACCGAGAGCAGGCCATCGGCGTTCATCACCAGGAAGGGCAGGCTCACAGCGAGCCACGTGGCCATGGCCGTCGCGGCCAGCCGTCGCCAGGCCGCAACCTGGCCGCAGCGGACGGCCAGCAGCCCGATGGCCACGAGCAGGACCAGGGGGTAGCTGCGGGCTGAGATCGCCAGCCCCATCATGACCCCGGCCAGCACGACCCTGCTGCGCCCCCAGGCCCACAACGCCGCCGAGGCGAGCAGCACGCCGAGCAGGTCGACCGAGACCAGACCCGCAAGAACCAGCACCGGGCTGAGCGCGATGTGGGCCGCACGCCACGGCGTCCGCGGGACCGAGGCCACCGTCACGGCGACCAGGACCATCGCGAGGGCGGTGATCAGCACCGCCGACAGCGCGAAGTACCACTGCTGCTGGACCGTGGCCGAACCGTCCGGGACCAGGAGCCCGACCAGCCACATCACCACCCCGGTGATCAGCGGCTGGTCCAGGTGCTGGGCGCCGGGCAGGTACGGCATCGTGTGCCCGAGGCCGTTGGTCTGGTAGATGAGGGGCAGGTCGGAGTAGCACGCGTGCCAGAACTGGTCGGGACTGTGCCATCCCTTGCTGACACAGTGCGCCTTCTGCAGGACGCCGAAGGCGACCGTCAGGCTCGTGAGCCCGATCAGAACCGCGGCAGCGGGCTGCCAGAGAGACCGCGCCGTATGCCGTGCCGGCGCGGCATACCGTCCGAGGGGTCCCCCGATGACCTCGCTCGCAGCGGCGGCGACCGGGTCGGTGCGGGTGGGCGCGACCGACTCGGGGGCAAGAGGCGACATCTGGTCAGACTACGTGGCGAACCGTAGGTCGGGGCCCGCGCCCGTAGCCAACGGGGTTGTCGGCGGGTTATCCCGTCGGTCAGGTCGGGGTCGGGGGCGCGGTCGTGGTCGTGGGCGTCGTCGTTG
>DATCNE010000241.1:0-7453 GCA_036565395.1 Dermatophilaceae bacterium
GCACGGCATGCGCAAGGTCGACGTCTTCGTCAAGGGCCCGGGTTCTGGTCGCGAGACCGCAATCCGCTCGCTGACTGCCACCGGCCTTGAGGTCGGCGCGATCAGCGATGTGACCCCAACGCCGCACAACGGCGTCCGCCCATCCAAGCGTCGACGCGTCTGACCACGCGCACCAAGAGGAGATAAATACTTATGGCGCGTTATACCGGGCCTGACTGCAGGCGCTGCCGGCGTGAGAAGACCAAGCTGTTCCTCAAGGGAGCCAAGTGCGACTCCCCGAAGTGCCCGATCGAGCTACGGCCGTACCCCCCGGGCGTGCACGGCCGTGCGCGGACCAAGGACAGCGAGTACCTGCTGCAGATGCGTGAGAAGCAGAAGGCTGCACGCATCTACGGCGTCCTGGAGAAGCAGTTCCGTGGGTACTACCGGGAAGCGCACCGTCGCCCCGGCAAGACCGGCGAGAACCTGCTGCGCATCTTGGAGACCCGTCTGGACAACGTCGTGTACCGGGCCGGCTTCGCCGCGTCCCGCGACATGGCCCGCCAGCTGGTCCGTCACGGCCACTTCGTGGTCAACGGGCACAAGGTGGACATCCCCAGCTTCCGGGTGTCCGAGAGCGACATCATCGAGGTTCGTGGCAAGTCCGTGGAGATGACACCGTTCGTCGTCGCCCGTGCACAGGCCGGCGAGCGGACCGTGCCTGCCTGGATGGAGTCCATCCCGACGCAGATGCGGATCCTTGTTCACTCCCTGCCCGCGCGTCAGGTCATCGACACGCAGGTCCAGGAACAGCTGATCGTCGAGCTCTACTCCAAGAACTAACTGCCTCTATGCCGGGTGGCTGGACAACCAGTCACCCGGCATATGGACTTTGACAGGGCCCGCCTGCACGGACAGAGGTGCACGGGCCGCGGGGGTCATGCCCCGCAGCATCACGAGGCGTCAAATAGCGGTCGCCCGTGGGAAGGAATGAAACAGTGCTGATTGCACAGCGCCCCACTCTGAGCGAAGAGGTCGTCTCCGACTCCCGCTCGCGGTTCGTCATTGAGCCGCTCGAGCCCGGCTTCGGCTACACCCTCGGCAACTCCCTACGCCGCACCCTGCTCTCGAGCATCCCGGGTGCCGCTGTCACGAGCATCCGCATCGACGGCGTGCTGCACGAGTTCTCCACGATCCCCGGTGTCAAGGAAGACGTCACCGAGATCATTCTCAACATCAAGAGCCTGGTCGTCTCCAGCGAGCACGACGAGCCCGTTGTGATGTACCTACGCAAGTCGGGTCCCGGTGCGGTGACTGCTGCCGACATCGCGCCGCCGGCTGGTGTCGAGGTGCTCAACTCGGACCTGCACATCGCCACGCTCAATGGCAAGGGCAAGATCGAGATGGAGCTGACCGTCGAGCGCGGTCGTGGCTACGTCTCGGCCCAGCAGAACAAGTCCGGTGACGCCGAGATCGGTCGAATCCCGGTCGACTCCATCTACTCACCCGTCCTGGCCGTGACCTACAAGGTCGAGGCCACGCGTGTCGAGCAACGCACTGACTTCGACAAGCTCATCGTCGATGTCGAGACCAAAGACTCCATGGCTCCCCGCGATGCCATGGCCTCCGCCGGCAAGACTCTGGTGGAGCTGTTCGGTCTGGCGCGTGAGCTCAACGTCGAGGCCGAGGGTATCGACATGGGCCCCTCGCCCACCGATGCGGCGCTGGCCGCCGATCTTGCTCTGCCGATCGAGGACCTCGACCTGACCGTCCGGTCCTACAACTGCCTCAAGCGCGAGGGCATCCACACCGTGGGTGAGCTCGTCGGGCGCAGCGAGGCCGACCTGCTCGACATCCGCAACTTCGGTGCCAAGTCGATCGACGAGGTCAAGGCCAAGCTCGTCGGCATGGGCCTGCAGCTCAAGGACAGCCCGCCCGGGTTCGACCCGAGCGCAATCGTTGATCGCTACGACGATGACGTGGATGAGGACTCGGCGTTCGTCGAGGACGAGCAGTACTGACCGATTTATTTGTGCGCGACTGAGCCGCGGAGCGCGGATCGGTCAGAGACCAACAGGAGAACAAACAGATGCCTACGCCTACCAAAGGTCCCCGTCTCGGCGGCGGTCCGGCGCACGAGCGGCTGATCCTGGCCAACTTGGCCACGTCGCTGTTCGAGCACGACCAGATCACCACCACCGAGGCCAAGGCCAAACGCCTGCGCCCGCTCGCAGAGCGCCTCGTGACTTTCGCCAAGCGCGGCGACCTGCACGCACGTCGCCGCGTCCTCACGGTCGTTCGTGACAAGGGCGTCGTGCACCGTCTCTTCACGGAGATCGCACCCGACATGTCCGAGCGCCAGGGTGGCTACACCCGCATCACCAAGATCGGCAACCGTAAGGGCGACAACGCCCCCATGGCTGTGATCGAGCTGGTGCGTGAGCCGCTCTCGCCGAAGAAGGCCACCGTTGCCGAAGCCGAGGCTGCCACGAAGCGTGCAGCCAAGGACCTGAAGGCCGCCAAGCCGGCAAAGGCAACCAAGGCCGAGAAGGCTCCGATAGCTGACGAGATCGGGGCCCCCTCCGAGGTCGCGGTCGCCGCTGACACGACCGAGGTCGAGGCCGTTGTGGCTGAAACCACTGTGGCCGACGCCGCCGAGGCCGAGGCCGTGGTGACTCAGGATGCCGACGACGCGACCGACGACTCGTCCAACACCAAGGCCTGAGAGCCCGACCGTCGCACTGACGGCCAGCTCGCTAGCCTGCCGCTATGAACGACAACGAGCCCGTCGCCCCCTTGGGGGGTGGCGGGCTCGCGTCTTCCCTGCGCATTCGTCTGGACTTCGGGTATGACGGGACGGCGTTCTCCGGGTGGGCGATGCAGCCCGGCAAGCGGACCGTCGAGGACGAGCTATCCGCCGCTCTGACCCTTATCCTGCGCGCGCCCAAGCCGGTGCGCCTTGTCGTGGCTGGCCGCACCGACGCGGGAGTCCATGCCCGCGGTGCTGTGGTGCACGCTGACGTCGACCCGACCGGGTGGGCGCTGCTGCCCGGTCGATCCGTTCGCTCGCCGGCCCAGTCCGCGCTTGCCCGGCTCAACGGCGTGTTGCCCAAGGACATCGTCGTGCACGCTGTCTCGGTGGCACCAGAGGGTTTCAACGCCCGTTTCTCGGCCATCCAGCGCCGCTACCTCTATCGGGTCTGTGACCACCCGCAACGCCTTGATCCGCTGCGCCGCGATGACACGCTGATTCACCGGCGTTCCCTGGACGCCGTTGCCATGCATGCCGCCGCCCAGCAGATGTTGGGGTTGCGGGACTTTGCGGCGTTTGCCAAGCGGCGAGATGGCGCGACGACGATTCGCACTCTGCTCGAGTTCTCGTGGGTACGGGCAGGTGACGGTGTGCTCGAGGCGCAGGTTGTGGCCGATGCGTTCTGTCGCTCCATGGTCCGCGCACTGGTGGGTGCGGTGATCCCGGTCGGGGAGGGACGTCGACCGATCGAGTGGCCGGCACAGGTGCTCGTGGCCGGGCGTCGTCATCCGGGAGTCGTCGTGATGCCGGCACACGGACTGAGCCTGGAGGAGGTCACCTACCCGCCCGATGCGGAGCTGGGCTCACGCCACAAGGAGTCGCGCGTCAGACGAGTCGCCACTGGCGACTGATCAGGCGTCCTCGGGCAGCGGAGGGCCGACGCTTCGGCCGTTAACAAGGTGACGCACGGGGGTGTCATGCGTCAGAGTGGTCCGTTGTGGGCCATGTCGATGTCAACGCAGTCAGCTACGTCCTTCCCGATGGGCGTCCGCTCCTGGACGGAGTGAGTCTTCGTGTGGGCGAGGGGGCGAAGGTGGCCCTCATCGGCCCCAACGGCGCCGGCAAGACGACCCTCGCGCGCATCGTCAGTGGGGATCTGGCTCCCGCCGAGGGGGCTGTCACGCGTAGTGGCGGGCTGGGCATCATGCGGCAGTTCATCGGATCGGTCCGGGACAGCTCGATTGTCCGCGACCTCCTGGTCAGTGTCGCGCCAGCGTCAGTCCGCGACGCTGCCGCAGCGGTGGACACAGCCGAGATGGTGATGATGGAGGTCGACGACGAGGCAGCCCAGATGGCGTACGCACAGGCGCTGGTGGACTGGGCTGACGTCGGTGGCTACGAGCACGAGACCCTCTGGGACGTCTGCACGGTCGCGGCGATCGGCATCCCGTTCGAACAGGCGCAGTGGCGCTCCGTGGGCACGCTCTCGGGTGGTGAGCAGAAGAGACTCGTCCTCGAGGCCCTCCTGCGCGGTCCCGATGACGTGCTCCTGCTCGACGAGCCTGACAACTACCTGGATGTCCCGGCCAAACGGTGGCTCGAGGACCAGCTCATCGCCTCTCCCAAGACCGTGCTGTTCATCAGCCATGACAGGGAGCTGCTCGATCGTGTGGCCACCAGGATCGCCACGCTCGAGCCGGGCCCGGCGGGCTCGACGATCTGGGTTCACGCCGGACATTTCTCGACCTACCACCAGGCCCGGATCGATCGCAACAGCAAGCTCGAGGAGCTGCGCAAGCGCTGGGATGAGGAGCACGCGAAGCTCAAGGCGCTGGTGATCATGTACCGCCAGAAGGCGTCGTACAACTCCGACATGGCCCCCAAGCTCCAGGCCGCTGAGACCCGGCTTCGCCGGTTCGTGGAAGCCGGTCCGCCCGAGCTGGTGCCGTACGAGCAGAACGTTCGGATGCGGCTCAGGGGCGGACGGACGGCCAAGCGTGCCGTCGTCGTTGCGGATCTCGAGCTCACCGGCCTGGGGGTACCTCCCGCTTGCGGGGGAATGCGGCCGTTCAACCTCGAGATCTGGTATGGCGAGCGGGTCGCCGTCCTGGGCAGCAACGGGTCGGGCAAGTCGCACTTCCTACGGCTGCTCGCGGCCGGCGGCAGCGACCCGGCGCCCGAGCACCGACCCGTCGGTGACGTCCGGGCGGCGACCGTCGCGCACACCGGCACCGCGCGGCTCGGCTCTCGCGTCCGGCCCGGCTGGTTCGCCCAGACCCACCAGCACCCCGCGCTGTTGGGACGCACCCTGTTGGAGATTCTGCACCGCGGTGACGAGCATCGGGCGGGAAGACCTCGCGAGGAGGCGGCCCGGGCACTGGACCGCTACGAGCTCGCGCGGGCTTCGGAACAGACGTTCGACTCGCTGTCCGGCGGGCAGCAGGCGCGGTTCCAGATCCTCCTGCTCGAGCTGAGCGGAGCCACCATGCTGCTGCTCGACGAACCGACCGACAACCTCGACCTGCACTCGGCAGAGGCGCTCGAAGAGGGCCTCGAGGCGTTCGACGGCACGGTGGTCGCGGTCACTCACGACAGGTGGTTCGCCAGAGGCTTCGACCGCTTTCTGGTCTTCGGCCGGGACGGCTCGGTCTATGAGTCGGGCGAGCCCGTCTGGGACGAAGGGCGGGTCCGGCGCGTTCGCTGAGTCCGAGCCGTGTCGCCGAGGGGTGCGACGTGTCCTTGTCTGACCGTAGCCCCGCCGGCGATGGCTGCCACGACGATGGTGACCAGCGCGCCCAGGACCAACGCTGCCGGTTCGCCCGGCTGGAGGACGTTCAGGCTCGTGCCGAGGGTCGCTGCGGCCACGGGGACACCGACCTGCGCTGCCGCCATCGAGCTCAGGCTGAGTGGCTGTCCGGTGAGCCTGGCCAGCGAGTGGCTGAGGACCGCGCCGACTCCGAGCAGAAGTCCCAGAAGGATGAGCGTCGGTCGGTCGCCGAGTGCCAGCAGGTCCAGGGAGGCGCCGAGCCAGACGAAGAACAAGGGGCCAAAGAAACCCTCGGTCACGGCGAACAGCTGTCGGGCGAGCCTTCGTGGCTGCCCGACTGCGGCCAACGCGAGACCGAAGGCAAAGCCTGCCAGCATGATCGACACGTGTGACCGGGTGGCAACTGCGGCGAGCGAGAACAGGATCATCAGGCTTATCCGCAGCTCAAGAGCGAAGTGACGTTCCTCGGACACCCTGTGGAGTCGACGGCGAAGACCCTTGCGCTCCAGTGCGAACAGCACGACGAAGACCACGACACCGGTCAGGATGACGGCCACTGCCCCCAACGCAGCGCGTCCGACGTGAGCGGGGTCAATGACCAGCGGTACGGCGACGATGCAGACTGCGTCTGCGACCGCCACCTGCGGCAGCAGCTGCAAAACCTGCTCGCCGCCGAGCTCGAGAGAGTCGATGATGGGCAGGATCAGGGCGGCCGACGACGAAGCCATCAGCACGGCATACAGCGCGGCGTGGCCTGTCCCGAAGGCGGCGGCGAGCAGCACTCCGAGCACGGCCGATCCTGCTCCAACTAGCACAGCGCGGAGGGTGCCGCGCCCCAGACTTCGCCGGAGGTCGCCATCCCGAACGGGCACGTGGGTGCCGGCGACGAACATGACGAGCCCGAACCCCACCTCGGCCAGAAACGAGAACTTGTCATCGGACGCGTCCAGGTAGCCGAACCCCGTCCTGCCCAGCACGACCCCCATGAACAGCTCACCGACGACCACCGGCACCTGCCAACGCCGCGGCATCGCCAGCAGGGGCCCGACCAGACCTGCCAGCACGATGACCGCCAGGACGGTGAAGTCCACGAGCACCTCCAATCGTCGATCGATGACCAGCGCAGCCTTGGCGTGCAGGGTCGCCAGCACAAGCATGCCGTAGCGCCCGTGGCCGCGCCCGTGTTCGGTCGTTGCAAAAAATTGCAGAAACTTGCGAAAGACTCTGGCGCGCGGGTTCCGGCGGACGTAGTCTGCGGACAAGCGGAACAGTTCTGACTTATCGCTGGTCATCGACCGGGGTTGTCTGAGGCATCCGCACCGTCTGCGGCTCTCCCCGCGGACCAGCTGATGAGCGGACCAGATGTCGCTCCCGGAGCATTCAGGAGCCATCGTGGCCCGTCTGTCGTCCTTCTCTGCCGCCGTCTCTGCCATTGCCATCTCTGTGCTTGGGGGGCTTGCGCCGGTCACCATGGCCGGCACCGCGCAGGCGGCTGATGCCCCGCGCACCGCCACGCTCGTCGGCTCGCTGCAGAGCGAGGTCGGCTGTCCGGGGGACTGGGCGCCCGACTGCGCGGCCACCGAGCTGACCCGCGAAGGCGACAGCACGGCATACAGCAAGGAGCTTGACGTACCGGCGGGCACGTACGAGATCAAGGTGGCCATCAACAAGGACTGGCCCGAGAGCTATGGCGCGGACGGTGTAAAGGGCGGGGCGAACATCCCGCTGGTCCTGCTGGGGCCGGCCCGGCTGACGTTCTCCTACGACGACGTCACGCACAAGATCGGGGTGGCCCCGACCGACCTGCCCGGCGAGGCGACGGCTGCGGACAAGGCGCTCGCGGGCTCGAGCCTGCGCGCGCCACTGACGCGTGAGCAGTTCTACTTCCTGATGGCCGACCGCTTCGCGAACGGCTCGACGGTCAACGACCGGGGCGGGCTGACCGGCTCGCGGCT
>DATCNE010000242.1:0-2372 GCA_036565395.1 Dermatophilaceae bacterium
CAGGGCCCCGGCATTGTTTACGCGGCCGTTATCTGACCAGGGACAGGACTCGGTCTGGGTCTCTGCTGATCCGCCGGCAGGCGGCGGCGATGTTGGTTGCGCCGTGTAGGCGGTGGAGGCTGACGGCGAGGTTACGGAACGTGGCCATGACTTGTGGGCCGTGACCGGTCCGGATCTGGGAGTGGTCCTCGGCGAAGGTTACGTCCCGGATCCAGTGCAGCCGGTTCTCGATGGACCAGTGCCCGCGGATCGCGTCGGCGAGTTCGGCTGCGGTGGTGTCGTCGTAGGTCAGGTCGGTGACTGCGTAGACGGTTTCGCGGCTGGCCCTGCTGCGGGCAAACGGTCTGCGGGTGCGGGTGATCTGGATCGCCAGAGCGGCATGGGGGAAGGCGATCCCGGCGGGGATCTCGATCAGTTTCATGGTCCGGGTCTCGACTCTGCCGTGGCCCTTGTCGGTGGTGGTGTCAACGGCGGGGACTTGTTTCCAGGGCACCGACCGAAGCTGGCGGTGCAGGCTGGGCTGGTTGCCCTTGACGATCAAGATGTAGTGAGCGCCCCGACCGAGCAGGTAGTCGGCGTGGGCCCGCTGGGTGTGCAGGGCGTCGGCGGTGATGATCGCATCGGTGATGTCGAAGCGATCCAGCAACGGACCAAAAGCGTTGATCTCATTGGTTTTAACGTCAACTGCGCACTGCCCCATGACGACGCCGCTGACCTGGTCAATGGCGGAGAACAGGTGCACAGCCCTGCCGCCTGGGCAGCGGGCACCGCGGGAGGTCTTGCCATCCAGGGCGAACACCGACCGCCCTGCCCGGACCGGTGAACACCTCGCCAGCCACGCCGACACCGCCTCATCGAGTACGTCGGGGTCCATCCTTTGCAGGACCCGCCGGATCGTGGACTCGCACGGCGGAACGCGGCCGATGCCCAGCTTCGCGCGCAGCAACGGGGTCAGGTCCATGGCCCACTCGGCGATGGCCACGAACGACCTGGCTCCGGCCAGGACCGCGCAGGCACAAAGGGCCAGGATCGAGATGAACCTGTGGCGGACACCGCGCCTCCTGCGAGGGTCTGCGACGGCGCTCAAGGCTTCCAACAAGCCCTGCGGCGACATCGCCGCCATCGCCGCGAGGCGTACAGGGTGGCGAACGGCAGAGGGGATCAGCGAAGATACACAAGCGGACACGGCGACGGCTCCGGGGATCGTTACGGATGTGAAGAACCCTTGATGATCACCGGTCGCGCCGTGTCCGCGTTGCTTCTACACCGCTACCGGCGTGTCGTTGTGCGACGCGCCGTCAACTACGACTTTGCCGGGGCCCTGGGGCCAAATGGGCTTGTCATTCTCATGCGTGGATGGACCGGGAACACCCCGGCGTCACGTTTTGTAGGTATGTGGATGACGTTGTGGTCCATGCCGTCACGTTGAGGCAGGCCGAGCGGCTTCGCTCGGCAATCGCGGCGAGGATGGTGGCGGTCGGGTTGGAGTTGCACCCGGTCAAGACCAAGATCGTTTACTGCAAGGACAGTGGCCGGCGCTGCTCTTATGAGCACGAGTCGTTCACGTTCTTGGGGTTCACGTTTCGCGCCCGCGGCGCCCGGAACAAGTACGGGGCAATCTTTGCCTCGTTCTTGCCTGCGGTGTCGCGAGAGGCTCTCAAAGTGATGGGTCAACGGGTACGCAGGTGGCGGATTCACCTGCACGTCAGCTCCAACCTTGCCGACCTCGCACGGTGGATGAATCCCATCGTGCGCGGCTGGATGCAGTACTACGGGCGGTTCTACCGCACCGAGCTGCATCCTCTCCTAAAACGCATCAATTCCTACGTGATGCGGTGGGCCCGCAAGAAATACCGGCGGCTCCACGGGTTCAAGAAAGCCAAGGCGTGGTGGGATGCGGTCTGTGACCGTTACCCCCGCGGATTCGCCCACTGGGCATGGACCCGAGGACTCATGCAGACAGGATGGTAAGAGCCGTGTGACGGGAGACTGTCACGCACGGTTCCGCGGGAGCCGGGGGGTGAGATTCCCCCCGGCCACCCGACTTGTGCCAGGCGTGGGTGCGTTCGACCGGCCAACGTTTGGTGGCCTGGATCGGCGCGGGCAACCCCTTGTGTGCGATGGCACCCTGTAGTCCCCGCTCGGCCAGCATGGTCCGGGTGATGCCGGAGTCGTAGCCTGCGTCGAGGTGAACGCACGTGGTCTCCGGCAGTGGGCCCAGGTCTTTGAGTAGGTCCAATGTTGGTGCCAGCAGCGGGGAGTCGTGCCGGTTCGCTGGGGCGCTGACCACCCCCAGTGGTAGGCCGCCGGCGTCGACCAGGGTGGAGCGTTTGATGCCGAGTTTGCCTCTGTCCGTGGGGTTTGGGCCGGAG
>DATCNE010000243.1:0-5679 GCA_036565395.1 Dermatophilaceae bacterium
CGTCCGTCGTGAGCTGCTACTTCGCCAGACCAAGACTGCAGCCTCCGATGGCACGTTGCCGATCCCGGACCTGGTCGCAACGGCGTTGGAACTGCGACGGACAGCCCAAGAGAAGGAAAGGACGGCGGCGGGCGAGATCTGGCGCGGGCCACCCCAAGGTCCACACCTGGTGTTCACCGGCAGGTATAGGACGCCGGTCGATCCGAGGACCCTCAACCGGCGGTTCACTGCTCGATGCGGCTTGGCCGGTCTCCGACACATGACGGTTCACGATGCGCGGCGGACGTGCGCCACTCTGCTGGTCGATCTGGAAGTTCACCCTCGGGTGATCATGCGGGTCCTGCGTCACGCAGATGTGTCGATGACGATGGAGATCTATGCGAACGCCAGCTCGACGGCGACCAGCGAAGCGCTACGCCGGCTGGGGAAGTCCCTGCGATGAGCACCGTTGCAGTACTTCGTTGCGGTACGGGGCAAAGCGAAGGCCCCACCCTTGGGGGGGCAGGGCCGCTGACCTGCGGCTATGACCTGAAATGAAACTGGTCGGGGTGACAGGATTTGAACCTGCGGCCTCTTCGTCCCGAACGGGGGACCACAGTTCGCTGCCGTGCTGTTGAGCACGGGCGGTGGCATTCTGAGCACGATAGCGGTGCGTCTGGTTCGTCTGGTGCGGTCCGGTGGGCGTGGGTTTGTTCCTTTTCTGTTCCCTGGCTTCATGTCCGGTTCGTTGGGGATCGACGGGCACTCATGGTCATTGGGATCCGGGGGCCTTGACCCACGCCGCGGACCGGCCTCGACCCTCTGGCATCACCTTGCCCTCGTTCTTCAACTGCTCCAGCGACAGCCGGATCGTCGGGTCGCTGACCCCGGGAAGGGCGACCCGCACGTCGGCGATCCTAAAGATCTGCGGCGCGTGCTCGAGCACATACTCACGGACTCGGTCCTGCTTCGTCCCCGTCGACCTGTCGGACGCGGCCCGCTGCTCGAACCTCTTGTAGGCCCGCGCCAGGACCTCGGTGAAGTACGCCAACCAAGGCCACGGGTCGTTGGTCTGCTCATGCCAGCCGCGGGTGGAGGCCAGGAGAGCAGCGTAGTAACCGTCTGCCGACTCGGCGATGAGCTGCTCGATGGAGACGTACCTACCGACGGTGTATCCGGCGTCATCGAGCAGGGCGTTCGTCAGAGCCCGAACCACGCGACCGTTCCCGTCTGCAAACGGGTGGATGGTCAACAAGTCCAGCACGAACAAACCGACCAACAGCACCGGATGGTGCCGGCCTTCGCTGATCGCTTCTTTGTACCGGTCGATGAGCTCAACGGTGAAGTACTCGGTGCTGGCTGCCGAGACAGGGACGAACCGGACCTCCACTGACCCGTCCGGTGATCGGTCGACCACAAGGTTGTCGCTGTCCTTGAACCGGCCGCCGTCCACCTCCGTCTGCTCGAACAGGTTCCGGTGCAGGTGAAGCAAGAGGCCGACGTTCAGCGGCCGCCAGTCCTGGCCGAACAGGTAGTCCAATGCTGCGCGGTACCCGGCGAGCTCCTGCTCGCTGCGGGTCCGCAGTGTTGTCACCTTGCCCCCGATGATCGCTGCCGCGCGTGCTTGGTCATCCACCACCACCCCCTCAAGGGCTGACGATGCGGTGATGCTCGCGATCCGGGCCCGGTTCGCTAGTTCGGTGAGCAGAGCAGGCAACTGGTTGCGGAACAGCTCCTGTCGGCCACGACCGATGTCGATCTGGGCGAGTTGCATAACGACCGGACCGGGTACGAGCCCGAGCGACCGGTCGAGATCTACAAACGACAGCAACAGAACCTCCCGAAGAAGCTACCAAACACACTAATCCACGTTCATCTTATGTAGATTACGGGTTCTGTTGGGTAGTTTGCCAGGGCAATGAGCCATCCGCCGACTGGGGGCCAACGACAGCAGGATCGTTTGTTCCCTGTTCCCTCAGCGTTCCTTTTGCTGCTGTACTGGCGGCAAGAGAGGCCCTCACCAATTCTGGTGCGGGCCTCTCACCTGCGGAAACACTGGTCGGGGTGACAGGATTTGAACCTGCGGCCTCTTCGTCCCGAACGGGGGACCACAGTTCGCTGCCGTGCTGTTGAGCGCGCGCGGGGGCGTTCTGAGCACGAGAGCGGTGCGTCTGGTTCGTCCAGTGCGGTCCAGTGGGCCTGGGTTTGTTCCTTTTTGTTCCCTCGCCGACGTTCTCCGCCTTCGCCTGGGCGGTGGCTCACCAGAGCAAAAAGGAATTGCGAGCAGCACCATCATGGGCTGGCCTGGCGCGCCTCTTCTTGCGGTTATCGGGACGGTGGACGGTCGACAAAATACGACCGGACGTAGTCGAATTGAGTGCGTTGTTGCCCACGTACGGTTCGCACCTGGATGGCGGCCCAGCAATGTTGGCAGAACCAAATCTTCATCCAGCTCGGGTCCATGGCCAGCGTCTGTGGCAGCTACCAGGGGACCAAGGCATCGCCGATCGCATCGCTTCCGTCGCGCACGGTTGACCGCCTGACCTTCTTGTGGTGAGCAGGATGGGCTCTTTGCCAGTGGCCGTGCGCACCAACATTCAAGTCCTGAAGCCCTCACGCAAACGGTTGGTCCCTGGTGACGTGTTCCGGGTCTGTCTTCCGGACGCCTCATTCATCTTCGGTCGGGTCATCCGCGTGGATCTGCCCCGCGAGTCTGCCCCGATGCCCGGTGCGAACCTGGTGTACGTCTATCGCCAGCGAACTGATTCCTCGGAGCCTGATTTGGACGCCCTGACACCAGATGAGCTGCTCATCCCGCCGTTGTTCATCAACCTTCCGGGTTGCTGATCGCGGTTCTGGCCTTTGGTGCTGCTTCGGTCATCTTGCGGTGGGTGCGGCCTCATCTGCCGTCGCTGCTGAGCCGCTCAGGGTTTCGCGGCCCGGATGGCGGCGGGCGCTGATCACGAAATAGGCCACAGCACCGGCGAAGACCACCAGGGAGGTCCAGTCGTTGAGGCGAAGTCCGAGGATGTGGTTGGCGGTGTCGATACGCAGGGACTCGATCCATGCCCTCCCAATGGTGTAGGCGGCGACGTAGAGGGCGAACGCGCGGCCGTGGCCCAGCGTGAAGCGGCGGTCGGCCCAGATCACCAAGGCGGCCACGCCCAGACACCACAGGGATTCGTACAGGAACGTGGGGTGAAACGTGCTGAAGGCGCCGTAGCCCGGTGGCCTGTGTGCGAGGTCGATTGACAGCCCCCAGGGCAGGGTGGTCGGGCGGCCGAACAGCTCTTGGTTGAACCAGTTGCCCCACCGCCCGAACGCCTGCGCGGCCGCGATGCCGGGGGCAATCGCGTCGGCGAGCGGCGGTAGGGGCACACCCGCGCGGCGGGCGCCGATCAGGGCGCCGACCCCGCCGAGCAGAACCGCACCCCAGATTCCCAGCCCACCGTCCCAGATCTTGAACGCATTCCATGGGTTCCTACCTGCGGTGAAGTAGAGCTCGGGGTCGGTGACGACGTGGTAGAGCCGGCCACCGACGATGCCGAACGGCACCATCCATAAAGACACCGACTCCACCACTCCGGGAGCGCCACCGCGGGCTTTCCATCGACGCTCGCCCATCCAGACGGCGACCCCGATCCCGGCCAGGATGCATAACGCGTATGCGCGATGGGGAAGGGCCCAAGGTGCCATACACCCTCGGGCGGGCTGGGGATGCTCAACGGGACGATCAAGGGGGCGGTTGTCCTTTCGTTCAGGCCGGCGATTACAGGGCGGTGAGGACTGCCGCTACGCGCCGACAAGAGTGATGAGCGCGGCGACGCCGAGCCCGCTGGTCACGGACGCTCGGCGGCGGTTTGGGCGTTCGTGTGCGTCTGGGTCTGCTCGTCGATGACGGCTACGAGGCGCTCCAAGACTGGCAACGCCTCGGCCAGTGTCTGTCGATCCTGTGAGACCAAGGCGGCGATGGCCGATTGCAGCAGTCCGGCGTTGGTGCTTCGCCACTGCCGGACCAGGTGGGCGCCTTGGCGGGTCAGGGTGAACGCCACCGTCCGTTTGTCTGTGGCGCCGGGGGAGCGATCGAGCATGCCGGCGCTGGTCATGGCGTTGGCCAAGGTGCTCACCGAGTTCGGAGCCAGGTGAAGCAGGCCGGCCAGGTCACCGGATCTGGCCCCGGGGTGCTCCTGCACCAAGCTCAACAACTCCAGCTGGGCCACGCTCAGGGACATGGTGGGCGTCCGGGCCCTGGCGGCCTTGCGCATCGCGCGTCGCAACCTGGCGACGAGGTCGGCGACGGCTTCGGGCAGCACGGCCTCGGCAGGAACCCTCGTCATCGACCTCACCTCTTCATTGTGTTGACGGACGTTGTTCACCGGACGTGGTGGGCCGGCTCAGCGTGGTGGCCGCGATGGCGATCGAGCACACCGCCAGCCCGCCGAGCACGACCTGGGGTCCCACCCAGTTGTGCAGCTCCGCCACGTGCAGGCCCATGGCCGCTACCGCGACGCCAAGGGCCGTGCCCAAGGCGCGTGCCACGTTGACCATGCCCCCGGTCACGGCGGAGGCGCTGGCCGGGACGGCTTCCATCACGGTGGCATTGTTCGCCGGGATCACCAGGCCCAAGAAGGCGCCCATGAGCAGCAGGAGCACGGCGATCTGACCGGGCGAGCGCCACAGCGCCATGTTGGCCACCACACAGGCGAAGACTCCGACCGCGCCCACCCCGACTCGTTGATGGTTGGACGCTCGCAGGTGCAGCACGTTCGCACCCACAGCCGCCAACGCAAAACCGGCCGGAAGGCACGACAGCACCAGCCCGCCGGCGGCCGTGTTCATGCCCCAGGTGGCAAAGACGCTCGGATACAGGACCAAAGGGGCGAACAGCAGCAGGTATGCCAGTAGTGCCCCTGTCAACGAGACACCGAGCCGGCCGCGCCGAAGCAGGCTGATGTCCACCAACGGGGCCACCGCACGTGACTCGGCCCGCCAGAACATCACCGCCGTCGCGACCGCCACCACGCTCAGTGCCACCACCACGGCCGACGGCAGTGGCATACCGGACAGGCCGCTGAGCACCAACAGACTCGACACGATCACGCCCGCAAGCAGGACGAACCCGGCAACGTCCCTGCCCCGCCCTGGGTTGAGGTCGCGACTGCGCGGTAGAAGAAGATACCCAGCGAGGATCGCCACGACGCCCACGGGGACATTGACCCAGAACACTGATCGCCACCCAAAGGCATCCACCAGCGCCCCGCCGAGCGTGGGTCCCAGGGCCAGGCCCAGTGCCTGGGCGGCCCCCTGAATACCGAGCGCGGTCCGCACCCGGGACGCCGGGACGCTGAGCACGACCAGCGCCACGCTGTTGGCCTGCAACAGCGCTGCCCCAACAGCCTGGATCCCGCGCCCGGCCACGAGCCAGCCCAGAGTCGGTGCGAGGGCACACGCAGCGGAAGCAAGTGAGAACAGGCCGAATCCATACAGGTACAACAGTTTGCGTCCTCGGGTGTCCGCCCATCGACCTACCGGAACCAACAGAACCGCCAGAACTACCAGATAGGAGAGTGAGACCCACTGCACGCTGCCCAGCCCCGTGTTGAACTCTGCTTGCAGCTGGGGGTAGGTCAGCGTCACGATGCTGGCGTCCAGCTGCCCCATGAACGCACCTAGGCACACAGCGCCGACCGCAGCCCACGG
>DATCNE010000244.1:0-3081 GCA_036565395.1 Dermatophilaceae bacterium
GATGACTTCTGCCTTGTCGATCTTCATGGAGGCTCTCCTGCCGCTCACGTCTGTGTTCTCATGTTGGTGTCTCAGTGTCTGGGGATTCCGCGCACCGCGGTATCAGCGAAGCGTGGCCCCCGCCTCGGTGTCGAGGAGGGACAGCTCGTCGCGGGTGGGCAACCCCTCCCAGTCGCCGACGGCGGCGACGGCGAACGCGGCGGTCAGGGTGCCGCGGCGGAGCGCCGCTGCGGGCGGAATCCCGTCGAGCAGACCGGACAGGTACCCCGCAGTGAAGGCGTCGCCGGCACCGATCGTGTCAAGCACGGGGACGGGGATGGCGCCGGCGTGGTGTGCCACACCCTCGTACCAGACGGTCGCACCGCGGGCGGCTCGTTTGATGACCAGCTGGTTGACGCCGTACGCCGCGAGCTCGCCGGCCGCGTCCGACTCGTCCTGCGGGTCGCTCACCACCAGCCCGAGCTCGTCTTCCGAGGCGATGACGATGTGCGCGCTGCGGACAAGCTCGGAGAGTACTGGTCGCGCCTGCTCCGGGGCCCACAGCTTCGCCCGGTAGTTGACGTCGACGCTCACGAGCGCTCCGGCACGACGGGCCAGGCGCACGGCTTCGGTGACGGCCTCCGCTGCCGACGCGGAGAGCGCGGGCGTGATTCCTGTCAGGTGCAGGATTCGGGGAACGTCTGCGAGACACGCAGCCACATCGGCCACTGAAAGGGCGGACCCTGCCGACCCTGACCGGTAGTAGCTCACTCGCGAGACGTCGGCGACGCGACGTTCGGCCAGCATGAGTCCGGTGAACCGTTCGGCATCGACCACAACCGTGTCGACGGCCACTGACTCGGCCCGCAATGTGCGCAGGATGTAGGCGCCGACTTCGTCTGCCCCCACCCGGCCGCCCCAACGAACCGCGTGGCCCAGACGTGCCAGACCGATCGCCACGTTGGACTCGGCGCCCGCCATCGTCATGGACAAGGTGCCCCCGAGCCGAAGCGGCGTGCCCGTCCGAAGGCTGACCATCGTCTCGCCCAGGGTCACGACGTCGGGGCGGGTCATGCGGAGCCGCCGGATCCGTGAGCCACCGCAAGGAACGCAGCGGCACGAGCGCGCAGTGCATCCAGGTCACCACCGCGGACGGCGTCTCCCACCAACGGGCTGCCAACTCCGACAGCAATCGCGCCGACCGCGAGGTATTCGGCGGCCAGGCTCACATCGACTCCACCCACCGGCACGAAGGGCACGTCAGGCAAGGGATCGCGCAGCGCTCGAAGGTATGCCGGACCGCCGAGGGCAGACGGGAACAGCTTGACCGCGGCTGCCCCCAGCCCCATGGCGGTGAGGGCTTCGGTCGGTGTGAACGCGCCGGCCAGCACCGGAATACCCACAGCCACCGACTCGGCCACGCTCTCGGTCACAGCCGGTGTCACCATGAACCGGGCGCCCGCTTCCGCGGCACGAGTCACGTCGTCGGGGGTGAGGACGGTGCCCGCCCCAATCACTGCACCGTCAGGGGCCGAACGAGTCACCTCGGCAATCACCCCAAGTGCATTCGCCGTGACCAGTGACACCTCAAGGAACCGGATGCCTGACCGGAGCAGGACGAGCGAGGTCGCAATTGCGGCCTCAGGGTCTTCACCGCGGATGATGACGAGCAGTCGCTCCTGTGCGAGCTCGGTGAGAAAGTCGCTGACAACCGGGGTCACCATTCCGCCAGGGCTCCGTCCGCATGGCGCCACACCGGCGTGCGCCAGACGTGCCCGCGCGCGTCCGCCGCGCGCACGGCCGCCTCATCGATCTCGATGCCCAGTCCAGGACCAGTGAGTCTCTCGATGTTGCCGTTCACGAACTTCAGTGGTGCCTTGTCAAGCACGTAGTCCAGCACCTCGGCACCCTGGTTGTAGTGAATCCCGATGCTCTCTTCCTGGATCAGGAGGTTGGGGGTGGCGAAGCCCACCTGCAGACACGCGGCGAGCGCGAGCGGACCAAGGGGGCAGTGTGGCGCGAGCTGCACGTCGTAGACCTCCGCCATGGCCGCGATGCGGCGGACCTCCGAGATCCCACCCGCATGGGAGACGTCAGGCTGGGCCACGGCGATCCCGGCCTGGAATACGGGCAGGAAATCTTGCCGGTTGTACAGCCGCTCCCCGGTGGCAATCGGGATGGATGTCGCCTGCGCAAGCTGCGCGATGAGGTGAGAGTTCTCGGGGACGACCGGCTCCTCGATGAAGAACGGACGCAACGGCTCCAGCAGGGGTGCGATACGGCGGGCGTTGGCCAGCGTCAGGCGCCCATGAAAGTCGACGGCAACATCCCGGTTCGGCCCCAGCACCTCGCGCGCCGCGGCCACACGCTCTAGTACGCCGTCGATCTCGGCCACCGTGCCCAGCGGACCCATCGAGCCGGAGGCATTCATCTTGACCGCGGTCATCCCGACGTCGACCTGCGCCTGGATGGCCTCGGCGACGCCGCTCGGGTCGTCGCCGCCGACCCAGCCGTACATCCGGATGCGGTTGCGGACCGCCCCGCCGAGCAGTTCGTATACAGGGACGCCCAGGGTCTTGCCCTTGATATCCCACAATGCCTGGTCGATGCCGGACACGGCGCTGCCAAGAATCGGACCGCCGCGGTAGAAGCCACTTTTCGTCAGGACCTGCCAGTGGTCTTCGATGCACGCGGGGTCGCCACCGACGAGGTGCTCGGCGAACTGCGCAACGACCGTGCGCACGGCATCCGAGTGCCCCTCAAGGCTCGCCTCACCCCAGCCCACGACACCGGCGTCGGTTTCGATCCGTACGAACAGCCACCGAGGGGCCACCCGGAAGGTCTCGACCCTGCTAATTCTCATGGACGGTGGCTCCTTCGGAGATCATGGTCATGATGCACTCGACAATCTGCTCGGGTGTCTTCGCGATGTCGACAGTCAGACCGGGTTCGTCATCTTGTCGTTCCTCGAGATCCTCCAACTGCGTTGGCAGCAAAGAGGACGGCATGTACTCGTGGCTTCTGGCCATGATCCGTTCGTGGATCAGGCCGATATCACCGCGGGCGTAGATGGTGAGCATCCTCGGAGCGTGTTCCCTGAGC
>DATCNE010000245.1:0-30416 GCA_036565395.1 Dermatophilaceae bacterium
GGCGGCCCGACCGTGCCCGCAACGAACCGGTCTGGGGGGTCGAACTCAAGAACCGGCATACGGTCGACTCTAATCAGTGGATCCAGCGTTGGTGGATCCAGCGTCGAGGGAATCCGGGTCGCAACCCGCGCCCCCACCCACAGTCGCGTCGCCGGTGAGCAGCGGGGCTGGGGCTATCAGGCAGGAGAGGTCGACCCCTCCATCATTGACCCGCACCATGAACGGGCGCCGATCTGTGTAGCTCACCACGGACAATGACGCCGGGCCCACCAGGAACCTCTGGAAATGGTCCAGATGAGCACCGGCCGCGTCGGCCAGGATCGACTTGATGACGTCACCGTGGGAGACCAGCGCCCACAACACCTGGGGCCCATGTTCGGCACCGACCCGTGCGTCGATCTCACGGACTGCCTGAAGGGCGCGGGCCTGCATCTCGGCGATGGACTCCCCCGCGAACTTCTCGCCGTCGGGGAACCTCGCGGCACTCGGCTGGTCCTGCACCGTCCGCCACAACGGTCTCGTGGCCAGATCGTTGAGCGACCCTCCGGTCCATGAGCCATAACGACATTCGCCGACACGCTCATCCGTGTCCACGGCGACGTCGACCAGCTCACTGACGACAATCTCCGCGGTCTCGACGCATCGCTGAAGGGGGCTGGAAACGACGACCCGGATCGGCAAACCTCGCAAGCGCAGAGCCAGATCCGACGCTTGGCGACGCCCCGTGTCGTCAAGGGCAACGCCTTCGGTCCATCCCGCCAGCGTCCCGCTGGCGTTGGACGCAGTGCGTCCATGGCGGATCAGCAGGCAGGTCGGCACGAATGCCACTGTACGGCGGGTGCGTGCATGAGCACCGAAACCGTGATGACATGAGCGATGTGATCGTTGACCAAGCCGTCTATCGCGACGGACACCGGATGCCTTGTGGAGATCTCAGCGACGAGCTCGAGCTGCTGCGAAGGGCCGGCCACGGGTTCATCTGGATCGGTCTCAAGGATCCCACCGACGCTGAGTTCGACTTGGTGAACGTGGAGCTCAAGCTCCCCGCTCTTGCCATTGAGGACGCTGTCAAAGGCAACCAGCGACCCAAGCTCGATGTCTACGACGACACGATCTTCCTGTCTCTGAAGACCCTGCACTACATCGAGGCGACCTCGGACGTCGAGACCGGTGACGTGATGATCTTCGTCGGTGACCGGTTCGTCGTCACCGTCCGCCGAGGTGAGGCCAACCCCCTGGCGGGGGTTCGCGCCCGTCTGGAGAACGCCCCTGACCACCTGGCGCATGGTCCCGTTGCCGTCCTGTACTCCGTGATGGACTCCATCGTCGACAACTACACACTCATCGACGTCGAGCTCGGAGAGGACCTCGATCTCATTGAGCAGCAGGTCTTCTCGGGCACTCGAGGTGTGGACGCCAGCGAGATCTATCGGCTCAAACGTGAGGTCCTCGAGGTAAGGCGAGCCACGACGCCTCTTGCGATGCCGCTACGTCGGCTGCGGTCCGAAGACCTGCCGACCATGCACGAAGAGGCCCGCCCGTTCTTTGGTGACATCTCCGACCACGTCCTGCGCGTCATCGACCACGTCGAGTCCTACGACCGGCTGCTGACTGATGTCCTTCATGCCCACCTCGCCCAGATCTCGGTGCAACAGAACAACGACATGCGACGAATCTCGGCCTGGGTCGCGATGGCCGCGGTGCCCACGATGGTCGCCGGGATCTATGGGATGAACTTCCACAACATCCCCGAGCTCGAGGCCAGCGTCCTCACCAACGGGCATGAGCTGTACTACGGCTATTTCATCGTTCTGGGAGTTCTGGCCGCGGTCTCCGTCGGTCTGTATCGCGCGTTCCGCAAGTCTGGCTGGTTGTAGCTGAACCGCTCAGGTCGCGGTGAGCCAACCGGCGCCCAGAACCACAATCAGGACAAGCCCTAGCGCCACGCGATACCAGACGAACGTCGTGATCGGGTGATGCGCAACGAACCTCAGCAGCCACGCGATGCTCGCATAGGCCACGACGAACGAGATGACGGTGCCCACGGCCAGCTGCCCCATCCCAACCACGCTGGGGTCGACGTCCTTGAGCTCGTACAACCCGGCGGCGGTCAACGCGGGTATTGCCAGGAAGAAGGACAGCCGGGTGGCCGTGACCCGGTCAAGCCCGTTGACCAGCCCGGCCGAGATCGTGGCACCGGAGCGCGAGACGCCGGGGATCAGCGAGAAACACTGGGCCAGGCCGATGACCAGGCCGTCACGCATCGTGACCTGACCCTCACCGCGCTGGACGCCGCTGCTCTCGAAAACGGTGTGGCGCCGCTCTGCCACCCACATCACCACGCTCCACAGGATGAGGGCTGCCGCGACCACCCACAGACTGCGCAGACCACCGGTGATCGCCTTCCGGGCCAGGAAGCCGACGACGCCCACCGGGATCGACCCGACGATGACCGCCCACGCGAGCTGGTAGTCGTGATGGGTGCGCTGGTCGGCGCTGCGCAAGCCACGGAACCAGGCACCGAGCAGCCGGACGATGTCCTTGAAGAAGTACAGCACCGTGGCCGCGATGGCGCCGACCTGGATGATCGCGGTGTACGCCGTGACGGACTTGTCATCCACCGTCAGGCCGAGCATCTTCTCGGTGATCGTCAGGTGTCCGGTCGAGGAGACCGGGAGGTACTCGGTGAGACCTTCCACGATGCCCAGAATGATCGAGTCGAAGTAGGTCAGATGTTGCACGGCTCTTCTTTCGTGTTGTCCGGTAGGTCAGTCACCCAGGCCGGACTCGTCCAGAAGCTCAGCCATCGTGCGCACGACGTGCAGGCGTTCGTCCAGCGAGGCGCCCTCGGCGGCGATCGTCAGCGTCGTGACACCGGCTGAAGCGTAGCGGCTCAGCCTGTCCTTGACCCTGTCGCGCGGGCCGATCAGCGAGGTCTGGTCGATGAAGTCCAGCGGGACCGCCGCCGCGGCCTCGCGGTGCTGCTTGGCCAGAAACAGATCCTGGACCTTGGCCGCCTCCTCCTCGAAACCCATCCGGACAGCCAGCGCGTTGTAGAAGTTCTTCTCCCGCGAGCCCATGCCGCCCACGTAGAGCGCAGAGTAGAAGCGCAACGGGGCTGCCGCAGTCTCGAGGTCGTCGTTGAAGATCACGGGAACGGTTGGCACGACGTCGAATCCGGCGAGACGATCTTCTTCGGTGCCGCGATCAGCCCTGGCCCGCCCGATGCTCAGCGAGCTCAAAAGCTCACCTGAGTGCTCCGGGCTGAAGAACACCGCGAGCCAGCCGTCCGCGATCTCGCCAGCCAGCTCGACGTTCTTGGGGCCAACAGCAGCCAGATAGATGGGCAGATGATCGCGCACCGGATGGATCGTCATCTTCAAGGCCTTGCCGGGGCCGTCCGGGAGCGGCAGGGTCCAGTGCTTACCTTGGTAGGCAACGGTTTCCCGCCGGAGCGCCATCCGGACGATATCGACGTACTCACGGGTTCTTCCCAGCGGCGCATCGAACTTCACGCCATGCCACCCCTCGCTCACCTGAGGCCCTGAGACGCCCAAGCCCAGCCGGAAGCGGCCACCGGACAATGTGTCGAGGGTGGCGGCCGTCATCGCCGTCATCGCCGGGGTCCGGGCGGGGATCTGCATCACGGCCGCGCCGAGATCAACGTTCTCGGTCAGCGCCCCTACCCACGACAGAACGGTCGCCGCGTCCGAACCGTAGGCCTCCGCAGCCCAGACGACGGAATAGCCGATGCGATCGGCCTCCTGCGCCAACGCGATGTTGTCGGCGTCGTTGCCGGCGCCCCAGTAGCCCAGATTCAACCCAAGTTTCATGTCGGCGAGGCTATCGGCGCGCTGCCGCCATGGGGAGGGCCGGTCGCCGCTAACGTACCGAGATATGCAGCACAGACGGATGGGACGCTCAGGGCTCTCGGTGTCCCGCCTTGCCCTGGGCACCATGGCGTGGGGGGTCAGCACCCCGATCGAGGATGCGCGCGACCAAATCAAGACCTACCTGGCGGCCGGCGGGGACTTCGTCGACACGGCGTACGGCTACGGCGACGGCGCCTCGGAGGAGGCACTTGGCGCGATGCTCGGCGACCTGGTGCCCCGCGAGGACCTCGTGATCTGCACCAAGGCCGGCATCTCCCGGCGGACCGGGACACGGGTGGTCGACACGTCGCGAGGGACGTTGATGCACCAGCTCGAGACATCTCTGGAGCGCCTCGGCACGCCCTACGTTGACCTGTGGCTGGTTCACACCTGGAGCGACGACACTCCTCTCGAAGAGACCCTGTCTGCGCTGGAGTGGGCCGTGACCAGCGGGCGAGCACGCTACGTCGGGGTCTCGAACTACTCCGGATGGCAGGCCGCTCACGCCGCGACCTTGATGTCCCAAAGCCGAATCCCTCTGGTAGCAAACGAGATTGAGTACTCGCTCCTCAACCGGATGCCCGAGGACGAGCTGGCGTCGGCGTCCCAGGCACTGGGGTTCGGTCTGCTCCCCTGGTCGCCCTTGGGACGGGGTGTCCTCACCGGAAAATACCGCCACGGCATACCGGCCGACTCGCGAGCCGCTTCGCGTGACTTCAACGGGCTGGCGGGCCTCAACCTTACTGAGGAGTCAGGGCAGATCGTTGACGCCGTGGCCATCGCGGCCCACGGGATGAACGTCAGCCCAGCCGAGATCGCCTTGGCCTGGGTGCGTGACCGGCCCGGGGTGGTTGCGCCGATCGTGGGCGCGCGAACGACAGCTCAGCTGCGCACGGCTCTGTCCAGCGAGGATCTCGAACTACCCACGGAGCTGGTGGAGGCGCTCAACGACGTCTCCGACTGAGCGTTAAGAGGCTCAGCGGTCAGAGGCTCAGCGGTCAGAGGCTCAGCGGTCAGACGTTCTTGGAGGGCTCTTCGTCGTAGTCGCTGTCGTCAAGTCCGAGATAGACACCCGCATCGCCGTCGTCGTCGGAATGGTCGTCCAGCTCGTCGTCTTCGTCTTCATCGTCGTCCAGCTCGTTGTCTTCGTCTTCATCACCGTTGTAGATGACCAGCGGGGTCACTTCGCCGAAGGCCTCCAACAGCGCGTCGTCGTAGAGGTCGAAGGCATCGGCGACATCTTGATAGGCGGCAACGACGGTCGGGTCGTTCTCGCCTCGGCGTGAGGAACAGGCCTCCAGATGCCTCTCCAGAGAAGCGGTCAAGATGGCCAGCGCAGCACGCGGGTCGGCAGTCATGACTTGAAGATAGCCGGTTCCGGGCCAGAATGCCCACGAGGGTCGAGGGCGACCACTAGCACGCCGCGAGGAGTCGCTGCAGGACCCGGGTGCCGAACTCGAGGGAGTCGATGGGCACCCTCTCATCGATGCCATGGAACATGGGGGCGAAATCCAGCTCAGCCGGCAGCCGAAGCGGGACGAAGCCGTAGCCGGTGATGCCCAAGGTGCTCAGCGCCTTGTTGTCGGTCCCGGCAGAAAGACAGTAGGGAAGAACCGAGGCGCCGGGGTCCTCGGCCAACAACGCCCTCTTCATGTTCTCCACCAAGTCTCCGCTGAACGGCACATCCAACGCGATATCCCGGTGAAGTACCTCGACGCTGACGAAGTCGCCCGCAAGCTCCCTGATCGTGGCCATCAGATCGTCCTCGTGGCCTGGCAGGAATCGGCAGTCCAGGGATGCTGACGCGGTCTGCGGTATGACGTTGTGCTTGTAACCGGACGTGAGCATCGTCAAGGCTGCAGTGTCCTGCAGGGTGCCCGTGACCAGACCGCGCACTCCTTTCAGGTGATCCAGGATCGGCTCGGGCGAGCGGTCGTCATACGGGGTGCCGGTGATCTCGCTGACTCCGTCGAGCAGCTGCCGCACGGAGCCGATGTATTCGCGGGGCCACATGTGCGCGTCGATCCGCCCGATAGCAGCCGCGAGCCGCACGATCGCGTTCTCGTCGTTGGGCACCGACCCGTGCCCCGCCTTGCCGTGGGCAGTAAGCCGCAGCCACGCGAGCCCCTTCTCCGCGGTCTGCAGCAGGTATGCGCGGGTGGGCTCGCCGGTGTTCTTGGCCGGGACGGTGACGCTGAACCCACCGACCTCGCTGACCGCCTCGCTGACGCCCTCGAACACCTCCGGGTGGTTGTCCACGACCCAGTGGCTACCGAGCACTCCCCCGGCCTCCTCATCGGCAAAGAAGGCGACCACGAGGTCGCGTGGCGGTTTCACGTCGGATCGCGCGAGATGACGCACGTTGGCCAGGATCATGGCGTCCATGTCCTTCATGTCGATCGCACCTCGCCCCCAGATGCAGCCGTCCCGGACCTCGGCCGCAAAGGGATCCACCCGCCAGTCAGCGGCGTTGGCCGGCACGACGTCGAGGTGTCCATGAACGGCCAGCCCCGGGCGACTTCGATCCGCCCCCTCAATGCGGGCGAGGATATTGGCGCGGCCCGGGGCGCTCTCGACATACAAGGGGTCAAGCCCGACCTCGGTGAGCTCACCCATGACGTACTCCGCGCACGCCCGCTCTCCAGGACCAGAACCGTCGCCATAGTTGCTCGAGTCGATCCGGATCAGATCGCGGCAGATACGGACGGCTTCGGCCTCGGGAGTCAGTGCGTCCGTCATGCCACTCACCCTAGTTGGCGGGTTCGGATAGGGGTCGTCCTGCGTGCTATTGTTCCCCCTCGTTGCCGGTGATCACACAAGCACCTGCACATCACCTTGTCCGGGTGGCGGAATGGCAGACGCGCTAGCTTGAGGTGCTAGTGCCCTAACGGGCGTGGGGGTTCAAGTCCCCCTCCGGACACTCTTCTTGACATCACGATAACCCGCCGAGCAGCCGATCATGTCGGAGGCTGGGAACCACACAATGCCGGTAGCTTATTTCTGTCGGCGGCGAGGCACCCGGCGTATGGGCTCCGACGTACGGGTGTCACCTGCGGGACTTCCCAGCTGTCGCTCAAGGTCGGTAAAGGCTTCGATGATGTCCGGGGCCTCGAATGCGCGGTTTCGCCGGCCCACCGTCACCTGGTTCAGGATGCCCGCCTCGACCAGTCGGGCGACAGCCTGGTTGGTCTGGACGAAACTGCGTCCGATCAGGTCGGCGGCGCTGCTCACCGTGACGACCGGCGCTCCCACCAGGGCACGGAGCAACAGATCGGAGGCGGAGCGATCCCGGACCTTGTCGAGGCGGTCTCGCCACGCGGCTTCGATCGCTTGCGCTCGGTGCTCGAAGGAGGTCGCGTCCGACGCGGCGCGCGTACACGCGCCGGCGAATCGACCGATCCACAAGTTGGTGCCCTCGTGGGCCGCACGCGTCGTCGAGGAGCCCTGGTAGCGGCTGGCCTCGAGCCCGCCGACGTAGTCCTTGGCCCAGGTGGCGAGGATGAGGGATACGGGCGGCAGCACCCGTGGCGCCAGGCCGCGACGACGCAAGATGAGGTGGATCAGTGCCCGGCCGGTCCGTCCGTTGCCGTCGATGAACGGGTGGATCGTCTCGAACTGTGCATGTGCCACCGCGGCCTGGGCAACCGCAGGTAGCGAGTTGCTGTTGGAGAACGCTACGAGATCCACCATGAGCTGTTCGACAAGCTCCGGTGGCGCCGGGACGAACGCTGCACTGCAAGGGTTGAAGTCACTGCCACCGATCCAGTTCTGGACCTCCCGGAGACGGCCTCCGTGCGCTTCGAGCCTGGTCCCGGCAAGCAGCCGTCGGTGCAGGTCGAGCAGCAGTTCTATGGTGATGGGTTCGCCTTCATCTGCACTCCGGATGGCAGCGACCATCGCGTCGATGTTGCCGAGCACCTCCAGCGCGGTCACGTCGCTCGGGGCCTCGCCCAGGCCGCGTGCGGTCTCAGCGCGTAGCAGGCGGCGAGCGCCCACCTCCAGCCCCTCGATCTTGGAAGACGCGACTGACTCTGCCCTGAGCAGGATGCGCGCCAAGGCCTCAGTGTCTATCAGGCTGGTGGCCGCCACGTTGAGCCGCACGATGGCGGACTCTGCATCGGCGACGTCGGCTGCGACGTCGCCGTCCAGCATGATGTTCCGGCCTACGAGAAGGTCGGGAACGTACGCCTCGTACTCACACGACCTGTTTCCCTGGCGCGTGGGCGCGGCGAAATCGCTGGTCCAGCACTGTCGGACAACCCGTGACATACAACCACCTTAGTAAGGTCTAGCATGCAACCCTAAACAAGCGTACCGGGTATTGAGCCTTGGGCAACACCAAGCCGGCAAAGCTTGCCAGCGCCTTCTCACCAACGGCGCTGGTCGAAGAGCTTCATCAGGTTGCGCTTTGCCTTGTGTCTCGCCCGAAGCTGCGCCGTGTATGGCGGGAACGCCTCTTCATGACCGGCCGCCACCATCAGCGTGCGAATCCTGGCGATCGTCGCAACCGCCTCCGCATAGGCATGGTTGTTCTTCGCATCAATCGCACGTTCGACATCACTCTGCCAGATCGGGATCGCCTCAGACGGATGGTCCTGCTCGCGGAGCCGCGCGAGCTCAAGCCATAGGCCCCGCGAGCAACCGGCAGTCTGCGCCTCCGACCAGGCCTGGTCCACATCCCCCTCGAAGAGGAACACCGAGACCAGGGCGGAGGCGTCGCACACCGCCCAGGGCTGCGGCCGACCCGTCTTCTTCCTGCTGGCCGCGGCGATCCCCGTCTCCACCTGCGCACGGAGCTTCGCCAGAGCCAGCTCCTTCCAGTCTTCCCACAATCCGGCCAGGCGCGCCTGCTCGCACAGCCGTTGATATCCCGCCGCAGTTGTCCTCTCCTCATAGGCCCGCCAGACCAGTGCGACCGCTTCCGGGCCCCGACCCGCGCGGTGGTACTCCCTCGTCGCCGCGTCCACCAGGCGTGAGTCCTCGCAGGCGAACAGTTCGAGACCCTTCTGCGCCCAGGCCAGCGCATCGTCGTACCGGCCGGCGTCACGCAGTCGCTCAGCGATCAATACGAACTGGTAGGGCGACGACTGGTCGCGGGCGAGCACTTCAACCGCGGCGTCGACGTCCCCCGCAACTTCAGCCAGTGTCCTCATCATGCTGGTGATCTGGAAGCGGCGTGAGTCAAAGGAACCCTTGGCTCCCGGACCCAGGGCAGGAAGCGCATCCCACGTGATCTGCGCCCTCCGGCGATACTCGGCCAAACCAGGTTTCCCAAGCATCTCGGCATAGCTGGCTGCCGCCCCGTGGAAGACGTCGAGGTCACCAGAGTGCAGCTCGCGCTCGAAGAGTGTCGTGGCCAGCGCGACCGGATCGGGTCGCGCGCTCAGACAGGCATCGAGGTGCAGCCCCTGAAGGTCCGCGGCAATGCCCGACATATAGCCGTCCGAATCGTCCACATAGCCGAGCGCGTCCTCGGCGCGATCGATCGCCTGCTCCGCGAGGGCGATCACCTCTTCAGCATGCCCATCCTCGAGCAGTTTACGCAGCGTCGTGAGCACCTCGTGGATGTTCGATGTGTAGGCGTACATGTCCCGGTAATGCACGTAGCCGTCCGTGAAGAAAGCCCTGTCAACCGCCTCACGGAAGGCGGCCACGGGCAATGGTCCATCCGTTGCGCCCGTGGCCTGCAACCGGAGCCGGGCGTCGAAGAGGTCGTCGGCATCGGCGCGCTCGAGCACAAGATCCACTAGGCGGGAGTGCCCGAGCGAGGTCAGGTAGTCGCGCAGATCGATCGAGAAATCCATGCTGGCCTCCGTATCGGAGACGGCCTCGGTGACGACCAGCGCAACCGCCACGGCATGCTTGCAGAACCGGCCATCCAACCCCACCGGGCAGGAGCACTCGGAATACTGCGCGCCACCTTCCACCCAGAGTTTCACCGTGTATGACGACGTGCCTCGCACTTTCGCAGTCACGCTGCCGTCGGTTCCTACCCGCTTGCCCACCCGACCGCTCGCCGCATAGAGCTGACCACGCTCAAATGAACGCGCACCGGCAAGAGCCTGCACCGACCGACGGGAGAAGAGTTTGCGGAACTCGCGCCCCGGCGGCACGTCGCTCATGTGACCACCGCTAGCTGCCTTCTATGCACATGCGCGAATCTATGTGATCGCCCTTGCCCTCCGAGAACCCACTTGACCTCTTCGACCCGGCACGGATGGCATCCGTGCAGGTCAGCGCCCTAATGGGGATGTCTCAGGAGGGCAGCCAGATATCGAAGGTGTGTGTCCCTGGTGGGCAAGTCCCCCTCCGGACACTTCTCTTGAGATGGCACGAACGGCCGCGATCGACTCGGCGGAGGCCGCCGGCACCCGGTCGATCAGCTGCTCCTCCAACAACAACAGCATCGTGTCGGCCAGGACCGGCAGCGGCGCAGTCAGCGCGGCGTTGAGGCGGCGGCAGATCTCGGGGTGGGCCAGCTCAATCCTGCGGTAGGGGTCAAGGTTGTCCAACGGTGTGTCGTTCTCGGCGGGAACGAAGTCGCGGACGAGACTCAGCAGGTGTGTGAGGGCCTGACCCCGGATCCGCTCGTGGGCCGACAACGACTCTCCACGGGCGTCCCGGCCGAGGCCAACGATCAGCTGCACCACGAGCTGCCTGAATCGTCTCGAGCCGGATTTGTCGACCTCGGCTGCTCGCAGTGTGGTGTCGCGCTTCAAGGCGGCAAGTCGTGCCGTGAGGTCCGACTTGTCCACGAGGACCCGATAGTCGTTCACGCTGAGCGAAGGCACGTCGGCGGCCTCAAAGACGGCCAGCTCGATGAGGTGGCCGTCGTTGTAGACCGCTGCCCGTCCGTCCACCGTCTCGGTGTGCCACATCACGATTCGTCCGGCATCGGGCAACCATGCCGGGTTCTCGAGCAGCTTGGTTGAGGCCCCTGCGTCGGTGAAGACGAAGACATCGTGATCAGACCACTCGTCAGGGGCGTGCGTCACCGCGGCAGTCGACCCGACCGCGACCAAGCCGATCACGGTCTGCTCGCGGATGGCCCACGCAACCAGGTCGTCGGTGAATCGCTGGTACTCGACGGCTTCCACGCGTCCTCCTCGGTCCGACTTCCCCTCTGGACACCAGCGGTGAGTGAAAGGGGGTGGCACACCGGAACGACTAGCCTCAGCCTCGCGGATTAGCCTTGTACGACTTCGTGGTCACATCATCATCCATTCCAGCATCGTCCGACGCGTTCACGGCGCTGCGCTCTTGAGGGAGCGCAGCCCTGACCTCGCGGGCTAGGGTCCGCCGAACTCAGGGAGTCGCCCCACATGGTCAGCCGTATCGCGATCGTCAACCGCGGAGAGGCCGCGATGCGACTGATCCACGCCGTGCGAGAGCTCAACGCCCTCGGCGGAGCCCAGATCGAGACCGTTGCCCTGCACACCGACGGCGAGCGGTCAGCCATGTTCGTGCGAGAGGCGGACTCGGCATACTCCCTCGGCCCCGCCATGGATCGCCCCTACCTCGATCTGGCGGTCCTCGAACGTGCGCTGACGCAGACGGGCTCGGATGCCGCATGGGTGGGTTGGGGTTTCGTCGCCGAGGATCCGAGCTTCGCCGAGATGTGCGCCCGGATCGACGTCACGTTCATCGGCCCGAGCGCGAGCGCCATGCGACGCCTGGGCGACAAGATCGGTTCGAAGCTGCTGGCCGAGGAGGTTGGCGTGCCGGTCGCCCCGTGGAGTCGTGGCGCGGTTGACGATATCGAGGCGGCGCTGGCTGCTGCGAGCAAGATCGGCTACCCGTTGATGCTCAAGGCGACGGCCGGTGGCGGCGGTCGCGGCATTCGAGTGGTCACCTCCGACCACGAGCTGACCGACGCGTTCGAACGTACTCGTGACGAGGCCGCGCGCGCCTTCGGCAACGGAGTGGTGTTTCTCGAGCGTCTTGTCACTGGCGCCCGGCACGTTGAGGTGCAGGTCATTGCCGATGGCCAGGGAACGGCGTGGGCGCTCGGCGTGCGCGACTGCTCGGTACAGCGACGCAACCAGAAGGTCATCGAGGAGTCGGCCTCGCCTCTGTTGGACCACGAGCAGGTGGGCGAGCTCAAAGCATCCGCCGAGCGGCTCGCTCTTGCCGTCGACTACTGCGGTGCGGCAACCGTCGAGTTCCTGTACCACCCCGGTGAACGCAGCTTCGCGTTCCTTGAGGTCAACACCCGGCTGCAGGTCGAGCACCCGATCACCGAGCTGACCACGAGTTTCGACCTGGTCAAGGCGCAGCTGCACGTCGCCTCCGGCGGCCGCCTCGAGGGGGAACGTCCGACCGAGTTCGGGCACGCCGTCGAGGCTCGGCTGAACGCAGAGGACCCGGACCGTGACTTCGCGCCGTCACCAGGACGCATCGCACTGCTCAACCTGCCTTCCGGCCCGGGCATCCGGGTCGACACCGGCGTGGGCCAGGGCGATCTGATCCCGGCAGACTTCGACTCAATGATCGCCAAGGTCATCGCCCATGGCCGCACCCGCACGGAGGCTTGTGCTCGGCTGAGCCGGGCGCTCACCGACACCGTTGTCCTTATCGAGGGCGGCACGACCAACAAGAGCTTCCTGCTCGACCTGCTCGAACAGCCCGAGATCATCGATGGCAGTGCCGACACCGGCTGGATCGACCGGGTCCGCAGCATGGGGAGGCTCCAACCCGACCGCTACGCCGGGGTCGCGCTCGTCGCCGCTGCGATTGAGGCGTACAAGGAGCAGGTGCAGGCCGAGCGACTCCACTTCCTCGCCACCGCACACGGCGGTCGGCCACAAGCCCGGCACGAGGTTGGGCGCGCCATCGAGCTGAAGCTGCGCGGCACGTCACATCGGGTCACCGTCGCGCAGGTCGGCCCGACCCGCTTCCGGGTGGGATTCGGTGCGGCACAACAGGACCGGCAGATCGACGCCGACCTCGAACAGCTGGATGAGTACGTCGGCCGCCTGGTTATTGGCGACGTCCGGTACCGGCTGATCAGCGCCACTCACGGTCCCGTCCACCTGATCGAGGTCAACTCAACCACCCATCGGGTCACACGTGACGAGGGCGGCGTGCTGCGTTCGCCCGCGCCGGCGCTCGTGGTGGCGACGCCTGTGGTTGTCGGTGACCGCGTCGAGGCGGGCGCGCCGGTGCTGGTGTTGGAGTCGATGAAGATGGAGACGGTGCTGCACGCCCCGTACGCCGCCCAGGTGCGCGAGCTGTTCGTCAGCACCGGCGGTCAGGTCGAGACAGGCACGCCGGTCGTCCGGTTGGAGCCCGTCGCCGAGGACGAGGTCAGTACGCCGGGAACACCCGTCGTGACCACCCGGCACAAGAGCCTGGACCTGCCTTCGCCTACGAAGGAGACCGCGGCCACCCGCGCCGCACGAAGCCTTGACGACGTGCGCGGCCTGCTGCTGGGATTCGACCTCGCACCAGAGGGCGCTACCAGCGCGCTCGCCCGCTACGAGCGTGCACGCGACGAGCTGTCGTCGACCGGTCAGCTGGTGCTGGACCACGAGATCGACGTCTTCAGCGCATTCGCCGACCTGGCCGAGCTGGCCCGCAACCGGCCAGCTGAAGAGGATGGGGCCGACAAACGGGTCCACAGCCCGCGTGAACACTTTCACAGCTACCTGCACAGCCTGGACGTTGACCGCGAACACCTGCCCGACGGCTTCCGTCGGCGCCTGACCCGTGCTCTCGCGCACTACGGCGTCAGCGATCTCGAACGCGGACCAGTGCTCGAGGAGGCTATATTCCGGATCTTCCTTGCCCAGCGCACGGCGTCCGATCTGGTCGTGCTGCCTCTCCTGCACCATTGGATGGCCGGGCAGCCGCCCGTGGGCAGCGCAGGTAACACGGCTCGAGAGGTTTTGGACCGGCTGGTGTTGGCCACCCAGCTGCGATACCCGATGGTGGGCAACCTTGCGCGCAGCGTTCGGTTCCGCTGGTTCGACCAGCCGGTGGTCGACGCCGAACGCGGTGCCGTTCTGGCTGGTGTGAGCGCTGAGCTCAGCTACCTGGCCGACCACCCTGACGCGGCCGACTACGCGACGCGACTGGAAGCCCTGGCTGCGATCCCCGAGCAGATCGTGAGATTCCTGGCCGCCCGGATCGAACACACACTCCCCCAGCAAGAGCCGATGCTCGAGGTGCTGGTCCGCCGGCACTACCGCGAGTATGAGCTGCACGACCTGCGCCAGGAGCGGGCTGCAGGGAGGCCGCTCGTCGTGGCCGACTATGCCCTGGACGAACGCCCCACCCGACTGGTGACGACCATCGCCCAGTACCCCGAGCTGGCCGAGTCCTCGGACCTCGTCGCCGCGATCGACGCCCAGATCGAGGATGCCCCCACCAGCCACGCGGTCGTCGTCGACCTCTACCTGTCCTGGCCCGATGCCCCGGACTCGGTGACCGAAGCCTCGGATGTGCTGCAGCGGGTTCTGAGCGTGCTGCCTTTCACCCAGAGCGTTCGGCGCACCGTCGTCGCGGTCTGTCCCGGGGGCGAGCGCCCGGTGTGGTACTTCACGTTCCGTCCCAGCCCCGAGGGTGTCGTCGAGGATGACTTGGTGCGCGGCGTCCACCCCATGGTTGGCCGCCGGCTCAACCTGTGGAGGTTGCGCGACTTCCAGATCACTCGGCTCGACGCGCCGGAGGATGTGCTGCTGTACCACTGCGTCGCACCCGACAACGCGGCCGACCAGCGGCTGGTCGCGCTGGCGCAGATCCGCGAGATGGCCGTCGTGCGCGACGCCGATGGTCACGTGACATCGCTGCCCCACGCCGAGCGTGCGGTCGCCAGCTGCCTGGAGGCAATCCGACGGGAGCGGGCCACGCGGGGTGCTGCTGGGCAGCGGTTGGACATGAACCACGTCTTCCTGCACATCTGGCCCGTGATAGCAGCGCCGCTTGATGAGCTCACCGCCCTGCAACGCACCATCGCGCCGCTGACCTCCGGCGCGGGCATCGAGGAGGTTCTCGCACAGGGCCGTATCGCGACCCCGGACGGCCAGGTGCGTGTCGCTGCCGTCCGGTTCTCCTACCAGCCGGGCGCCGGGGTCGTCATTGCTGTGACCGATCCACCGACCGAGCGACTTCGACCGCTGGACGACTACGCGCAGAAGGTGCTCCGCTCCCGCCGACGCGGCACGGTCTACCCATACGAGCTGGTGAGCCTGATCGCCGGGCACGGCGGCAGCTTCGTCGAGCACGACCTCGACGACAGCGGCGTACTCGTGCCGGTGCAGCGCCCTCCGGGCGGCAACAGCGCCGGTCTGGTGGTCGGGCTGGCCCGCACAGTGACAGCGCGACACCCCGAGGGCGTCACGCGGGTCGTCCTGCTGGGTGACCCCACCCGAGCGCTGGGGGCAGTGGCCGAGGCCGAGTGCGCACGTGTGATCGCCGCGCTCGACATGGCCGAGCGGCTCGGTGTCCCCGTCGAGTGGTTCGCCCTGTCAGCGGGCGCGCGCATCTCGATGGAGTCCGGCACCGAGAACATGGACTGGGTGGCACTGGCGCTTCGTCGAATCGTCACCTTCACCCAGGGCGGCGGCGAGATCAACATCGTCGTGGCCGGGATCAACGTCGGGGCCCAGCCGTACTGGAACGCGGAAGCCACGATGTTGATGCACACCAAGGGAATCCTCGTGATGACGCCCGACAGCGCGATGGTGCTGACCGGCAAGCAGTCGCTCGACTTCTCAGGCGGGGTCTCGGCGGAGGACAACTTCGGCATCGGCGGCTATGACCGCGTCATGGGTCCGAATGGACAGGCACAGTACTGGGCGCCGGATCTGTACGGCGCGCGCAACGTGTTGCTCGCGCACTACGACCACACCTACGTCGTGCCGGGGGAAGGCGCACCGCGCCGGGCCGTGACCACCGACTCGATTGAGCGCGACGTGTGCACCTACCCGCACGACGTGGCTGACAGCGAGTTCCGCACGGTCGGTGACATCTTCTCGTCGGCGACCAACCCCGACCGCAAGAAGCCTTTCGACATCCGCACCTTGATGCGCGCGGTGGCCGACCAGGACCACCGCGTGCTCGAGCGCTGGGCTGGCATGGCCGGTGCCGAGACCTCAGTCGTCTTCGACGCGCACCTCGGCGGCTGGCCGGTGTCGTTGATCGGGATCGAGTCCAGGCCTCAGCCCCGACCCGGGTTCCCCCCGAGCGACGGGCCCGACACGTGGACTGCGGGCACGCTGTTCCCGCGCTCGTCGAAGAAGACTGCCCGGGCGATCAACGCCGCGAGCGGGAACCGGCCGGTCGTCGTCCTGGCCAACCTGTCGGGCTTCGACGGGTCACCGGACTCGATGCGGCATCTGCAGCTGGAGTATGGCGCCGAGATCGGCCGGGCGATCGTGAACTTCACCGGGCCCATCGTGTTCTGCGTCGTGTCGCGATATCACGGCGGGGCGTTCGTGGTCTTCTCCAAGGCGCTCAACGCCGGGATGACGGTGCTTGCGGTCGAGGGCTCGTTCGCGTCCGTGATTGGTGGCGCACCGGCGGCGGCAGTCGTCTTCGCCGGTGAGGTGGACTCGCGCACGTCGTCCGACCCGCGGGTTGCCGAGCTTGAGACTGCGCTGGCCCACGCTGAGGGCGCACCTCCGGCCACCCTGATCTCTGACCTCGCGAAGCTTCGCGCCAACGTCCGATCCGAGAAGCTCAGCGAGGTCGCTGCGGAGTTCGACGCCATCCACAGCATCGAGCGGGCCGTGAGGGTCGGCTCGGTCGACGCGGTGATCAGCGCCCGCGAGCTGCGCCCGCGACTGGTGGAGGCCGTCGAGAGGGGGGCCGAACGTTCGGTGGCGGCCCGACTGCCGTGATGACAGCATCAGGCGCATGACAGGTTCCTACGCGACGGCGATCACCGTCATCGCCCTGATGCTGGCGGCATGGACGCTGGTGCTTGCGGCGATGAACCAGTCGCCGGGCATCTCCCTCCTGGCAGCAGGCGGTGTGCTGGAAGCCATGCTCGTCGGCTTCCTGATCGGCGGCATCGTGCAGATGGTCGGGAGCGACCACCACTTCGCTCGGGCCGAGTTCGTCGGGTACCTGCTGGCCTGCTTGGCCATCCCCCCCATGGCCGTCGTCTGGGCATGGGAGGAAAAGTCACGGTCGGGCACACTCGTCATAGCCCTTGCGTTTCTCCTCACGCCGGTCATGGTGCTGCGCGTGCAGCAGGTATGGGCGGGTCCCCTTGTCTGACACCGTTGATCGGTCCGGCCCCGCCCCCACCGGAGAGGGCTTCGGCCGCATACTCGTCGCGGTCTACGGACTCTTCGCGCTCGCAGCGACTGCGCGTTCCGGCGTACAGATCGCCACCAAGCTCAGCGAGGCCCCGCTTGCCTACCTGTTGTCGGCTTTCGCCGGGATCGTGTACATCGTCGCGACGGTCTCACTGGCTCGCGGGGACGTGAGTTCGCGGCGCCTCGCGACGATGGCTATCAGCGTCGAGCTGGTCGGCGTGCTCGTGGTCGGCGGCGCGAGCAGGCTGTTTCCCGATTCCTTTCCTCACGCAACGGTGTGGACCGGTTTCGGCAGCGGCTACGGTTTCGTGCCGCTCGTGCTGCCGTTCGTCGGACTGTGGTGGCTGCGGCACACACGCTGACTCGGACAGCCAACCCGACGCTGCACCTTCAGCAGAGACAGCGGCCGCGAACAGGAGGGTGTCCTGCGCGCGGCCGCTGACTTCTTGGGGTGTGGGGTTTCTAGGTTGCTGGAGAGACCTCTTCGCCAGGTCAACCCGTTCGCTCGCCGATCAGGCGGCCGGAGCGCTCGAGTCCGTGCCTGTGCCCTGGTCCGCTCCCGCATGTCCCCTGGACCCGCTGGGCCCGCCGGTACCCATCCCGTCCTGGATCTTTGTGACCTTGAGGTCCTTGTCGAACTTCACGGTGACGTGCGCACCACTGGCTTTGGTCATGTGAGCCTCGAACACCGCGCCATCCGCGTCGGTCTCGACCCGGAAGACCGTCCCACCGGGCACGGCCTTGAGAGCAGCTGCCTTCGCGGTCGCCAGGTCGGTGCCGGTGAGCGCCTTCTCGCCGGCGCGCACGGGAGTGGCCGTGTCACCCCGGCCAGCCGGGCCTCCCGCGGCAGGGACTGCAGCGGTCTGGCCAGCTGCCGTCGCGTTCGTTGTGTCTGCCGCCGAAGCAGAGTTGGTGGCCGCTAGCACGCCGCCGGCAAGACCTCCTGCCAGGAGCAGCCCGACAGCCCCGGCCAGTCGCTGCTTGCGTCGACCGGCATTGCTCGCGTCGTTGTCCATCATGTCGTCCTCTTTCGTCGTTGCCCACCGGAGTAGCGGGTTCATGAGGGAGACGATGGCCGCTGAAACTGAGGTTTCCCTCTGGGTTTCATGGCTGGACGCTATGTGGTTGATTTCGCCCGTGCCGACGTCATTCGGGACTGCAGTCACAGAGGCGATTCAGAGGAAGCACCCAACCTCAGCACAGCCAGGAGCTGAAACCTGAACCCATGGAAGACCAACAGCGCAGAATCCCGCACCCACCCAAACCGGGATCGGAGAACGACATGACGGGTTCATCCAGCTCGGACTCGGACCGACAACATGCCCGCAACAAAGGGCTGGCCGCGATCTCAGCGATCACCCTGGGTGCCGGAGCAGCCGGTCTTGTCGGCGCTGTCGGCATAGCGCTCACCCTGCCTGGCGCGACCTCCTCGACGAGCGCCAGCGCTGGAAGGGTGGCCTCGAACTCGATCACGTTCACCACCGATGATGACTCCGGCGACGACTCCGGCTCGCAGCTGCAGACAGGCACAGCCCCGACGACCACGACAGTCCCGCCCGTCGCCACCTCGGCAGCGTCGTGATGAGCACCACGACCCTCAGGACAAAGAAGTCCGCCACGTCAACGAGCCTTCCCTCGAGCGCCTGGATCGCCATCGGCACCACGGTCCGCATCGTCGTCACAGACGGGACGCAGATCGACTCCGCCCGGGCGATGCTGACCGACGACCTGGCCGCCCTCGATGCGGCCTGCAGCCGGTTCCGCGACGACTCCGAGCTGTCGCGGCTCGAGGCGAGCGCCGGCGAGCCGACCAAGATCAGCCCGCTGCTCGCCGGCGCGATCCGCGTAGCACTGCGAGGGGCACAGCTCACCCAGGGCGACGTCGACCCCACCGTTGGGCGGGCGATGGAGGCGATCGGCTACGACCGCGACTTCGCCACGGTGCCCACACACGGCGGGGAGCTCCGGATCACGGTGCGCCACGTCCCACGATGGCGGCAGATCAAGCTCGACGAGCAGGCTGGTCTGCTCACTGTGCCGGCCGGCGTGCGGCTCGACCTCGGGGCGACGGCAAAGGCCTGGGCGGCCGACCGGTCGGCCGAGCGGATCGCCCGCACTCTCGGCTGCGGCGTCCTGGTCAGCCTCGGCGGGGATATTGCCGTCGCCGGTGAAGTGCCGCACGGCGGATGGTCGATCCGGGTCCAGGACATCGCAGGTGATCCGTCCACTCCCAGCGACGGACCAACCAGCATCACCGCCATCCGCCACGGCGGGCTGGCCACGTCCAGCACGAGCGCCCGCAGGTGGCAGCGCGGCGGCGACGTGATGCATCACATCCTCGACCCGCGGACCGGCCGGCCGGCTGACGGTGTCTGGCGCACGGTCTCTGTCGCGGCTGGCTCAGCCCTTGACGCCAACATCGCGAGCACCGCCGCCATCATTCGCGGACTTCGCTCCGCCAGCTGGCTGGCCAGGTTGGGGCTGCCGGCTCGGCTCGTCACCGTGGACGGGACTGTCACCACGGTCGCCGGTTGGCCTGCGGAGGTGCGGGCATGATCACTGGAACAGCACTCTGGTACGCCAGCCGCGCCACCGGCGTGGTCAGCCTCGTCCTGTTCTCGCTCGTTGCGATCCTCGGCATCATGGTCAACCGACAGGGCCGCCTTCCGGGGTTACCCCGGTTTGCCGTGACCGGGCTGCACCGCAGCCTGTCACTGCTGACGGTGGCCTTCCTCGGCATCCACATCACCACGGCGATCGCCGACGGATACGTCCACATCCCTTGGCTTTCCACCATCGCGCCCTTCACGTCAGGCTACGAACGCTTCTGGATCGGGCTCGGCACCGTCGCAGTCGACCTGGTCGCCGCAGTCATCGTCACCAGCCTGCTCCGCGACCGGCTCACGCCTTCTGTATGGCGGGCTGTGCACTGGATCTCGTACCTCTCCTATCCGGTGGCCGTCGTCCACAGCATGGGCGCGAGCAAGGACCTGAGGTCCGGCTGGCTGCTCGCCCTCACCATGACAACGGTGTTCGCGGTGTTCGCTGCCATCGGCTACCGGGTCAACGGCGCACTCGCAGCCGTACCCCGCCGCCACCGCGTATCCCGACAGCTCGTTCAGGCAGACAAGACAGGGAGCCTGCGATGACCCCATCCAGCCAAGACACCACCACCAGCCGGGCAAGGGTCGACGCCGCCAGGCTGCCCCGACTGCTCCCCGTCACCGGTCAGCCGATGGAGCTCCCGGCGCACCTGAAGGTGCACGGTCCTACGCCATACCGTGGCGGCCCCCGGATGCTCATCCACACCATCGAGTCCGCGGGCTTGACCGGGCGAGGCGGAGCGGCGTTCCCGACCCACCGGAAGCTCACCGCCGTCGCCGACCAGAAGGGCGTCCCTGTCGTCGTCGGTAACGGCGCCGAGGGCGAACCGGCGAGCGACAAGGACAAGATGCTGCTCTGGTCGTCCCCACATCTGGTCCTCGACGGACTTCAGCTCGCCGCCGAGGCGGTCGGCGCCCGCCAGGTGCGTCTCTACGTCCACCGCGAACCCAGGTTGTTGCAGAGCCTGCACGCGGCGCTCGCCGAGCGAGCGAGCGCCGGCCTCGATCGCATCGCGGTCGGCGTGGTCACCGCCCCACACCGCTTCCTGGCAGGTGAGGAGTCGGCCTTGTCCAGTCGCGTGGAGGGCGGCGCTGCCCTGCCCCGCTTCACGCCGCCGCGGATCTTCGAGCGCGGCGTGCATGGGGCACCAACATTGGTCCAGAACGTCGAGACCCTCGCCCATATGGCACTGATCTCGCGATACGGCCCGGCCTGGTTCCGCGCGGTCGGCACAGAACAGGAGCCCGGCACCATGCTCACCACGGTCCGGCTTGCCAACGGCAGCGGTGGGGTCGCCGAAACGGCGATCGGCACCCCGATCGCGGAGCTGCTCATGCTCGCCGAGCACCCAGCGCAGGCGATCCTCGTCGGCGGGTACCACGGTGCCTGGCTCCCCCCCGAACAGGCCCGGCACCTCACCCTCACCAACGCCGACCTGCGGCCGCTCGGCGCTGCCGTCGGCGCCGGTGTGCTGGCAGCCCTGCCCGCCGATCGCTGCGGCATCATCGAGTCGGCACGGGTCGTGCGATACCTGGCCCTGGAGTCGGCCGGGCAGTGCGGGCCGTGTCTCAACGGCCTGCCCCGTATCGCGGCCACCCTCTCGCAGCTCGCCGACCGCCGGTCCGCAGCTTCTGCGCTGGATGACCTGCAACGTTGGTCCACGCTGGTCGAGCGCCGCGGCGCCTGCCGCCACCCCGACGGCACCGTGCGCTTCCTTCGCAGCACGTTGACAGTCTTCGCCGACGAGGTCGCGCTGCACGAAGCCGGCCGTTGCAGTGCTGGAACCACCGCGCCTTTCCTGCCCATCCCAGCTGGGCCACCGGCATACGAGGAAGAGTGGAGCTGACCGATGGACCAGCGACTGCGTGTCAACCCCATCCTCTGCTGCGGCCACGGCCTCTGCGCCGAGCTGCTCCCCGAGCAGATCACCCTCGATGAGTGGGGCTACCCGATCCTCTCCGACCAGCCGGTCCCCCGCGGACTGAGCAAGCTGGCCCGTCGAGCCGTGACCGACTGCCCCGCGCTTGCCCTCGCACTCGTCCGGGACAGGTGACTTGCCAGGCGCAACTTCTCAGAGGAACCTCAGAGGAATCTCTCAGGAAGCCCTGAACCGGCGATGCCACCCTTGAGGAATGAGCCTGATGAACGGACGAAAGAGCAGTGCCGATCTGATCCGTCCGGATGGATCACCCGTACGCGTCCTGGTCGTCGACGACGAACCGAACCTCGCCGAGGTCCTGTCCAGCGTGCTCCGGCACGAGGGATGGGACGTGCAAACGGCCGGAACGGGGTTGACCGCCGTCCGCACGGGTCGCGAGTTCCGACCTGACGCGATCGTGCTCGACATGATGCTGCCGGACTTCGACGGGATCGAGGTGATGCGACGGCTGCGCGCGGACAACCCACGCGTGAGCGTGCTCTTCCTCACCGCCCGCGACTCGGTCGAGGACCGCGTCGCCGGGATCACCGCGGGCGGCGACGACTACGTCACCAAGCCGTTCAGCCTCGAAGAAGTTCTGGCTCGCCTGCGCGGCATGCTGCGCCGTGCTGGCATGAGCCACAACGCCGCGGACGGCCAGCTCACCCTGGCCGATCTGACCATGGACGAGGAAGCCCACGAGGTGCGCCGTGACGGTGAGCTGGTCGAGCTGACCGCCACCGAGTTCGAGCTGCTTCGCTTCCTGATGCGCAACCCACGCCGGGTATTGAGCAAGGCGCAGATCCTCGACCGGGTCTGGAACTACGACTTCGGCGGACAGGCCCATGTCGTCGAGCTGTACATCAGCTACCTGCGCAAGAAGATCGACGCGGGTCACGAACCGCTCATCCATACGGTGCGCGGCGTCGGTTACGTCCTCAAGTCGGCAACGTGACCGTACGAGGATGGCTGGCCGGTCGGACCTTGCGGACCCGACTGGTGGCCGGCGTACTCGTCCTCCTTGCCGTGTCGTGCGTGAGCATCGGGATCACCACGAGCATCACCCTTCGCGGCTTCCTCGTCGACCGGCTCGACCAGAACCTGACCAGCGCCGGCAGCCGCCTCGACGTCAGCCTCGAACACGCACGCGGCACGGGCGGAGCTACCGGCCCCGGGAGTCCCCCGGCCTCCTCGGGCGATCCCGGGGTCGAGGGACAAGCGCCGGGAACGCTGGCCGTCCGGATCACCAGCGGGTCGGTCGCCCAAGCCGTCGTCGTCCACGACGCCGCCGGCCAGGTCGGCCTCAGCACTGTGGCGTTGACAGAGGCGGACCGCTCAGTGCTCCTCCACCTGACACCTGGCGGTCCACCGACGACCACCCAGCTCTCCACGCTCGCCGACTACCGCCTGATGGCCACTCGAAGCCAGGACGGTGACATCCACATCACCGGGCTGCCGATGGGCGACGTCGAGTCGACGGTCCAACGGCTCGTGGTCACCGAGCTGATCGTCTTCGCCACAGCCCTGCTGCTGACCGGGCTGGCAGGAGCCGGCTGGGTCCGGCTCTCGCTCCGCCCGCTGCACCGGGTCACCACCACAGCCAGGGAAGTCAGTGCGTTGTCTCTGGGCAGCGGTGCCGTCGACCTCCCCCACCGGGTGCCCGAGACCGATCCGCGCACCGAGGTCGGTCAGCTCGGCGCAGCGTTCAACCAGATGCTCGGGCACGTAGAGACCGCGCTCGACCAGCGCGAGGCCAGCGAGGCCCGCCTGCGCCGGTTCGTGGCGGACGCCAGCCATGAGCTGCGCACCCCGCTGGCTGGCATCCGTGCCTACACCGAGCTGGCTCAGCGGAGCACCGAGGCCGTCCCTGCCGAAGTCAGTCATGCGTTGGACCGGGTCGAGTCCGAGGCCGCACGGATGGGTCGACTCGTGGACGACCTCCTGCTGCTTGCCCGGCTCGACGCCGGTCGCCCACTGGAACAAGCGGACGTCGACCTGTCAAGGTTGCTGATCGAGGTCACCAGCGACGCTCGGGTGGCTGGCCCTGACCACCGGTGGTCGCTCGACCTGCCCGACGAGCCACTCGTCGTACGCGGTGACGAGCACCGACTCCATCAGGTCGTGGCAAACCTGCTCTCCAACGCGCGCATCCACACCCCTGCCGGGACCTCGGTGGTGGTTCGGCTCACCTCCGACGAGCAGGCGGACCAGGTCCTGCTGGCGGTCGGTGACAACGGACCTGGCATCCCACAAGAGCTGCAGGCCAACGTCTTCGAGCGCTTCATTCGCGCCGCCGACTCGCGATCGCGGGCCATGGGCAGCACCGGTCTCGGCCTGTCCATCGCGTACGCAGTGGTCAAGGCACACGGCGGGTCGCTCACATTGACCAGCGACCCCGGCGGCACAGAGTTCCGCATCGCGCTCCCAGTCCGCAACGACTCGTCATGACCTGACGAGGCACCTCAGACCTTGATCGACTCAGTCCTTGATCGCGGCGTTCAAGCCGCCGGGCTCCGTACGGGATCCTTCTTGAACCGCTTGCGGCGCGCGAATCGGAGTGTTGCTGCGGTGCACCCTCCCGTGGTGCAGCTGTAAGGCGCTGGTGATGAGAGCGAAGTGGCTGAAGGCCTGCGGCGTGTTCCCCAGCTGCCGGTTCGCCAGAGGATCCCATTCCTCGCTCAACAGGCCGACGTCGTTGCGCAGGCTCAGAAGCCTCTCGAACAGGTCCACGGCCTCGTCCCGTTGCCCAGCGCCGTGCAGGGCATCCACGAGCCAGAACGAGCAGGCGAGGAACACGCCTTCACCACCCGGCAGCCCGTCGTCGCAGTCCTGCGGCCGGTAGCGCATGACGAAACCGTCCTGCGTGAGGTCCCGCTGGATGGCCTCGATGGTACCGATGACGCGTTCGTCGTCCGGGGGCAGGAAACCGACTCGCGGGATGAGCAAGAGGCTCGCGTCGAGATCCGTGCTGTCGTAGGACTGGACGAAGGCGTTCAGCTCGGTGTTGAACCCGCGGGTCATCACCTCTGCGTGGATCGTCTCGGCCAACGCTGCCCAGCGGTCGGCCGGGCCGGGGAGCCCGGAGTCGCGGACTCCTTTGACCATCCTGTCGGCCGCGACCCAGGCCATGACCTTCGAGTGAGTGAAATGCCGACGCGGGCCGCGCATCTCCCACAGCCCGTTGTCCGGCTGGTCCCAGGCCCCTTCGAGGTGCTCCATCAGGGCGATCTGCAGATCCCAGGAGTCGTCCGGGGCGGAGAGAAGGGCGTTACGTGTCAGAGAGAGACCGTCCAGGACCTCGCCCCAGACGTCGAGCTGGAGCTGGTCCGCGGCAGCGTTGCCGACACGCACCGGCAAGGAACCCTCGTAACCTGCCAACCAGGTCAGCTCGGACTCGGGCAACCGGCGTTTACCGGTGATCCCATACATGATCTGCAGCTTTGACGGGTCCCCGGCGACGGCGCGCAGCAGCCATTCCCGCCATGCCGCGGCCTCGTCCGTATACCCGGCGGCGAGCAAGGCCTGCAGGGCCAGCGTGGCGTCCCGAAGCCAGCAATACCTGTAGTCCCAGTTCCGCGGGCCGCCGATCTGCTCGGGCAGGGAGGTGGTCGCCGCGGCGACGATGCCGCCGGTGGGTGCGTAGGTCAGGGCCTTCAAGGTGATCAGGGAGCGTTGGACCGCGTCCTTGTACGGACCGGCTGCCTGGCTTCGTCCGGACCACGTGGTCCAGAACTCCTGGGTTTCTTCCAACGCACGCTCGGGGTTCGCGGACCTGGGGCGGGGCAGGTGGCTGGGCGTCCACGTCAGCACGAAGGGCACCCGCTCCCCCGCGTGCACCGTGAAGTCACTGATGGTGCGCCAGTTTTCGCCTCGCACGGGAGCCGGCGTGTCCAGGTAGGCCACGTCCGGGCCGGCCACTGCCCGGATTCCCTTCTTGTCCTTGCGGACCCACGGCACCACCTGGCCGTAGTCGAAGCGCAGCACCAGCTCACCGCGCATCCGCACCGACCCGCGAAGTCCTTCGACGATGCGGACGATGTCGACGGCCTCGTCGCGGGGCGGCATGAAGTCCGTGACCCGCACCCGCCCGTCAGTCGATTCCCATTCCGTCTCCAGGATCAGGGTCCCCGGTCGATAGCGACGGGTGGTGCTGACTCCTCCCGATGCAGGGGCCAGCAACCACCTGCCGGCATCAGGTGAGTCGAGCAGGGCGGCGAAGCAGGCCGCAGAGTTGAAGTGCGGCAGACACAGCCAGTCCATGGAGCCATCCGTGCCGATGAGGGCAGCGGTATGCAGATCCCCGACGATCGCGTAATCCTCGATCCTGGCCACCGGCTACCGCCCCTCCATCTCGAGGACAACCTTGACGTCGTCCCCGTGATGCGTGAACGCATCCGCGAAGTCCGCGAGGACGACCCGACGCGTGATCAGCCGCCTCAGCCAACCCGCATCAGCCTGTTCGAGGGCTGTCACAGCCGAAGCGTAGTGGCGTCGGTTGGCATTGACGCTGCCGAAGATCACCTCGTTTCCCAGAACCGCGTCCCTGTTCACAAGGCCCATGTCGATCGGCTGCTTCACGCCCTGGCTGGACACCCCGGTCAGACAGGCGATGGCATCCGTCGCGCCGCATGTCATCGTCTCCACCACGACGGAAGTGACCCCTGTGCACTCGACCATCACGTCCGCCCTTATCCCCGACTCCGTGAGAGTGTCCGTGTGGTAGACCGCTCCGAGATCACGGACCAGGCGGGGCCTGTCGGGTCGAAGAAGGCGCGACGGCCGATTCTGTCGATCTGCTCCCACGCCTTGGCCACGATGGTCGTCGGCTCGAGGAGAACTCCGACGTCGGCCAACCCCGCGTCGATGCGGACCAGACCATCCGGGTCGGCCCTCCATCGCTCGCGGGCGAAACCGTGCCGCCCCTTGATGCCGTGCTCGGTGTACTGGCCGTTACGGCACATGTCCCACTCCCCGAGCGCGCAGGCGGGGCACGGCACCCGCTGGCGACTGGCCGTACTCCCCTGCGACGATCTCCCGATCGGTGCCGCACAGCCCCACTGCCAACGACTCGACCAAGACCGACCCCTCCCCTGGCGGCGGGTCCGGGACCTCCCGGAGCTGCAGAGAGTCCTTCGTCCTCGGGGTGACGGTCAACGCTTGCATCGTGCTCCCTTGCATCGTGCTCCCTTGCATCGTGCTCCCTGGACCAACCATCTCCGATCGGAGACGGTGATGTCGGCGAGAGCGCCCCTTGCTCTTACATAGATGCCAGCTCGCTCAGTCGCCGCGGCAACCGGGGCCGGACCCACCGCCATGTGGCGGCAGCAGCGCCCACGGCCAGTGCAGCGATCAACACCCCGGCCGCAATGTCCTGGGCGTGGTGGACGTGCGCAGCCACGCGGGCAACCCCCACCAGGAGGCTCGCGGCCAGCAGCACCGCCCCCAGCGGCCTGCGGTAGGTCATCACCAGGAGGGCCACAGTCGCGCCCAATGCTGTGTGGTCGGAGGGGAACCCGTTGTCTGCGGGGTGGGCAAACAGCGGTTTGATCGAGGGGTCGACAACAAAGGGTCGGGGGTCTGCGTGGATGGCCGCGGCAAGCTGGATCAGCACGACCGCGATCACCAGCGACACGATCGCCTGAACGGCCAGCCCAACCTGGTCCCGGCGGGGAAGGAAGAGCCAGATGGCTGCGGCCGCGACCAGGATGGGAAAGAGAAGGTACTGCGCGGTGAGGGCGATCAGGCTGTCCATGATGTCGCAGCCTGACAGGCGTTTCTGGGTGAATTGTGGGAGGACGATCCTCAGGCTGCAGGGGTGTGGGCAGTGACACACCTCCTCAGAGCACCATCAACTTGAATACGAAGTTAGGTAAGCCTTATCTTAGTCAGGTGGGCGCTTCGCCCCGTCCGACGAATGAAGTTGAGGAACACCAGTGAGCTTGCCTTCGACCCTGCTGCTTGGCTTCATCGCCGGCGTCACCATCTTGTTGGGGTTGCCGATCGGGAGACTGCGCACACCCGCACCAGCGCTTCGTGCGCTGCTGAACGCAACCGCCATCGGCGTGCTGCTCTTTCTCTTCTGGGACGTGCTCTCAGCCGCTTGGACTCCCATCGATGAAGCCCTGACCTCGGTGCACGAAGGCAAGGGTGGGCTGGGAGTGGCTGCGGGCTACGGTGTGCTGTTCGCCTTCGGCTTGGGCGCCGGTTTGTTGGCGCTGGTGTTCTACGAACGCTGGATGGCGCGGCAGTCCCCACTGGCGCAGACAAACCTGGAAGGTCCGGTTCGCCACGGCCCAGGGGCAATGGGCGTCACCGAGGCCAGAGCCAGGCGCCAGAGCCGGATCGCCACATGGTCGGCCGCGCGCCGGCTCTCACTGCTGATTGCCGTGGGTATTGGCCTGCACAACTTCGCCGAGGGTCTGGCCATCGGTCAATCGGCTGCCAGCGGCGAGATCTCCCTCGCCCTTCTGCTGGTCATCGGCTTCGGCCTGCACAACGCAACCGAAGGCTTCGGCATCGTTGCCCCTCTGGCCGGCGACCTCGACCCCGAGGGCAAGCCTCTCCGTCCGAGCTGGGGGTTCCTGTTGGCGATGGGCGCCATCGGGGGCGGGCCCACCTTCGTGGGAACACTCGTGGGTCACCAGTTCACCAGCGAACCCGTCAGCGTCATCTTCCTGACCTTGGCCGCCGGATCGATCCTGTATGTCGTCACCCAGCTGGTCGGCATCGCGGCCCGGACCAAACGCCCAGACCTGTTGGCCTATGGGCTGCTTCTGGGCTTGGTCGCCGGATTCCTCACTGATGGCATCGTCATCGCAGCTGGGGTGTAGCCACCTCGGCAGTTCACACCTGGTAACCCCTGGGGGTCTGACTAGGTCCTGAAGAGGTCCTCGAGGTGCGGGTGCCATCGTTCATCTACTGAGACCAGCACCTCGTCGCCGGCCTGTAGAAGAGTGTCGCCACGGACAGAGACCAAGGCATGGCGCCGGACGAGCATGTTTACCCAGACGTCGACCGTGTCCCCGGAGTCGGTGGCTGCGTCTGCGATCTCATCGATGGTTCGACCGTCCGCGAGCGAGCCCGCCCCGACAGTGAGCCGCAGCACTCCCTCCGGTTCCTCAGCCAGCCGAACCCCGAGCGACCAGGGCTGGGGTTCCACGATGCGCATAGGAAGGTGCAGGGCTCGGGCAACCGTCGGCACGAGACTGCCCTGGACCAGGACCGAGAAGGCTACGACGACGATGACAATGCCGTACAGCCTGTGTGCGCCCGGGACGTTCGCAGCCAGCAGCAGACTTCCCAACAGGATCGGCACGGCGCCCTTGAGCCCGGCGAAGAGCACGAAGGCCTGCTCATTGCGATGGAGGTTGGCCGGCATCAGACACATCCCCACCAACAGCGGCCGGATCACCAGAGCCAACGAGACGCCGAGCACCAGACCAGGCACCCACACGTTGGGACGCGTGAGGTCACTCAGGTTCACGGTCAAGCCAAGGACGACAAACGCGACGATCTCGCCGAGGCTCGCCAGCGCTGAGTGGAAGCGCTCGATCTCCCGCTTGAAAGGGGCGCGCTCGTCGCCCACCACGATGCCGGCGACGAACACGGCGAGGAACCCCGAGCCATGGACCATGGTCGTCGCGCCATACAGAACCAACACGCAGGCGAGGGTTCGGAGCGGGTAGAGACCTTCACTCGGCAGCGAGACGCGCCGCATGAACCACAGCAGGGCACGGCCGCCTATGAGGCCAAACACAGCGCCCAAGCCCATCTGGAGCGCGAACTCACCTGCGACCTGCACGAGGGCACCGCCGCTGAGAGATCCGGCGGCGAGCAGACTCACCAGCAGAGCAATGCCGACCGGGTCGTTCGCCCCGGACTCGCCCTCCAGAATTGTCGAAGAGCGCCCGGGTATCTCGCGTTGTCCCAAGACCGAGAACACGACCACAGGGTCGGTCGGCGCGATGGCCGTGCCGAGCAAAAGGGCCACGTACCAGCTGAAACCGAAGCCGAAGTGCGCCACTGCGGCCACAGCCGCCGTCGTCAGGAACGTGCCAACCACACCGACCACGACGATCGGCGCGGCGGCGCCCCGGAATCGTCGCCAGCCGATGTGCATGCCCCCGTCGAACAAGATGCACAACAACGCCACGGTGACGATGCGTTCGACCATGCGCTCCGGCGGCGCACCCAGACCCAGACCTGGAAGGGCGACGGCGACAGCGGATGCAGCGAGGAACAACGCCGGCGCGGGAACCCGCAACCGAGCCGTGAGCCGGTTGGAGAGCACCGCAGCGACGGCGGCGAGCGAGATCACGAGCAAGAGCTGGGCGAACGGGCCGGTGTCGGTCATGAACATCCTTGGTCGGGGGCATCATTCATCGCATTGCCGACCAGACTTCCCGGCGCACCGCTTCGCAGTCTACGGCGCAAGCGTTGGCGGCGACGACTCCAGCAACACCAAGCCACAGATGCTTCCGTGGCAAAGAAGGGAACCGTTGACCGACGGACTCGATCAGGCATGTCGCCAACGCAGCACAGGCCGCTTGTCATCGTCGAACTTTTGCAAGTCCTTCGATGATCAAGCGACCCGTGCCTTGTTGAGTTGTCGGCTAACTGAACCGTCCCGGAAATCATGCCGTCTTCTTGTTGGCGGCGTCTCCGGATGGTGAGCCGGTTGTTGAAGCGTAGTAGGCCTGTTCGTACTCCTCGGGTGTGACGTTTCTCAGCTGGCTGTGAAGCCGCTCGTTGCCGTAC